>JABDHB010000008.1 GCA_013285775.1 Chlamydiota bacterium | reverse complement strand
CTCATCTTAACCGCAAAGCGGTAATCAAATCGCGTCAGCGATGGCAGTTGTTAGCCGTGGGTGGAAACCCACGGAAAAGATGCACCGCCTCCTCCGAGCCAGGAACTGGCGTCACCATTTTGCGTAAGATGAGTTACCTAAAGGGATGTTTTTTCTTTCTTCTTCGTGCTAAAATTCGTATACTCCGC
Source organism: Chlamydiota bacterium (assembly GCA_013285775.1). GTDB lineage: Bacteria > Chlamydiota > Chlamydiia > Chlamydiales > Rhabdochlamydiaceae > JABDHB01. The sequence goes on along the minus strand of JABDHB010000008.1, from coordinate 26,129 downwards.
CTACTATGGGAGCAAATAGCTTTGGGAAAATCTTTAGGATCACGACATGGGGAGAATCTCATGGAAAAGCAATTGGGGTGGTAATCGATGGGTGTCCGGCGGGCTTGGAGTTATCAGATGTCGATGTGAATCTTGAGCTCGCAAAAAGAGCTCCGGGTAACTCCCCTCTTACTTCTCCGCGTAAAGAACCTGATATTGCGGAAATCTATTCAGGCGTTTTTGAAGGAAAAACAACAGGCTCCCCCATCTCTATTATCATCTTTAATCAAGATGCAGATTCTTCTAAATATGAACCGATGAAAGATCTTCTCCGTCCAGGTCATGCTAATTTCACCTATCTGGAAAAATATGGAATCTTCGATTACCGAGGTGGTGGTAGAGCATCGGCAAGAGAAACTGCATGTCGCGTTGCAGCTGGAGCCATTGCAAAAAAGCTTCTTTCCCATTTCAAGATCACCATTACAGCTACTCTCAAAGAACCCTCTTTTGATCTTATAGAAAAAGCAAAATCTGAAGGAGATTCCATTGGAGGGATCATCGAAATTGCCACCTCTGCCTTGCCAATAGGCTTGGGAGATCCTGTCTATGAAAAATTAGAAGCTAACCTTGCAAAAGCCTTTCTTTCTATCCCTGCCTCAAAAGGCTTTGAAATAGGAGAGGGATTTGCCTCTGCTAAAATGAAGGGCTCAGAGCATAACGATCTTTTTCCTTTAGAGACAAATCACGCAGGCGGCACCCTTGGAGGGATCACCACAGGAAAACCCCTTATCTGCCGAGTCGCCTTCAAACCTGCCTCCAGCATCGCCCTCCCGCAGGCTACAACTACCCTTTCCGGCTCCCCTGCTACTCTTACCCTTCCTCCAGGCTCTCGCCATGATCCCTGTGTTGCCCTCCGAGCCCTTCCTGTTTGTGAAGCTATGACCGCGCTCGTCCTTGTCGATGCCCTTCTCGCCCACCGTTCTTCAAAAATACATTACTGAGTGATAGAGCTAAAACTTTCGAAGAGCATTTTCTTGCCAGTTTCAGGATGAACAAATCCAAGCTTTTGAGCATGAAGGCCCATACGGCCTAGAGAGTTACGAGTAGAACCATATTTTTTATCGCCGACAATAGGATTGCCTGCTTCAGAACAATGGACCCTAATTTGATTTTTACGCCCTGTTTCTAGAGTAACTCGAAGAGTGGTCAAGTGGCGAGATTCAGAAATCACCTCATAATGGGTGATCGCCAGCTTGCCCAGAGGATCGCTTTTTACACGATAGGTAGGATCTTCTTTTAAGTGGCTTTCCCAGGTTCCTTTTTTCTTTTGAAGATGCCCCTCGACAATTGCAATATATTCTCTAGTAATTTCATGATGATAAAAAAGTTTTTTTAAATGCTCTTTTGCAAGTTCGCTATAGGCAAAAACCATCACGCCAGAAGTTTCTCTATCCAATCTGTGAACGGGAAAGACTTTTTTGTTAAAACGATTTTTTAAAATCCGGTGAACATTGCTGTCGTCGCTATAATCTGTGGAAACGCTGAGCAATCCCTCTGGTTTGTCGATGACAATGAGGTGCTTATCTTCATAGATAACTTTAATTTCATCATTGATAAAAGAGACCCTATTTCCCAAAGAAAGTTTATCTCCTTTTAAGACAAGATCGTTGCATCTTAATAAAGGCCTCCCATTCACAAGCGCTCTTCCCTTCTCAACCCATCCACGCAAAGTATTCTTGGAGCTATCAGGATTCATCGTGATCAGAGCTTCTAAAAGGGTCTGTTCTTTATCAATTACAAATTTCATACACGAGATGATAGCAGATAGAGGGAAAGAAGGGAAGGAAGAAGAATTGATTAAAAGTTGAGTATATTATTTAACGCAAAGGCGCAAAGACGCCAAGACGCAAAAAAAATTTATATATTTTAATTCTTTTTGCGTCTTCGCGGCTTTGCGCCTTTGCGTTAATCTTATTTTACGGCCAAATTTTTATTTTATTTGAGGCATAAGAACCATTTCTATATAACGTGCTTAACCAGAAACCAGGAGAAAATAATGGAATCTTCAAAAGAAAAAGTGAGCTATTGCATCGGGTTTGAAACGGCAAAAAATTTAAAACAACAATTTAGCGATATGGACGTCCAACTTCTTCTATCAGGCTTTCAAGATGGAGCTGAAGGGCATTCCCCTAAACTTCCGCAAGAAGAGATCAAAAATCTGATGATTGCACTTCGCCGTCAAATCGAAGTTCAACAAAAGCAATTCATTTCTCAAGTGGCAGATGAAAACAAAAAGGTTGGAGAGCAATTTCTTGTAGAAAATAAACAAAAAGATGGAATTATGACCCTCCCATCTGGGCTGCAATATAAAATCCTATCCAAAGGAACAGGCCCATCTCCTACAATTCTAGATGTGGTATCTACTCATTACAAAGGGAGCTCGATTAACGGGCAAGTTTTTGAAAGTACTTATGATGCAGGACGTCCTGCGGTATTCCCTGTAAACCGGGTTATCCAAGGCTGGGCAGAAGCTCTTCAAAAAATGCATGTCGGCGATAAGTGGCAACTCTTTATCCCCTCTTATTTAGCCTACGGTGAAGCTGGTTTTGGCAATGTGATTGGGCCAAATGTAACTCTCATATTTGAAATGGAATTGCTCGGAATTAACAGCTAAGTTTGATTCTTCGATTCCAATACCCTTCGCCATAGTCGTAGCAGAGCTGCTCGCCTATGGCGATTTTTTTTGTTGTATAAAGGATAATTCTCAATGTTCCTTCTACCACCACAGCAAGAGGCTCTAAATTAGGGGTGTCGCTATGATTGATATAACGGGTGTGGTTCCCATGGTTTTTTGCATCGATAATGAATTTTGAGATTACCCACTCATCAAGATCGTATTCAAAAAGGTAACAATTTTCTAGTTTTTCCCAAAGTTTTCGCTTTCTAATGAGTCCCGTGTACTCTCCAACATACGTATTGGGAGGGATCTCTTTTTCAGCAAAAATGCCATAACCGATCTGTTTGCTTACCTTTTGAATAGAAATCTGAGGATAAATATGCCCCACGATCTCTTTATAAAAATAGGTTCCCTGCCATTTTTGCTTCACCGTTAATTTAAGCTTAGCAGAGCGTTTCTGCACATGTAAGAGATCCTTGATGATAAGGTCATCTGCATAAATAATCTTTTCTTTTTCAAAAAATTCTTTTATTAAAGAATTATGAGCACTATGCATGGCAAACTCTTCCTTATCCGCCACGGGGAAACACCGTGGGCCCTTTCCGGGCAGCATACAGGCAGGACAAATATTCCTCTAACAGAAAAAGGGATCTCCCAAGCAAAAAATTTACTTCCACGCTTAAAAGAAATCTCTTTTTCCCATGTCTATTGCAGCCCCCTTTCAAGAGCCTACGACACATGCAAGTACGCAGGACTTTTAGAACAAGCCGAAATAGCTGATGAAATCCAAGAATGGGACTATGGAAAATATGAAGGATTAACCTCAGAGGAAATCCATAAAGACAACCCCAACTGGAATATTTTTACTCATGGAGCTCCAGGCGGCGAGTCTATAACTGAAATGCAAACCAGAGTAGACCGTTTCCTCAAAAAAATAGCCCCTCTCAGCGGTCCCATCGCGATCTTTTCGCATGGCCATTGTCTCCGAGTCCTCGCTATGAGATGGCTTGGACTCCCCCTTGCTTCGGCTTCCCACTTTTCCTTAAGCCCTGCCTCCCTCTCTATCCTCGGCTACGAGCACGAAATCCCCGCAATCAAGCTTTGGAATAGTTGAAAACTCGAAAATGCAGTATACTCTTTCCATGAATGAAATTATTTTTATCTTTCATGTTGTTGCAGTGATTGCTTTTGGCTTAGGGGCTCTGAAATTGGGTAAAGAAGCCCTCATTGCTTGGATGGCTTTCCAAGCTGTTCTAGCGAATTTGTTTGTGATCAAGCAGATCTCTTTTTTAAGCTTTGAAGTGACGTGCAGTGATGTTTTTATCATCGGCAGCACTTTAGGACTCAACCTCTTACAAGAATATTTTGGTAAGGATAGCGCAAAAAAAGCTGTTTGGGTCTGCTTTTTTATCCTAACATTTTTCGCGTTGATGTCTCAAATCCATCTTTTTTATCTCCCAAGCATTCACGATACAACTCAATCTGCCTTCTCTACCATTTTGCAACCAGCTCCTCGCCTTCTTCTCGCTTCTATCGGAGTCTTCTTTTTCGTGCAGCAAATAGATCTGAGAGTTTATGCAAAACTTGCAAAATTCCCCCTTCCTTTAAAAAATGGGATTTCTCTTGTTTTTTCTCAGCTTATCGACACAATTTTATTTAGCTATTTTGGGCTTTATGGAAATGTCTCTGAAATTTTCGATGTAATTATCGTTAGCTTTTTGATTAAGATCATCGTAATTTTTTGCATGACCCCTTTTCTTGTTTTAACAAAGAGGATCTATGCCCGCAGTTGAAACTCTTGCCTTTGAAGTGATCCATACCTCAAAAAAATCGCGCGCACGCGTTTGCAAAATTCACACTCCTCATGGCGTTATCGATACCCCGAATTTTGTAGCTGTTGGAACAAACGGAACCCTCAAAGCTGTAGATAATTCGATTGTTAATGAAATTGGGCTACAGCTCATGTTTTGCAATACCTATCACTTAATGCTCCAACCTGGAACAGAAGTAGTCAAAAATGCAGGTGGTCTCCATAAATTTATTAACCGTCCTTACCCAATTATTACTGACTCGGGAGGTTTTCAAGTATTTAGCTTGGCTTACGGAGGCGTTGCAAATGAACTCAAAGGGCGTGGAACCAAAAAAACCGACGGAAGTGTTTTAAAAATCACAGAAGAAGGCGTTGTTTTTCGCTCTTACAGAGACGGATCGAAGGTTTTTCTTACTCCTGAGAGCTCTGTTTTAGCGCAAAAAGATTTAGGAGCAGACATCATCATCCCCTTTGATGAACTTCCCCCTTATCATATTGCTAAAGATAAACTTGTAGAATCTCTTCATCGTACTCACCGCTGGGAAAAACGCTCTTTAGATACCCATCTTGAAAATCCAAGGGGACAAGCGATGTATGCTGTTGTTCATGGAGGAATAGACCGAGAGCTTCGAGAAATAAGCATCAATTATTTAAAAGATCTCCCTTTTGATGGATTTGCCATAGGGGGAAGTGTAGGAAAAAACAAACAAGAGATGTTTGAGCTCTTATCTTACACAACAGAAAATCTCCCCAAGGATAGACCGAACCACCTCCTAGGCATAGGAGATCTCCCCTCCATAGATTTTAGCATCCCTTTAGGGATTGATACTTTCGATAGTTCCTACCCCACAAAAGCTGCTCGTCATGGGATCTTGTTTACGGAAAACGGCCCCCTCAACATCACCAAGGCGATCTATGCTAAGGACTACTCCCCTTTCTCAGAAGACTTCTCCTTTGCTTACCTCCACCACCTCTTTAAGGCAAACGAGATCACAGGGATGACCCTTGCTACCATCCACAACCTAAAATACATGGTCCGTTTGATGGAACGGTACCGTGAACGTATCTTAAACAACGACCTTTAACTGACCCACATAGCAGCCGTAGCAAACAGGAAAATAACTCTCTTCAGCTCCCACTTGAACGACAGGTCCATCCAACGTCGCAACACCATTTAGGTGGCGAATATTCATGATCGATTTTTTTGTACAAAAAAAGCAGGTAGCCTTCACCTCTTCAATCGAATCTGCAAGTTCCATCAACCGTTTAGATGCTTCAAAGAGATTTGAACGAAAATCTGTACGCAAACCGTAACAAATAACAGGAATCCTTTTGACAAGAGAAATTTCCCTTAATTGATCGATCACAGCTCCTGGTAAAAATTGCGCCTCATCAACCAAAACACAATCGATCCCTTCAAACTCTCTTAACAATAAATCTGTTTCACTTGTTACTAAAATATCAGCCGCCATTTCAAGTCCTGCTCGTGATTTAATCGATCCTTTGCCGAAACGATCATCAAGCGCAGGCTTAATCAATAATACTTGTTTCCCTTGCTGCCGATAATTATGTGCCACAGCTAGCAAATTCAGAGTCTTTGCACTACCTACTGTCCCGTATCTGAAATATAATTTAGCCATATTTAAAAATCCTCTTTACTTTTTTTTAACATTTGGTTCATAAGGAAAAAATCTTAACAAAATCTTTGAAGGAGCATGATCATGATTTCCAGAATAAACATTCAGTCTTTTAAAGGGAATGCCCTTAAACCTTATCTTCCTAGTATTGCAAAAGTCAGACAAGAAGTTTACCGAGAATATCCCTACCTTCATGAAGTTGATCTCGAACAAGAAAAAAGCTACCTAGAAGAGCATTTAGATACAGAAGAAGCCATTGCCGTCCTTGTCTTTGATGGCTCAGCAATTGTGGGTGTTTCAACAGGAACCCCTCTTGAAAATGAACCTGAAAATATCCAAGCCCCCTTTATTAAGGAAGGACTTGATATTTGCTCTTTTTATTATTTTGGGAAATCTTTCCTATTAAAACCTTATAGAGGTAGAGGCTTTGGCCACCATTTCTTCGATCTGCGCGAATACCATGCTCAAAACCTCGGTTCCTATCACCACATTTGCTTTTCCTCAATTGCCAGACAAGAAAAGCCGCAAAATCTTCCTAAAGAATATATGTCGCTTAATAGCTTCTGGCAAAAAAGGGGCTATGTTCAACACCCAGAAATGCACTACAAGCTTTCGTGGAAAGATATCTCTGACTCTACCCCTTCAGAAAAACCAATGGTGATTTGGACAAAAGATTTGCCTTAGCTCCAACTGAGTTGGAACGAATCAATAAATGGCTTGAGGTTTGTGTCACTGTGAGATTGTGGCTGTGTTACCATGAGACGATAGAGAGTGCGGCCGATGAGAACAAGTTTCCCCTTTTCAATAGTTTTGCCTTTCGCAATTTCAAAATCGATCGCAGGATTACGCTGGTGACGTGTGAGCTGACTAAAAACAAGGTCTCCACTTTTTTCGTGTTGGATAACGATCTCAAGTGCCCCTTTAAGTAATGTATTGGCTCCAGCAAAACGCCAGCTTCTAGGAAGATCAAGGTATCCAACTGTATAACAAACTTTATCATTTTCACAGCTCTTAAGCTCATTATAAGTTAAAACATCTCTTGTATGGGGATTATCAAAATTCTCCGATGAAGATTCTGGATAAGAAGGAAAAAGGATACTAAATCCTTTCTGATAATCTTGATAGTCCATCCATCCAGAAATCGAAACAAACATTCCTGAGTGGTGACTCATCATAGGAACCCCTAAAATCGAAGAGCCCCAACAAGCTACCACAGTACCTACAACCATGATCCACTGTGTTGCTCTAAATAAAATGTTTTTGGAAAAAGAGTAAGCCTCAGATTTTTTTAAAAAACAAGCTTTCATTAGAGCGTTTTTATACCCAACTTTGCCTCCTTTACCTGTGCGAACCAAAATCCCACATAAAGCCTTTCCAGGGGTTGTCCCCCACGTGCTAATAAGGTAGGCCTCTAAAGGGACCCAAAAAAGAGGAGTAATAAAAATTGCATAGAGATAAAAAAGATCAGTTAAAGAGAAAGGGAGGAATGCTGCAACAACCGTTTCAAAGAGAAAAAATATCGAATAATCAATAGCTCTAGCACAGAACCGGAGAAACAAAGAAGCTTTCTTTAACTTGCTTTTCATAATTACCTCGATATTAATTAATTTAGGTAATTATACACATTTTGCAATAAAAAAGCATGTAAAAACAATGTTATTACGCCGCTGCGCGGCTCGGAATGGGTGGGGGTGGCATTTCCCGTGGGTTCCTTCGTCACCCACGGCTATCCTCTGTAGCCGCTATGCGCGGCAAAATTACCACTTCGTGGTTAAGAATCTTTTCCATTTTTTATTCTAAAAAAGAATATAAACCCAGAGTTCAGGTCATAAAGTTTTTTTAACCACGAAGTGGTAATTTTGCCGCGTATAGCGGCTACAGAGGATAGCCGTAGGTGACGAAGGAACCTACGGAAACCAGGCTCCCCCAACCAAAGCCGCGGCAGCGGCGACAGAAAACTAATTTTTTATTACGTATAAAGCTGTATAGCTCATGCTCTCGTGCCACTGGACTAATTCATATTCACTCCCATTATGAACAACGGTAGAAGGCCACTGTTCTGTGAAGGAAGAATCCCTAAAAACTTGGAACCCTTTTTCCCCGTTAGGCCCAGAGGCGGGAAGTGTTCTTAAGTTAGCAAAAAGCTCTACAGGTTTTTGTGGAACTGGTTCTGGTAAAGGGGTCATTAAGACAATTTTTGGAGCGGTTTTTGCTTTCTCGTTAAGGTCTTTTATGGGAAGACAATTAACGATAGCGTCATAACAGCTTCCTATACCTCTTGGGATGCTTCTTCCACACATGCATAAAAATTGCCAAATAGCTTTGAGAACAATGATAAAACGGCAATCCTTTGGAGGAATGACTGGTTGTTCTGGAATAGGAGCTATTACTGAATTGGTACGTAATTCTGCTGCCATATGCTTAGCCTCCCTTGACTGGTTGTGCAATCGGCAAGTTTTTGGCCGCGACTTTTTTGTCTGCTGCAAGGAATTGCTGGTTCATACTTTTCAATTTATCAATGATGTTTCCTCCTTCAGTAATTGTTTTTTGAAGGCCACTTAGTTCGTAGTCTAATAATGCATTAAATACACCTTGAGGTTGAAAGGCTACCCAATTCTTATTAGCGATAAATACATTTGAAACTTCTTCTCTTTCTGTTCGTTTAAAAGGATTAAGTGTAGAGGTGGTTAATACCGTAAAAAACTTTTGAGTAAACTCTTTTGTTTTAACCTTTTCTGGCAGAAAATCAAAGATAGTTGCCATTTGAGGGGAAACTCCTAATGTTGCTTTTGTTGATACTATTGCCATAACTAACTTCTCCTTTTGGATTGTTTAATAGCACTATTATAATAAAGATTTTATTATTTGTAAAGAATATTTAAAGATTTGAACAAAATTCTTGATTTATTAGGGGTAATGAAGGATCATTCTTGCCATGAAGGAAAAAGGCTGTAGTAAAACAAGACTTGCCCTGCTTTGGATGAATTTAAGCTCGGAACCGCTCATCGCCCTTTATACTCTACTCCCCTTTATTTTACGTAAAGATCTCAATGCTAGCGTGTTACAGCTTTCTCTCTTTATTGCGCTTAGACCCGTCCTTTCAGTATTTTCCTTCTATTGGGGAGCTTATTTGACCCACAGAAGGAATAAGCTCCTTTCTAACCTTATAGGAGCCTGGGTACTTGCCCATTTACCCTTCCTCTTGCTCCCTTTCACGAATAACGTTTGGGCCCTTCTTCTGGCCTGTGGCTGCTTTCAGCTGTTTAGTAGGGCTGGCAACCCAGCTTTAATAGAGATTTTAAAAACGAATATTCCCAAAAAGCCAAGAGAGCACGCCTTTTCCCTTTATTATTTGTTGGGCTTCATCGAAAGTGTTGTCCTTGGGATAACCATTGCAAATGTATTGGATGGAAGCAGTGGAAATTGGAAGATCTTGTTCTTTATCAGTGCCCTTGTAGGTTTAAGTAGCGTCTTCCTCCAAATGAGGATCCCCATAGAGGAAGAAAAACCGGAAAAGGCCCCCCTCCCCTCTTTAATTCAGCCTATACTAGACTCTTTTGCTTTGATGAAAAGACGACCAGATTTTGCCCATTTCCAGTGGAATTTCATGATTGGAGGGTTTTCCCTCATGCTGATTGCCCCTGCTTTGTGTCTATTTTATGCTGACGTTCTCGATCTCACTCATTCAAATATTGTAATTGCAAGATTTATTTTAATGGGAATTGGAGTGACCCTTTCTACATTCTTATGGAAAAAAGGGATTGGTCATATCGACATCAATAAGCTCACTAAATGGATTCTCGTAGGATTTGCCTTCTTCCCAATGATCCTCCTTTTTGCTCAAGTAAACCTTCTCTTTTTATACTTTGCCTTTTTTCTTTATGGGATTGCTCAAGCAGGAAGTCATCTCATATGGAATCTTTCAGGAACTCTGTTTGCGCAAAATGAAAGTAGCGCCCCTTATTCAAGTACGAATATTTTAATGGTGGGATTTAGAGGGGCTATAGCACCTGCTCTCGGAGGGTATTTATGTGAGCTCATTGGGCCGGCCTATGTTCTTGGGATTGGAGCTCTGCTTCCTATCCTCGGAGCTATTTACTTAAATTTCTCGCTTACCTCACCAAAAATCCTGCGTAATTAAGGATCTTTCAGTAATTTCAATCGAAGGAGTAAGACTGCGAAGAGGAGACATATTTTCTTCGTGCCGGATATTTCTTAGCCGCTCTCTTGCTAATGGTACACCTCCTGTAGAGGCAAGCACACACCCAGCGAGTCCTAAGGCTATAGAACCCATACCAATATACTGATCTTTGAGTATACTTGGATCGATATGATGCAAAATCTGCACTGCCTGTTTAAAAACAGGGATATTTACCCCAAAAGCTGTAACGGCACCCAAAACTCCTGCTCCAAAAAGCGCTATCCCCCATCCTACAGTGGTCCAAGCAAGCTTCTTATTAAGTTTTACTGCTGGGTCTGATCTTGAATCCTCTAACGCAGCCTGAAGTCGTTCATCAGATGAGATAGATTGATAAGAAGTTACCATAATAAATGCTCCTTTGTTTGAATAATGCTAGTATATCAAATAATTTCTTTATTTGTAAAGATATTTTAAAGACAAAAATGTAATAGTCTGGTAATTAACAGGTTATATAATTTAATTTGAGAAGAGATTAACGCAAAGGCCGCAAAGACGCCACGGCGCAAAAAGAATTTTTATAAATTTATTCATCTTTTTGCGTCTTGGCGTCTTTGCGGCCTTTGCGTTAATCTCTTCTTTGTTGAAGGAAAAATGGTTGAAGGATTACAAGTGTTTGTTTTGGAGGTGTCATGAAAAAAACTATTCTCTCTCTTTTACTGCTTTCTCTTTCTGTTACAGTTTTTGCCACAGAAGATGATGAAGAAAAACAAACCCATTTCTCCTTTTTGCGAGATTTTGCCCAACCTCTCGGATCTCCGACTGTCACCGCCTACTATCGTATTCGAGAAAATATTTTTCTAAATACACGCTCCCGTAAACAAAATCCCCCTGAAGCAATAGGGAATCTTTTGCTTGCTCCTACGAGGTATCTGTTTGCAGGAAAAACTATCCGCCCTGACGAGGTAACTCAGTGTTACACCTATAAAAGTTTTCACTGGTTAAAAACACCTCTTGCACTTGCGACCCTTCCTGTAAGTCTTGTTGCAGGGTCTATTTTTAAGGCTGTTGGCTACCTAGGTCCAAAAGCGCGAAAAAAACATCGTGCTATTAAAACGCAGTTTTCTTCGCCACAAGTTGATTCAAACTTAGCTTTTTATAAAGAATTAGGGTTTCCTGAATTCCACTGTGATGCATATACAGAATCTCAAGGGTTTGCTCGTCCCGTAAACATCACGAAAAAACATCAAAAAGAAGTGCAAGCGCTTGGAGCGATTGCTGAACTTTTAGATAAGAATGAGATTCTTCATTGGATTGACTGCGGCACCTGCTTGGGTGCTTATCGCTACGGAGGCTTCATTCCGTGGGATTACGACATCGATGTCTCTATTCTGACAAAAGATCACGATAATGTGAAAAGAGTGCTCCAACAGCTTGATACAGATAAATATGAAGTGCAAGATTGGTCTGCCTATAGCCACCCTGGAACTTTTTTAAAAGTCTTCATTAAAGAAACAAAAACACAGATTGATCTTTATCATTACAATATTGATGCTGAGAAGAGAACTGTTGCCAACTTTTTTACTTACTGTGATAGCCCATTACCTCAAAGTTGGATCGACGCTGAGATGGTCTTTACAAAACCCCTTGTCTATGAAACAGTATTTCCTTTGAAAAAAGCGAAATTTGATGGACTTGAAGTTTGGGCGCCCCATGATATCGAAGGTTTCTTAAAAGAAAAATATGGAGAGAATTTAGATCCTGTGATGGTTTGGAATGAATCGATCAAAAAATATGAGCGCGTTGAAGATCATCCTTACTGGCTCACTCACAACGAATAGGATCTACTATGACTGCTCCCTCTAGAGAAAACGTCTGGAAGATGTTTGATAAAATTTCAGGCACATATGATTTGGTAAACCTTGTGATGACACTGGGTGCTGATCGCTATTGGCGCAAAAAGATGAATACTTTTCTGCCAGCAGGAAACGGGTTAAAACTTTTAGACTGTGCAACAGGCACAGGAGATCAGATCCTTTCATTTTTAAAAAAGAAAGACAAAATTGGTCAAGTGATTGGAATTGATCTTGCTACTAAAATGCTAGAGATCGGGAAGAAAAAGTTAAAGGATCATGTACGCAGAGTAAGCTTTGTAGAAGCAAGCGGTGAGGCAATCCCTTATGTGGATGAGAGTTTTGATTGCGTGAGCATCTCCTTTGGAATCCGTAACATGGTAGATCCCCTTCTTTGTTTAAAAGAGATCTATCGAGTGTTAAAAAAAGGGGGAAGGCTTTTGATTTTAGAAGGATCCCTTCCAGAAAACAAAAATATAAGAAAATTTCATCTTTTCTACTTAAGGAAAATTTTACCAAAAATTGGAAGTCTCCTTTCAAACAACAAAGAGGCCTATACCTACTTAAATCAAACGATTGAAACCTTCCCTTATGGAGAGAGCTTTTGTACTCTTCTAAAAGAGGCAGGGTTCACCTCATGTGAAGCTCATCCTCTTACTTTCGGAGCTGTCACGATCTATGTAGGAGGGAAAGAAACGATGAATGATGAATACTGCGCAAAATAGATTGTCGCCAGTTCCTGGCTCAGATTTGGGGTATACGATTTCCGTGGGTTTCACCCACGGAAAAGATGCACCGCCTCCTCCGAGCCAGGAACTGGCGACACCATTTTGCGTAAGGCGGGTTAAAGTAAGCTTTTAGTTTGCGAGCGCAAGCGAGCTTTGGAGTGCGCAAATTTATTTGCGCTTTTTTTCAAGGCGATTTATCGCCGCGGGCTTGTACATCGATAAATCGATGTAGAGAAAAGCGCAAATAAATTTGCGCACTCCAAAAAGCTCGCTTGCGCTCGCTTCATTAAAAGCCAAAACTCAGGTTACTATGAAAGAGATACAAGTTAAGAATAGACAAGATTGTCCTTCGTATTCTGAGTGGGAGGAGATTATAGGCAAAGCGCTAGCTCAGATTCGGCGGGGGAAATTTGAGAAGGTTGTTTTGGCAAGAAAGACAACCTTTGAATTAGAGAAAGAGATTTGCCCGTTTGATTTGTTGCAGCGGGTAAAAACTCATAACTGCACTCTTTTTGCCCACGTTACCGATAAACAGGCATTTATTGGGGCTACGCCAGAAACCCTCTATCGAAGAGAGGGTAATCTAATCTTTACTCATGCTCTTGCTGGAACTGCCTTAAATCCTGCAGATCTAGAAAGGGACAAAGAAACGCGAGAATTTGCTTATGTTAGCGCTTTTATTGAGGAAAAGTTAAGAGATTTATGCTCATCTGTAAAAGTGGAAAAACCAAATATCCTATATACGGGACATCTCTATCACAAACAGATCCCCTTTTCTGGCGTATTAAAACCGGGTATTTCTGATGCAGAGATTATTGCAGCGCTGCATCCCACCCCTGCAATTGGAGGTTTTCCGAGAAAGGAAGCGCTGGATTTTATTAAAAATCATGAACCTTTTTCTCGAGATCTGTACGCCTCCCCCATTGGCTATATGAGCCCAGAGCGAGCAGAATTTGTGGTCGCAATCCGATCTTGTTTCATTGAGGGAAACAAATTGCATCTTTTCGCAGGGGCAGGTATCGTCGAGGGCTCTGACCCAGAAAAAGAGTGGGAAGAGTTAGAAAATAAAATCGCTCCATTTATTAAGGTGTTACAATGCTAGAAGAAACAGGTTTTTATAACTTAAGAAGTGCAAAAAGTCTTTTCCATCACCTTGCAAAATGTGGCGTGGAGGTTTTTTGTGCCTCACCTGGATCGTCCTCGGTCCCCTTAGCTTTGGGATTAAGCTCTCTAGAAAACCCCAGGACAATGGTCCACTTTGATGAAAGAGGGATGGCTTTTCACGCGCTTGGGATAGCAAAAGCATCGCAAAAACCTGTCGCTCTTTTTTGCACTTCTGGAACTGCTGTGGCAAATTTATTTCCTGCTATCATGGAAGGGGCGATGAGTCGGATCCCTTTAATTGTGATTACCGCAGACAGATCGCAAGATAAATACTTTAGCGGCGAGAATCAAACAGTTGTTCAGCAAAAAATATTTGCCGATTATGTGAAATTCCAAATCGATCTTTCTTTATCAGACCCTTTTATTACCGAAGAATTTTTAGCAAAAATGATTTCTCACGCAGTCTTTATGTCGCAAAATGGACCTGTGCATATAAATTGTCAGGTAAGATGGCCTTTGTTTTCATCTAAAGAAATCCCTCAATCAAGTGCAATATCCACTCACTATGAAAAAACCGTATCAATCCCCACAGAATCTACTTTGGACAGATGGTCAAAGATGTTTCCTGAAAAAGGGGTGATTGTCGTAGGAGCAAATCCCTACAAACAAGATATAAGCTCTCTCTTTGCTCTTGCAGAAAAGTTAGGCTGGCCTATTTTCGCAGATATTTTGTCCAACTGTAGGGAGAATCACCCAAACTTGATCCCTTATTATCAGTTCATGCTCAAAGAAGAAAAACCAGATTGCATTCTACACTTTGGAGATGGGCTTACTTCTAAAAAACTTCAAGATTGGGCTTCTTCCTCCCCTTATTATTTTCATGTGGCAGACCATAGTAACAGACACGACCCTAAACATAGAGTGACTCATAGATTAGAATGCGATCCCTTTGTGTTTTGTGAAAAAATATTGCCCTATGTTGAAAAGAAGTCTAAGTGGATTGAAAGTTGGCAGGAAAAGAAAAAAAAGATCTCAGAAAAATTAGAAGAGTATTTTGCAGTAAATACAGGTGTTAGTGAGCCAAAAATTTTCTGGGATCTAACAGAAACGCTTGATACTCCCCTCTTTCTTTCCAACAGTATGCCTGTGCGTAATGCGGATACTTTTCTGTTTCCTAAAGGAGCGCGCCACCCCATTCTTTCCAATCGAGGTGTTTCAGGAAGCGATGGGGTCATTGCAACAGCAACGGGTGTTGCCGAGGGGCTTAAAAAAGGAACCCTTCTTATTTTAGGAGACATTGCAGCTCTTCACGATTTAAATTCGCTAGCACTCGTAAAAAAATCGAAATATCCTGTTACGACGATGATCATCAATAACGGAGGGGGAGGAATTTTTTCTTTTCTTCCTATCGCAGAGAAAAAAGAAGTGTTTGATGAATTTATTGCCACCATCCACGATTTTAAGTTTACCTATGCGGCCAAAATGTTTGATGTTCCGATTATTGAAATCGAAACGAATAGAGAAGAGAATGTCCGTCACCACCAGGAAATAACAGATCTATGCGCATCTTGTTTTTGCACGGCTTTTTAGGAGAAAAAGAAGATTGGGATCAGGTAATTTCTTACATGCCAATGGAGTGTCTTGCAGTCGATTTAGAGAAGGCAAAAAACTACGAAAATTGCCATCTTGTTGGATATTCGATGGGAGGCCGGGTTGCGCTTCAACTAAAGAGCCAATTTCCTGAGCGCTTTGGAAAAGTGGTAGCCCTTTCTGCACATCCTGGCCTTCTGACAAACAGAGAAAAACAAGAGCGAGCAAAAACAGATCTTACATGGATAGAACTTCTTAAAACCCATTCGATGGAAGATTTTTTACATCTCTGGTATGCGCAACCTCTTTTCTCTACTTTGGATAAATCCAAAATGGTAGAGCGTAGATCGAAGCAAAATAGAGAAGACGCTATTCGACTACTTGAAAAATATAGCCTTTCCAAACAAGAGTTCCTCGTTCCTAAAGACACAATGTTTATTTGTGGCACTAAAGACGTAAAATATATGGAGCTTTATCGCAACTTTTTGCAAAATTACCGCACTGTGGATGGATGTGGGCATGCGATCCACCTAGAAAACCCTAAAAAATGTGTACAGGAGATTTTATGGCACCTATCTGGAAAGAGTATGGAGACTACACCGATATCAAATATCAAAAATGGGAAGGGATTGCCAAAATCACCATCAACCGCCCCCATTTAAGAAATGCTTTCCGTCCTCAAACAGTAAGTGAAATGTCACATGCTTTGAATAATGCGCGTGATGACCATTCGATCGGGTGTGTCATTTTAACAGGAGAGGGAAAAGAGGCTTTTTGTTCTGGAGGTGATCAAAAAATTCGGGGCGATGCTGGGTACGCAGACGGTCATGGGATCGATCGATTAAATGTTTTAGATTTCCAAAGGGAAATTAGAACATGCCCGAAGCCTGTGATCGCTATGGTTGCAGGATATGCGATTGGTGGTGGGCATGTCCTTCATGTTGTATGCGATTTAACTATTGCTGCAGATAATGCGATTTTTGGACAAACAGGTCCAAAAGTAGGTTCTTTTGATGGAGGGTTTGGCGCTTCTTATTTAGCAAGAATCGTTGGACAAAAAAAAGCCCGAGAGATCTGGTTTTTATGTAAACAATATAGTGCAAAAGAAGCCTTAGATATGGGACTTGTAAATTGCGTTGTTCCTTATGAAAAACTCGAAGAAACAACCATTGAGTGGTGTAAAGAAATTCTGCAACACTCCCCTCTTGCTATCCGGTGTTTAAAATCAGCGTTAAATGCAGATTGCGACGGACAAGCCGGCTTACAAGAACTTGCAGGCAACGCAACCCTTTTATTTTATATGACTGAAGAGGCCAAAGAAGGAAAACAGGCGTTCTTGGAAAAAAGAGCTCCCGACTTTTCCTCATTTCCTAAGAGGCCTTAAATGAACGTTTGGGTCCTCGCTGCTAGACCAAAAACACTTATTGCTGCAATCAGTCCCGTAATGATAGGCACTGTCATTGCGCGCACAGAAAAATTTAGTGTTTGGGTTTTTCTTTTCACATTACTTACGGTAATCGGGGTTCAGATAGCAACGAATTTCGCTAATGACTACTTTGATTTTCTCAAAGGATCCGATACAAAAAAGAGGCTGGGGCCCCAAAGAGTTACAGCAGCTGGCCTTGTAAAACCATCTCAAATGAAAAAAGCGGTAATAGTGAGTTTAATCACAACCTTTTGCCTTGGCCTTTATTTGATTTATGTAGGAGGGATGGAGATCGCCCTTTTGCTCATTCTTTCCCTTATTTTAGCAGTCATGTACACGAAAGGAAAATATGCTATTGCTTATCTGGGACTAGGAGAAATTTTCGTCTTCTTCTTCTTTGGCCCCGTAGCTACTACCGCTACCTATTATCTCCAAACAAAAGAAGTGATCTCTTACGCTGTACTCGCTGGAATATCTCCTGGCGCACTATCCACATGCATTTTACTCATCAATAACATTCGGGACTTTGAGGAAGACAAAGTAGCTCATAAAAACACACTTGTTGTGCGCTTTGGTAGAAATTTTGGAAAAATGCTCTATGCAGCACTGCTTATGATAGGAACGTTATTCCCCTTGGTATTTTTTAAAGATCATCCTTATGTAGCAATCACCGCCTGCACCATTTTTCCAGCTCTTTTTCCTCTGAGAGCTTTGTTTCGAACGACTCACTTTAACCTAGAAACGGCAGTTGGGGCGCGCAAAGAAATGCAATATTTTGAGTCAGAAGCTCTTCCAAAGGGAGTTGATCATTCCCAAATGGTGAAGGCAACTCCCTTTGGAAGAGCTTATGGCTCAAAAAATCGCGTTTATTTGCCGCATCCAACTGCCGTTTCTAGGTTGAATCCCCTTCTTGCCAAAACGGCTCAGATCCTTTTACTCTTCACCCTCATTTTTTGTGCTACATGGAATATGTAATCAAAAAATATGAGTTACTATTCACTCATACAAATACAAAGAGACGTGGACTCCTTTTAGAGCGAAATGGGAACTGGGGAGAGATTGCTCCTCTTCCTGGGTGGAGCAAAGAAACTCTCGAGGAGGCTGAAGCGCAGCTCTATGCGTATTTAGATGGCAGAGTACTCTTTGAGAATTTGTTTCCATCTGTTGCGTTTGGAATAGAGTCAACCATGATCTGCTCAGTAGACGTTGCTCTTCCCATCTCTTCCTTATTGATGGGTAGCTACGAGGAAATTTTAGAAAAAGCAAATAAAGTAGATACAAAAAGTGCCAAACTAAAAATCTCTCAACTCGCAAAAGAGGAAGCGCGAGATCTCATCTACAAATTAAAGGAAAAGTTTTGCCTAAGAATAGATCTCAATAGAGCGTGGAATTTACAAGAAGCAATAGATTTTTTTGCAGAATTTAAACCCGATGATTTTGACTATATTGAAGAGCCCCTAAAAAACCCTCAAGAGCTCAAACTTTTTCCCTTGCCCATAGCACTTGATGAATCTCTTTTAGAAGTAGATATCGAAAACTTGCCTAATCTTAAGGCAATTGTCTACAAACCAACCCTGCTTGGAGGTCTTTCCCGTTGCCGCACATTTCTTCGCTACAACAAACCGATCGTCCTCTCCAGCGCCTTTGAAAGTGAAATTGGCATCCGCAACATCGTTGCAATCGCGCACGCTCTTAGCCTCACCTCACCTCTCGGCATCGACACTCCCTCCTTCAGAAAAATCTAGAGGCGGAAGAGATGATCTTACTACCTTTAAAACGGTAACAAGATCTCCTTTAGAAGTATCGTATCCTTTTTCCAGAAAAGCGAGAATTTGACCAAGTCTCTCCAGAGAATTTGGAAAAGCTCTTGGCTGATTCTTACTTATAAGAGAAGTACATTCATTTTTCCATTTTCTTAAAAGATTTGCATCATTTTTTTGCTCTTTCATTCCCCACAAGTCTTGTAAAAATTCTTGATACTGCGTTGCAATCGCGTGGCTGCCTAAAAAAGAAAGAAGATCTAATAACTGCTTCATCTTCTCTCTCTGATCAAAAGTAATAGTCTCAGCCTCCCACGAATCAATAAGCTCTTTTATTAATTTAGCTGCAGAAGAAGCTTGAAGCGCTTGAAGACGTACCTTATCATTACGAACATCTTTTTTTTCACTGGATCTAGTGACAATAACGTCATCTGGCTGTAGCGCACAATGGCCAAAAACAAATTCAGAAGAACTTTCAGAAATCGGGATAACATGGCCTTTTCTAATAATTGTACCTTCTATTCTTCCAGTGGATAGAAAATAGAGAGTATTGGTGTCTCTATCTATACAATAGAGAAGTGCTTCTGCTTTTAGATTATTGTAAGCTGGCAACTTTTTTGCTTCAAACGCAGTTAACAACTCTTTCATTTTCGTTTGAATATCTAGATGGGGAGGGTTTTGAAAATTTGTAGTTGTATATTCTGTAAGAAGAGTTCCAGCTGTTCCTACTTTAAAATATCCACGCAAAACATAATCGGTTTCATCAGAAGAATGGAGATGCAAATTTTGCACTGGTTCAGAGATTTTTATTTCTCCAGGAGGTGCAGAAGAAATATCTAGTTCGTACATATATTGAGGTCCTGACACTCTATGGGGAGATGTCGGAGGTAATTTTGCTACTTGGATAGTGCGAGGAGGCAGACGCTCCCCTGATTTACAACTTAGAATGATCTTGTAAACAACGGCTCCAATGATCAAGAAAAGAGCGGTGCTCCCCAAAACGGCAGTTACAGGCACGCTAAACCGAACCACTTTTGTTAAGCTAAGAATCACTAAAATACTCGCAATAGCAATTGCTGTGATTAGCGCAGCCTTACCAACTGCAATTGCTGCTTTTCTATCGAAACATTCTGAATTCTTGCTAACTGCCTGTGACGACCCTCTTGCTGGTGTCATATAAACCTCTCTGTAAATATAAGAGGTATTTTATCAGAAAGTCGATTAAACTACATTTCTATAAATAACTTACCTTACGCAAAATGGTGACGCCAGTTCCTGGCTAGGAGAAGATCCTCTTGTCCCGTCCGAGCCAGAAACTGGCGACACCATTTTACGAAATGTAAATAAATAATTTCAGGAAAACCATGCAATGTCCATTAGAAATTTTTGCTAAAGAATGCCCAGAGGCAGTTGCTTTGATTGAAAATGGAAATTATTGGAGCGCTTCTGCATTAAATACCCTTGTAGAAAACGAAAGTATCTCTAAAAAAGAAGGCTCCATTGAACCTTTTTTAGGTCATACTGATCTAAAAACAATCGTTCACCTATTTGCCTCACTAAGAGCAGGAGCTATCGCTCTGCCACTAAACACACGTGCTCCCAAATGGGATATTCCCCAAGCTTCCATTCCAAACGCAGCGCTCATGCTCTATACATCTGGGAGCACTGGACAGCCAAAGCTTGTTTGTCTTTCAAAAGAAAATTTTTACTATAGCGCCTTGGGATCTATTGAAGCTGTAAAATTGAGAGCTCACGATCGATGGCTTCTCTCTCTTCCCCTCTTTCATGTGGGGGGCCTTTTAGTCCTCTTTCGTTGTTTCATGGCAAAGGCCACAGTAGTACTCGATAAAAACATCTCTTGCACCCATGTTTCTTTTGTTCCAACGCAGCTCTATAGACTTTTACAGGAAAACAAAAAGCTTGAAGCAAAATGTATTTTGCTTGGAGGAGCGCCTGTTTCAGAAACTCTCCTCTTAAAAGCAAGAGATCTAGGAATGCATGTATTTGAAACCTATAGCCTCACAGAGATGACCTCCCAAGTAACCATGGATGGAAAAGTTTTGCCCTATCGAGAACTCAAAATTGCTGACGATGGGGAAATCCTTGTAAAAGGGAAAACTTTAGCTTTAGGACTCGAAGATTGGTACCACACAAAAGATCTAGGACGTTTCGATGCTGAAGGAAAGCTACGTGTTATAGGCCGCAAAGACAATCTCTTTATTTCTGGCGGCGAGAATATTCAGCCAGAAGAAATTGAACAAGCTTTATGCCAAATAGAAGGGATCATTCAGGCAATTGTAGTTCCCATTAAAGACGAAGAATTCGGAATGAGGCCCGTAGCCTTCATCGAAGGCCCTTGCGACCTACCTCATATCAAAAAAGAACTCTCCCACACCCTTCCCAAATACAAAATCCCCATTGCAGTCTATCCCCTTCCCCCAACCACTGGCCTCAAACCTAGCCGGAAAGCACTGTCCGCAGAGGCTCAGGGATGGGGCAAGAGGCTTTAGTTTGCTTTGAGGTGCAGACATGGACGATGCTTGTTGTCCCAACCTCTTTTTTGTGCTGATTGACCATCTTTGTATTGATGGTAAAGGAACTTGTTCCAATACGGGCAACGGAAAGATGGATCATCAGCGTGTCTCCCGTTTTGATTGGAGAGGAAAAATCTGCCTCGCAGTGGACAATCGGATAGAGATTCTCCCCTGCTTCCAATATGTTGTGAAGGTCTTGTCCTCTAGAGGAAAGAAATGCTTCAAAAGCTTCAAGAGCAAGCCTTAATTGCTGGTTAAAATAAATAACCCCAGTGGCATCCGTATCACGTAGGTAAATTTTGACTTGATATGTGAACATAAAACCTGCCTAGAAAATAAATTTTTCATTAACCTTCGAGTGTATCAATGAAAATTAAGATACTCATTTTAAGTGTTTAGCAGCAATGTATAAAAATTTTTTTTCGATAGAAATTTCGATTTGAATGCATGCGCTAATTGTCGAAAAAACACCTACTCCCTATAATCTGCAATTTCCTACAAGGATCTTTCATGGATTATAGATTAGAAACTGACAGCATGGACTCTAAAGAACGGGTTGTTCTTGGCGATGCGCTTCTGTTTGAAGGAGAACTAAAGCTTCTTAAAGGAGACTTTAGTGGAACCGATCTATTTGACATGGCTTCAAAGCTCGATCCTGAAAATCCTGAAATCTTTTTCAGACAAGGGCTTTCCCTCTTTGAATTCGGAAGCAGAGAAGGGAAAGAAAAAACCCTTTTATCTGCAAATAGAAAATTTAAAACTGCCACGCAAATTCATCCAGAGTATTTTGACGCTTGGCATGTATGGGGAAGTTCTCTCATGATGCTTGGACTTACTTTTCATGAGCACCACTATTTTTTAGAAGCGGAAGACAAACTTAAAAAGGCTATTCTCCTGTTAAACAAACAAGAATTAAAGGACTCTTCTGTACTCTCTCAACTTTATTGGGATTTTGGTGTGATCTGGCATCATATTGCACTCCATTCTACAGAGCCGTCTGATTTTTATACGGCCATAGATGCTTTTCAAAAAGCTGCCTCCTATCCTGAAAAACTACCCGCAGATTTCTGGAATGATTTTGGAAGTGCCTGCCTTGAGCTTGCTCCTCAAGTAAATGATATCCGCCTTTGCATAAAAGCAACCAATTGTTTTAAACAGGGATCAACCACTTTTGAGGGATGGTCAGGACTTGCAAAAGCCCTTCAAATGCTCTACGAACAAACGCATGATGAAGATCACTTTACACAAGCAAACGAATGCTTTTCTTCTGCTGTAGGATTATCTCCAAATGATCGAGAAATTTGGGAAAATTGGGCAAAATTTCTCTGTGACTCAGGCAAACGCCTTTCCGATACAAAAAGACTTTCTGCAGCGATAGAAAAATGCCACCGCGCCTCTTCTATCTCTTCTGAAAATCCTGTGGTATTAGGACTTTGGGCAGAGGCTCTCGCAACGATTGGAGAACTTACTGAAAAAGTAGAGCTTATTTATGAAGCGCAAAATAAGATTGCTGAGGCCATTCAACAAGGAGATGGGCTCCATGAAGTTTGGTATTCTGCAGGTGTTGTTTGCACAGCATTAGGAAATTATTTAAACGACATCGACTGCTACTTTCAAGCAATCGAAAGATTCCAAGAAGGGATCTCCCTTGATAGAACACAGCACCGCCTTTGGCATGCAATTGCTTTGACTTATACGCAAATTGGAGAGAGAGACGAAGATCTTATTTGCTTGGAAAGAGCTCATAAATTTTTCAGCAAAGCCCTCGAACTTCACCCCTCTAGCTTCTACCAAATCGACTACGCTTTTGCCCTCTCTAAATTAGGAGATCTAAGCGATGATCAAAAGTGGCTGGAACAAGCAATTTGTTATTATGAGCGTGGATTAAACATACAGAAAAATGCGATCTATATCCATCCTGAATGGCTATTTCACTATGCATGTACATTAGATACCCTCGGCCAGTTCTATGACGATGATTCCTTTTTTACAAAAGCTATCGAGATCTTCTCTCATGTTCTGATGATCGATCCTGACTTCTCAGGAATCCATCATAAAATTGCCTTAAGCTTTTCCCATCTTGGCGACTTAACGAGCGAACTAGACCCTTTTTATCGCGCATTGCACCACTTCAGGCTTTCCTTAAAGCATGAAGAAGAAAATGACAAAGCACTCTACGATTTTGCTACCGCCCTCCTCCATGTTTCTCAAGTCACCCCTGATCAAGTGGAGGCTGACCAAATGTACAGAGAAGCTGAGCACAAACTGATCCAATCCGCAAGACTTGGAAATGCCCAAGCCTATTACCAACTCGGATGCCTCTATTCCCTTCTTGGCCAGTACGAAAAAGCCATGTGTTTTATCGAAAAAGCAGGAGAATTTAAATCTCTTCCCCCAATCGACGAGCTCATTGCAGATGAATGGCTCGATGGCCTTCGCGCAACAGCAGATTTTAGAGAATTCCTCTACAACCTCGAAAGAAAATAGACTATTCAGCTTCTATTACTACAAGTTGAAATTTCATCAGCGCAGAGTGAAGACTGAGCCGCAGAGGGCGCTGAGGAAGAAAAAAAACATCTTTTCTCAGCGTTCTCTGCGGCTCAGTCTTCACTCTGCGCTGATGAAATTTCAACTTCACAAACTAAAAGCGTATCATATCAGCAGTTCCTTCTCCTAGATAAGATACTACTTAGGTATAGATTCAGTTGACAGAAATGCCTCCGCCAAGTAAAAAGTGTAGTATGACAAAAAAACTTATCCCCAGATCGATGTGGTCATTTCCTTCCCTTCGCTTTCCTTTTTCTCTTCTTGGGGAAAATGAAGATGAATGGTTACAAGACTTTTCAGAATCTTCTGGATTATCTGTCTACGAAGACGATAACCACGTGTATATAGAAGCTGCCCTTCCAGGCATCAAACCTGATGAAATCGAAATGACCTTTGAAAAAGGGATCCTTTGGATTAAGGCTGAAAAAGAAGAAGAGCAAGAAGATAGATCAAAAAAATACTATCGCAAATCTACTGGCAGTTTCTCTTATCGTGTGGCAGTACCAGGGACAATTGATGAAGGCAAATCTCCTGAAGCCATTTGTAAAAGTGGAATTCTAAAAGTCACTTTTTCCAAAACAAAAAAAAATGAAGTTCGCAAAATTCCCATTAAAGAAGGGTGAATCGCAAAAAAAGGCCTTCCTGCCGCTTGGCACAGGAAGGCGTCGGGTCATCTTATTTTACTCAAGCCAGATTGAACGAAAGGGTGTTAATGAAACAAGCCCGATCGTTGCTCCTCTATTAGAGGGTATGGTACCTTGAGTCATCTAAAATAAGAGGCATTTATACCGTTTCCATCCCGCATTGAGACATGTCTCTTAACACTATGCCCTATTTAAAGATGTGACGACCCTTACTTTTAATTTAACAGTTACACATTTAATTTGAAATAGTTATTTTACAAGAACAATGTAATTATATAATACTCAATTTATTACAAATGAAAAATCGCTCCCTTATCGCTTTTAAATCGGGAGAAAGTTACAATAAGGAGATCAAATCAAATTTATTAAGGGGTTCTCTATGAAAAAATATTTTCTTGGTTTTCTTCTATTCACAGCAGCCCTTAGCGCTGAAGTCGAAGAGGTGTATCCTACAGTTATTTTAGGAGGGGGGGTTGGCGGACTTACCTCCGCGCTCTACCTATCTAGAGCAGGAGTTACCCCTCTTGTCATTGAAGGATCAAAGCCAGGAGGTGCCTTAGCTCAATCTCCTAGAGTACAAAATTGGCCAGGAGAACTCGAAATTACGGGGGCTGACCTCATTGATAAGCTCAAGAGCCAAGCGGTTTCTAATGGAGCCAAGTTCCTATCTGAAGAGGTTGTGGAAGTAGATTTTACTAAACGCCCCTTCCAAATCACAACAAAAAGCCTTTTTGGAAAAGAAACCTATCATAAATTTAAAGCCCAAACAGCGATTATTGCTATGGGCACTACTCCCCGTTTTCTCAATGTTCCAGGGGAACAGGGAGAAGAGGGATATTGGTCCAAAGGGGTCTATTCCTGCGCAGTCTGCGATGGATCTCTTTTCAAGAATAAAACAGTTGCCGTAGTTGGCGGCGGTGATGCAGCAATTACAGAAGCTCATTATCTTTCTGATATTGCAGATAAAGTATTTGTAATTGTAAGAGGCAAAGAATTTAAAACATTAGAAAACCAAAGAAAAGAAACCCTTCTTACCAAGCCCAACGTAGAAGTGATCTATGAATCAAATGTCAAAGAGATCAAGGGAAATGGGGATAGCGTCACACATATTGTTATCCAAAAGAAGAAAAAAGTGGAGAACATTCCCGTTAACGGAGTTTTTCTAGCTGTAGGATCCACTCCTAATTCTAAGTTCTTAAAAAATCAGGTAGAGTTAGATAAAAATGGCTTTGTCCTTTTGAAAAAACAGCAAGAAACTTCTTCTCCTGGTGTTTTTGCTATAGGGGATATAGCTGATCCCATTTACCAACAAGCAGTATCTGCTGCTGGAGATGGAGCAAAAGCTGCTATGCAGGCTAAGTCATTTCTTTCGTCACTTCCCCCACTTGAAAAAGCAAAACTTATCCCTCAAGATCAAGTTGCTGAAAATATAGAGAGTATTGATGTAATCGAGATTGAAAGCGCTTCCCAGTTTCATCAGGAACTTAAAAATTCTAAAACCCCTATCATCGTCGATTTTTATGCAACTTGGTGTGGGCCTTGCAAAAATTTCGCACCTTTTTTTGATCGGTTTGCACACACATTTTCAGGGAAAATCAAGTTCCTTAAAGTCAATGTAGATGTTGGTGATGAATTAGCGCGCCAATACCAAATTAAAGGGATCCCTTCATTGGTTGTTTTTGATAAAAATGGAAATCTCCTT
>JABDHB010000007.1 GCA_013285775.1 Chlamydiota bacterium | reverse complement strand
ACGTATTTCTTTTTCAGCTTTTTTCTTCTTGAGGAGTAAGTGTTTTTTATATCGATTGTATAGAAGGCTCCCCTTTTGGGGTTTACGAGAGATTCCTGCCACTAATTTTTTAGGATTAAACGCTTTTTTTTCACCAGCGCTTAAACCCACAAGTCCCTGATATTCGTTATCGTAAAGATCTCTAGCTTCCATCGCCAAATGATATCTTTCTTGTATCTGATCATGTGCAGATTTAAGCATTTTTTCACTCTCTTCTCTTTGCTCCGCCTGTAACGTGTCGCGCTCGCTTCTTAAAGCTTCACTCTTCTCGTGTCGTTTTTTTAAAGGCGCTTCTTTGATATTTCTTTTGCACTCTCTACTACCTATAGCGTCTTCTTTCCATATTTTTAATTCTTCTTGGCTCTTGCTAATTCCTTTCCTGACAATGGCGATCTCGTTTTTTAATTTTGCTAATTTTTGAATTTTGATTTTTTCAGGCATTTCAGAAGGTAGCGCCTGCTCCACTTGATTTTTTTTACCTTCTAGTTCCTGTAATCGGATTTCATTTTGCGCAAGTTTTTCTTGAATTTTTTCCACTTGAACTTTTTGCTCAACATCAAGTTTTTTGAATGAATTTATAGACATAAATTAGATTTCCTCTGTAGTAAAACGGGGTTATTTAGCTTTTTTAGCGGGAACACGCATTAAGGTGGCTTCTGATTGGCGTAGAATATAGTCGCGCATGTTTATCCGCTCGACAAGATCATTGCGTGCATGGATAAGCTCATTATTATGTTTCATGGTCTGTGACGCTGTGATTGCTAGTTGTTGACAGTGTTGTCTGATTTGATTGATCTTTTCATGAAGAATCATCGCTTCTGATTCCGGAACCCGTGTCTCTATTCTGTTTTGGAGGATTTTTTCTTCTTTCTTCAGTTCCAAGATCTGATTATTTTCGTCATTAACCTTTTTAACATTTTGCTCGATCTTCTCTTTCATTCTATTGAGTTCGAGAATGTCTTTTCGGTTTTCTAGTGCTAACTCTTCTCTTTGTTTACCCGGTGTCATAAAATAGGTTCCCCCTTTTCTATGTCGGTGTATAACAAATCTTTTAATATGTAAATAAATTTTTAGGATCTTGGATAACTTTCAGGCATATAGCCGGAGGAAACCTCCACGAATTCAGCTTTGCGCTGGAGCTCTTTAATGCTTTTAGCTCCTCCATATGTAAGACCACTACGAAGCCCACCTAAAAGCTGGGAGATAAGTTCTTTTGCACTTCCAGAAACAGGAGCCCAAAACGCGATCCCTTCTGCAACTGTTTTATTTTTTAGGCCACCATAAAAATCTTCTTGAAAATCTTCGCTTGCCTGTCCTCGGTATTTGGCTTCAAGCCCTTTTTCACCCTTTCTTTTTTGAGCAGCACTTTCATTTGTTAAGGCAAATAGCTTTCCAAGCATCACAGTGCTAGCGCCAGCAGCAAGGGCTAAAACGACATCGCGACTGTTGCGGATCCCTCCATCTGCAATTAGAGGAACACGGAGTTTTTCTGCAATCTTTGCACAATCGTAAATGGCTGTGAACTGAGGCACTCCAAAACCTGTAACAATCCGTGTTGTGCAAGCAGCACCAGGGCCCACTCCTACTTTTACTGCATCTGCACCCGCATTTACCAAATCATGATAAGCCATAGCTGTGCATACATTACCTGCAATCACTTCTTTGTCAGGGTGAGTTTTTTTTAGTTCTTGAATAAACTTAAACATTTTATCAGAATGGCCATGGGCAACATCGATACAAACTCCGGCGGCTCCCAAATCTAAAAGTTCCCTCGTTTCATCTATCTTTTGGATCCCACAAGAAATAAAACTATTTTGCCCATATTTTTTGACCCATTTAGTTTGCGCATCTTTGGGAGTGAATCTATGAAAAATGGGGATCGAGCCTTCTTCTAAGAGAAGATCTGCGAGCTCTTCGCTAATAGCAGTATCCATATTAGAACAGATCAAAGGGATTCCAATTTTTCTGTTTTTTGTCAGCCAAGTTTCAAGCGATGGCTCTGTACGTGAAGGCACATTATTAAATTGAGGCACGAGGGCCACATCATCAAAAGTATAAGCTTTTCTCATAAAGCAGAGGCTATCATTCTCATCTTTTGAAGCAAAGAAAGATTTTTTAATACGGAGGAAGAGAAGGAAGATTTTTTGAAATTAATTTGTAGTAATACAAGCTGAAAATTTCATCAGCGCAGAGTAAAGACTGAGCCGCAGAGGGCGCTGAGAAAAGATATTTTTTTCTTCCTCAGCGCTCTCTGCGGCTCAGTCTTTACTCTGCGCTGATGGAATTCTACCTTCACAAAATAAGAGTGTATCATATACTAAAAGGGGTGTTGCAATCAATTTGTTTGTATGTGATTATAGGCACATGATCTCGGTGACGATACTGACAAAAAACTGTGGCCACTACCTAGCAAAAACGCTTGAATCTACCCGCTCATTTTCTGAAGTAATTATTTTAGATACAGGATCTACCGACGATACCCTCAAAGTTGCTAAAAGCTTTTCAAATACAGTCATTCATCACTCCCCTTTCGTAGGCTTTGGCCCATCGCACAACGTTGCCACTTCCTTTGCAAAAAACGATTGGATCCTCTCTATTGATAGCGACGAAATCTTATCTCCTCTCCTCATTGAAGAACTTCACTCTCTTGCCCTCACTCAAAAAGCTGTATATTCCATTCAACGACATAACTACTTCAATGGAAAACATATTAAGTGGTGTGGAGGCTGGCACCCTGATTGGGTAGTACGCCTATATAATAGGAAACAAACAAGATTTACCGATGCGATGGTTCACGAAAAAATTATAGACAAGGGATTAAACGTTCTCGCTCTTAAAAACCCAATGATCCACGTCCCTTATCGGGAAATGAGCGACTTTCTCCATAAAATGCAAGCCTACACAACTCTTTTTGCTCAGCAGAAAAAAGGGAAAAGCTCTCTTCTAAAAGCGATCCTTCACTCAAAGTTTGCATTCTTTAAAAGTTACGTTCTCAAAAGAGGTTTTTTAGGAGGGAAAGAAGGTTACATTATTTCCAGTTACAACGCACACACCGCATTCTATAAATATCTGAAACTCTCTGAAAAAGACTAGTTGCCCTCTTCGTTCTTTAGAACTTGAAGTCTACAGTGACGCAAGTCAATGTGGAGATTAAGATCAATTTCCCTGGAAGCTTCTACGCCAAATGTTTTTATCTCCCAACAGGTTCGCTGTTTTATATTCGGATTTGTCGTATAACTCTTTACAGTAATCTTTACATTGAATCTATGAGCAATCGCATGTATTTCAGAAGCAGTCCCAAAAAATCGGTCATTTCTCACTTCAATTAAGTGCTGGTCCTTATTAAAATCAACAACCTGTCTTGAGTTTTTGTAAGCATCCACAGATTCCTCTAGCAAGCTGGCCACTTCTGCCTCATTTTTATGCTCCTCTAGCCAATTAACTGTCATTTCTCTCAAATCCATATCAGTGGTAGTATCATGAATATCTGCATGTCCAAGTAATTTTAATTTATCTAAACAAGCAAAAAATAAACAATTTCCATCTGGAGGAACATCCATCTCTCCCGATGGATCCATGCCATGGTTTGAGATCAAAAGAGCACCGCCAACAGAGAGCAAATAATTGACACTCTTTTCGGTTGTTTCCAGTTGTAAGAAATAAGTCTCGTTATTTTCTCGATCTTGCTGAAAGGAAGCCTTAAAATTTGTTATTTTTTGACGAAGCTGATTTCCCTGTTCTAAACGCAATTCCCTAGGTATTTTTAAAAGCTGATCGTAAAGAGACTGGATCTCCTCTAGTGCCGCTCCCATAGGAGAAACAGAAGGTTTTAATGTAGGAACTACAGGATCTGTTTTACGAGGATTTTTATAATATTTATTTGTCATAGAGGCAATAGCTGCAACGTTTAGGGCTCCGCCACTAGCAAGTGTTGCTGCATAAGCCACAACTTTTATGTCCCTAAGGCCGAAAGCAAGAGACAGCCCCACCCCTATGGCCAGGGTTCCAAGCACGATTGCGGCAATCTCCACATCACATTTCGGAGGTTGGTAGACTGCTGCCGCTGATAAAGCTGATGGATTAGAACCTATTGTATTTGTCATGCCTCCAATTATACGATTTCATTGATATAGCATCAACTCAATTACCCGATTTTTATTAAAAATAAAATTTTAAATACCCTTAAAACTACAAAGCAAGAACTTTCTTTAATTAGATTTTAAACATTTTTGTCCCGCTAGGGGCATAGGTTTATAGCCAGGGCGTGAGCACGCCGGCCAGGCGCGCGGAACCCCTGGGATCATCAAGTCAAAAATATGCGCTCCAGAGGAGCGCTGGAAGCTTTTGATGAATTAAAGGCTTAAGGTGTAAAATTGAGAAAAAATGTCTTTAAATGTTGCAGCGCTCCTCTGGAGCGCGGGTTATTGGATTTCGTTCCAGGGGTTCCGCGCGCCTGACCGGCGTGCTCACACCCTGGCTATAAACCTATGTCCCTAATGGGACAAATGCGGTCCACTCACTTAATGCATTAGACCTGCGACCTGGGCTGTAACATAAGAGTCCTTCGGACCTGAAATTTACCTCCCGATTGTTTGACTATACATTTTCATAGGTTTTTATAAGCTTTGTCATCTTCTTTTGATTTCCATTCGCCCATCGTTGAATTTAAGACTTTGAGATAACTCAGATCGATCTGTTTTAAAGTCTTTCTTTTTTTGGTTTTTACAGTCATAACTGTTTCTCCTTTTTATAGTTAATGTAATACGGTATTACGATTTTTGCAAGTGGATTTTACTGTTTAAAGCGAAGAGGGAGATGAGGGCGCCGGCGATGAGATAAAGGGCGGGAAAGCAGCTTATTTTGGTATGAGTGATGAAAAAAGAGGCTAATAGGGGCGCTGTACCGCCAAAAAGAGCAACGGAGAAGTTTGTGACAAGAGCGCAAGAGCTATAACGGATGGGCGCGGGATAGATGTCTGCGATGATAGCTGGAAGATTTGCTAGATATAAGGATAAAAGAAGCGCTAAAACCGCCTGCGCAAAATAAATAGTCCAAAGCTGCTGGGGGTTCATCATGAGATAGAGTGGGAGTGCCAGAACAATCATTGCAACTGCAGCCCACTTACTAAGTTTATAAAATCCAAGGTAATTGGAAATTTTGCCAGCAAAGGGGATCGAAATTAACGCTACGAAGACCGTAAAAGTATTAATCAAAAATGCCTGTTTAAGAGCGAGTCCCAAGATGGTTGTGAAGTAGTAAGATGAAAAAACAAAAATGAGATTGAATCCAACAGCGTCAAGCATAAATATCATAAGGCCTGTTACAAGCTGTTTGGTGTGTTTAAAAGAAGTAAAAACCGGGCTTTTTAAGATAGCGCCTGTTTTAACTTCCTCTTTAAAAACAGGTGTTTCTTCAAGAGCTGTTCGGAAGAAAACGGCAAGTATTCCTAAAACTGTACCTACAATGAATGGAAGGCGCCAGCCCCAGGCTTCAAAATTAGTTCCTGTAGTTTTTTTTACAAAATACAGATCTAAAACAGAAAAAAGCATTCCCAAAAGAGCGCCAAAGTAGGCAAAGCTACCAACATATCCCCGTATTTTCGAAGGAGAGCTTTCCACAAGAAATACAATCGAACCTGGAAACTCCCCTCCTGTTGAAAACCCTTGCAATAAGCAAACAATGGCAAGTATGGCAACTGCGGCCCCTCCAATCTGTTCATAAGAGGGCATAATGGCTAAAAGGAAAACGGGGATGGTCATTAACATGACCGTTTTAATCAGAGCATTTCTTCGGCCTCCCCTATCCCCCAAACGACCAAACACAAAACCTCCTATAGGACGAGCAAGAGCGCTGAGAGCAAAAAAGAATAGGGGATACGATTCAGAGGAGCCTGGAGGAAAAAACAGATGTGCAAACAAAGGAGCCAAAGCCCCTACAAGGGCAAAGTCAAACCACTCCAGCGTATTTCCTATCACCGTCGCCCCAATAACAAAGCGAAGAGATTGTGTCTTTTTGGATCTCATTTCTTCTTCATATAATAAAAGCACAACTAAGAACAAGAAAAAGATAAGATAAGAGAAGAAGAGGGGATCGGGCACGCACGCGGGCATGGGCACGGGCACGAAAGAGAGAAGAAGTTTAGCTTTCTTTTCCCTCCGAATTTCGTGCCCGTGCCCATGCCCGCGTGCGTGCCCGATCCCCTCTTCTTCTTCTCTTCAATAAAAAAGTTTTACATAATTCTGGTTATTCGCTATGTAGTGAAAAAAGGAGCAAAACCATATGAAGTATTTGGCATTACTTGGAAGAATATTCTATTCATCAATATTCATTATTGCATCTATCACCCATTTTTCACCTACATCTATCCAGTATGCTACAAGCGTCGGAATACCTATGGCAAGCATCACTCTTCCCTTTTCAGGTTTGTTAGCGTTATTAGGCGGCTTAAGCATTTTGCTAGGATTTAAAGCGAAAATTGGAGCTTGGTTAATTGTAGCTTTTTCTTTGCTTATTTTAATTATGCTCCATAAATCATGGAGTAGCGGTTCCTTTCTAGCAACTATGCAAAATATACAACTCTTAAAAGACCTTTCCTTAATGGGCGCGGCACTTCTTATTGCACATTTTGGTTCTGGCCCTTTAAGTCTAAAGAGGTAACCTATGATGGTAGGACTTTTTTTTCTCTTTATTGCAACACAACTTCTTGCTTTTTTTGGCAGAAGAACTTACGCCATTGCCCTAGGAATGATCACCCTTTTCCTTTGCCTTGGCATGCTTATCCACCACGCAACTAGCCCACTGAACATAAATCTATGACAACCATAAGACTTTCAAGAACATTAAATGCAGTGCTCGCCCTTATTTTAATGGGAATACTATCGAGTGCCTATTTTCAACAATATTTTAAGCAAGAAACTCCCTGCCCTCTTTGCTTGCTCCAAAGACTTGGAATGATTGGCGTGGCTATCGGAGCAATCTTGAATCTCCGTTTTGGGATACAACCCCTACATTACGGCTTCTCCCTTCTTTCTGCTTTTTTTGGAGGTTCCGTTTCTGTCCGTCAAATTCTTTTGCACATTTGTCCTGGCTCCCCTGTTTTTGGCTACCCAGTTTTCGGCCTTAGCCTTTATACATGGGCATTTCTCACTTTCTGTTCTTCCGTGATTGCGGTTGTGTTACTCCTCTTCCTTTATTCAGCAAATGACAAAGATAAATTTAAAATGAACTGGTTTGAGCGGCTTGCTTGTATAGCAGTATTTGCTTTAACATTTTTAAATTTTATTACAACTTTCGACGAATGCGCTCTTGGATTCTGTAAAGATATCCCTTGGCCACAAAAATAGGCTTCTTTTCTTCTTCTTTGCATTTTTTTTCCTGTTCTTGTATTATTGCCTGAATGCAAGACAAAGAAAAATCTTTATTGAGCAGATGGAGAGAACAGTTTTGGCCGATCGAACGGTTTGAACTTAAAAAAATTGTTCCCCTCTTCTTTATCAAATTTTTTATAGCAATGGTTTACGGCTTTGTAACGACCATGAAGGATGCTTCTGTCGTTACAGCTAAAGGTGGTGGGGCCGAGGTGATCCCCGTATTAAAAGGATGGGTTGTCCTACCTATCTTCATGCTCACCGCTCTCCTTTACTCAAAGTTAACTAATATTTTTAAAAGATCCACCCTTTTCTATGGAATTATCCTGTTTTTTATGGGATTTTTCTTCCTTTATGGATTTGTTCTCTACCCTAATTTAGAAACCTTATCTCCTCATGACAGCGCAGATAAACTTGTAGCCTTTCTAGGGCAAGAAAACAGCCATTGGGTCTCTATTTACCGTAACTGGGTGCAATCCCTCTTCTTTGTTGTTGCTGAGCTATGGGGCCAAATCGCCTTTTTCCTCCTTTTTTGGGGATTTGTGAATCATATCTGTAATCTGAATGAAGCGAAAAGAAGCTATAATCTTTTTTTAGCCGGCGGCGACCTCGCAATGATCTTTACAGGCCCCATCGTGATCTACTTTACTCAAGGGCATGTCGGAGCTGATTTTGAGACTTCCCTTCGCCATATTGTCCTTTGCATTATGTGTTTCGGAGCTGCAATTTTAGCCTTTCATTGGAAACTTACCCGTTCTATTGCCAAAGACCCCCGCCTTTTCCAACCTGAGCATAAAGACGCTCAAATGGAGCAAAAAACTAAGTTGAGCTTAAAGGAAAGTATAAAATTTATTTACCATTCAAAACCTTTGAGATATATCGCCATTATCGTCATAGCCTACGGCCTAACCCTCAATTTAATTGAGGTCACCTGGAAGGCAAACGTAAAAATGGTCTACCCTGATACTGCCTCTTATCAAACTTTCATGGCAGGGATTACCTCGTGGGTCGGGGTCTGCACCTTCTTTGTTTCTGTATTTTGCACCGGGATCCTTTTCCGCCGTTTAGGCTGGCATTTTTCCGCTCAGCTCCCCCCCATCTTCATCGGCCTTTCAAGCCTGCTATTTTTATTCCTCTTCCTTTTCCGAGATAGCCTAGGCGCAGGCTCACTTCTTGCGATTGTTCTATTTGGAGCCTTCCAAAACGGAATTAGCAAAATCATGAAATACACTTTCTTTGACCAAACAAAAGAGATCGCCTTTATTCCCCTAGACCCAGAATCGAAGGTTAAGGGAAAGGCAGCGATTGACGTTGTAGGCTCTCGCCTTGGAAAATCAGGGGCAGCTTGGCTACAGATCATCCTCATTCAAATTGCAGGAACAGGTTCCGTTCTTTCGATCACCCACTTTCTCATTCCCGTTGTCGCCTGCACAGTTCTCTTCTGGATTTTATCTGTTCGTTCATTGAACAAACAGTTCTCCTTTTCTATCGATAAGCAAATTGAACCCGCAGAATAAAACCTTGCCTTACTCAAATGGTGTCGCCAGTTCCTGGCTCAGAGGAGGCGGTGCATCTTTTCCGTGGGTTCCCACCCACGGCTAACAACTGCCATCGCTTACGCGACTTGATTACCGCTTCGCGGTTAAGATGAGATCAGATTTTAATAACCTGAACTTTGGGTTTAATTCGCTCAGGATTAAACCCAAAACTCAGGTTAATAACAAAACCAGAGCTTTCATCTTAACCGCGAAGCGGTAATCAAATCGCGAAGCGATGGCAGTTGATAGCCGTGGGTGACGAAGGAACCCACGGAAAACTGCATAATCTTCATCTGAGCCAGGAACTGGCGACACCATTTGAGTAAGGTGAGTAAATTTACACGGATGGACAGGATAGAAGAAAGACTTTTTTTTCTTTCTCCTATCCTGTCCATCCGGTTATCCTGTCCATCCGTGTAAATTCTTCAATAGGAAATGTTGGCACCACGCCAAGTTCTATAATTTTCTTTGGCTTTATAAAGAGCTGCTAAGGAAATAATTGTTAAAACTCCTCCTGAAGCAGCTACAAAGATATACTGAGTCATAGTAAACAAGGGATTTGGTTTAAGACCAAGAGTAAGGGAAGCTGCAATCGCTGCAAGACCTATCATCAATGTAAGCGTTGCAATATACGCAGAAGACCTACGAGGAGCTGCTGCTGATTCTTTTCTAGCACTACCATGAGCAGTTAGACTACCAACTCTCACGGCAGCTTTGCGGGCAAAAGCCTCCGACGAAGACACCAAACCTGCCGTAGCAGAATCACAACTTGAAGCCATAACCAGATCCTCCCTTTAATGTATATTTTAGCACGACAAGCTTTCTCTACCTCTAGGAGCAAGATATCCATCCTCATGGTTAGCATTAGTAGCGCTTCCAGAGTCACCAATACGATTACTTCCTGGACGTTGCTCAGCAGAAGGCAGTTCAGGAGGGGTATTGCCACTTTGAGAACCTGCAGATGCCGATGTTTGCTTGGAAGAAATCGAACCCTCTTTGAGCTGCTGCGTAACTTCAGCATTTGCTTTTGTAATGTAGGCTCCTATCAGGGCTCCTAGAGCAAGAGAAGCTAGGGCTCCACCGCCTAGCGTTAGAGGGAGAAAAGCTTTTTGTTGTAAAAGAGCATTTGAAAAACTTATGTTATTCCAAGCAAGAGCTCCAATAACCAACGCTGCAAGGCCTACGATTAATACAATAGTTGCTATAGCTTTAAAGGAATTTGAATTGTTCACATTGACAATGAAAGTTCTATTGTCTACAGAGCTAGTTGGGCCAGGATTAATATCACTCTGATTGGAAGAAAAAGAATCTTGCTTTACAGGCTGATTATGAAGCACTGCTGGAATTGGTGGACGCGCTGCTACTAATGATGATGATGACATATTTCCTCCTTATTTGGTTTTTCCTTTTGTGATAGATTTTACTATATAAAGATGATTATATGCAATTTTTAAAATAAAAATTACTATATATATAAAATAATTTATTTACAAATAGGCGTTATTATATTAATTCTTGAAAAATATGATTAAATTATTGTAGAATTACTAGTAAAAACATTAATTAATAAATATGACAAGCTATCTTCAAAAAATCTTTGGACTTGGCACAGGTTCTGGTGATAGCGTTAAAGCTCCTATTACCCCTCCTGCTAGCTCTGCTGTCCCCAAAAAAACCTTGGTGATAGCGAATAAATACATTAAGGAATACCTAGCTGCCTTGCCACTTGCACAACAAAGATCAGATGCTCTCACAAAACTGGGAAAAGATATCCTTTCTCAAGGAGAAAACTGGGGGATTGTCGACTGGCGCCAATTTGGCCTTTTACACGCAGAAACAATCATTAAAAAAAGCACTCTCGAAGGGGGGAACTTTCGCACGAGTCTTAATGCTGCAATGGAATTTTTAGCACATTGTACAAAAGGAGGCGAGATCTTTTTCGATCTTAAATTTCCACTTGAAAATTTAGAGTATTTGCAATGGACTCTAGAAGACATGAGTGCTTTTGATATGCGCTATCCTCTAAATGAAAAGAAAGAGATCGATAACCAAGAGCTCGAATGGAATGCTAGTAACTATCTAAATAAAATTAAAGAACAGCTTGATAAGAATGCTTTTGCCTACCTTCC
This sequence comes from Chlamydiota bacterium, assembly GCA_013285775.1. GTDB lineage: Bacteria > Chlamydiota > Chlamydiia > Chlamydiales > Rhabdochlamydiaceae > JABDHB01. The sequence continues at coordinate 20,385 of JABDHB010000007.1, read as the reverse complement.
TCTAGGCTATCGTCATGGTGTTGCCAACGAAGGGCATGCGCTGGCTGCAAGGCTTGAAGTTCATAAAGATAAAATCTCTATTAATTTTTTTAATGTAGGCAATGGGTCTGATTCGCATGCGGTATTAGGCTACAAAGCTTCCTATCAAGAGATTTCTTATGTTTCTTTTCCGATCTATTTTGATAAAGAGAAATTCTTTGGACCGCTAGGGCATGAGGTTTTCTGTCTCCTCATCCGCTATATGTCTGACCCCCCTAATCCAAATCTTAGAGCTTACTGCGGACAAGATATTTACGATATCTTTTTGACGTTTGGTGATCTGCAGCCCTCTCTTGGACAAAACCCAGACATATATCGGGCGGAAAAGCAGCTCGCAGGAGATTGCCCAGAAAAAGCAGTGCGACATGTGATTCATGACTTTTTAATAAATAGGATTCCTCACGTAGAAATAAAGAAGGTTTTTCTTAACTACAAATTATACTCTCTAATTAGAGGGTATCATACGTATAACAAAGGGGGGGCTCCTCATTACGCATTACATCTCCTTTCAACTGGAGCAAAAGAGGTTGGACGCAAACTCCTTGAATTGAAAGATGACCTATCAATCGAGGAGATTTCTGCTGCAGCAGCGGTTGTTCATGAAGTAAACAAGCTTCAAGAAAAAGCGAGATATGCTCTCTTTAACTTTCCTCGCCCAAAAATCACATCTTTGACACTCAGAAAGTTCCCTATTCTTCACTCTCTAAAAAAAGTGGCGCCTCCAAAGAATGCATCAATCTCAAGCTTGGAGTCGCATCTATGGGAAGAACCTATTTTTGACATTGACAACTTTGAACCTACTCTTCGCAGCTGGGTTAAAACAATGATTCCTCTTAACAATAAGGAGTCTTTTTTATTTTTAAAGGCTATCACAAAAACGCTTCCTGTTCCCCTTTATGGAGATGATCTATGGAATACCCTTCCTAAATCGCAGATTGCAGAGATCCTTTGTCACTTAGAAAAGCTTGTTTATCTTGGAATGAGAGGAAAAGCCTTTCAGCCACAAAATGGTTCCATTAAAGGGGATTTTACCGATCAATTTCTTTCAGTCACAACTCTTTATGCAATCTGCGATAAACTAGCTAGATCTGTACCAACGACAAAATTAAAAGGATACGCGACGCCCTTATTTACTCCAGGAGTGGAATTTGAACCTTATGGTTTTACCTCCCTTCCCCTTAAAGAAGAAAATGATCGATATAGTCAAGTGATAAAATACTTCACTTCTTGTTCTACAGCTAACCAAAAACGATTTATTTTCCCTATCGCTCCTATACTTCCAGTAGCAGAATTTGTCCACGAGGACTTAGTCAAAACAAGCTCAGATCCTCAGATCGTTCAAGGACGAAATCATATCAGTTTTTTGCAACAATTTACACAGTCCGCCTTTGGAGACAAGGCTAGCAATCTTGATCGATTACTGATGTATTCTGCTCTTTGGCAAAACAAACAAGGGATTTTTAAATCGTCAGAAGTTCATTCTCTTTACTATTTCTCTTATCTTACGTTTCTACTTTTCTATGGTTCTAAGAATATTCCCGAAGCACTTACTTTTCAAGAAGTACAAAGCGGGGGACAGCTTGCTTTTGCACTCCCTATTGATAGAGGTTTGATCCCTTCAAATGGAAAAGAAGTAAGCGCATTTGCTGAAAACGGGCTTCATACTCCCTCTTTTATTCCTTTCCATAGTAAAAAGATAAAAAGTCTCACTACAAATCAAGCTCTTTGTCGACGCTTAACCGAGAAAGAACTTGATGCTTATATGATTTCTGATCCCATTTACCGGGATCTTCTTCGGATAACACGGCGTGATAATTTTACATTCATTTTAGCACTTAACTGGGCATCTAACAATACTCATTTACCCCTTCTACAACATCTAGGAATCCAGAAAACACTCGATGAGTGTTTTTTTAAACCTGGGTATATATCAGAACGCTTAAAGCAACAGGGAGAACCTTTAAAACAAAAATTTCGAAGGTTTATTCAACAAGGGCTTATTTATTATTCGAGAGACAAAGCACAGGTGGCAACAACTTTATTTCTTTTGCGCTGTGGAATCTACTTTGAACAATATGCAGAGGGAAATTGTGAGGTTTATGAAGAAAATCTCGTAAAATTATTAGAATTTTCAGATCTTCCTAATGCAATAAAGGAGGATATTTATTTACTTCAATTATTTTTAGGGAAAGGTGAAAATTTACTCACGCTTATTTTTGATTTTCAATACATGCCTCTTGATGAAAATTATTCTTCGCAGCTTAGAAAAAACTCTTCCTCTTTTATAAAAAAAGTTGCCTTTGAAAATGCTCATAAACTTCAACAAGAAAATTTCAGAAACGAAGTTTGCAATGCCATAATGAAGAAATTTTCAAATAAAGAACTGCCATACAAGTGGAAACTAGAAAATTCCACCCAATGTTCTGCAAATGAGTATATTCTCGATTTTCAAAAAGGAGAGGTTCGACATAAGAAGTATGGCATTCTTGTGCAAAGACCCGAGTTTAGCTCTATAGATCGCAGAATAAAAGATGAGTATGAGAAGTGTTTTTTTTACTGGAAAGGAGAGGAAGGAAAATCCAATTCGTTTTGTTCTTTTGATGAAACATTCTCATTCGATGCCTCACCAGACTTTGTGCAAAATAATAAAAAAATAATCACACTCTCAGGAAAGAGCGAAGAATATGAATTTTACAATTTTGAACCAAAAGAAATCGATCCTTTAGGTTTAAAATTTCTGAATGATCGCTGCTTCAATCACAAACTTGTTTGCTACAAAAGAGAAACCGACGTAGTTGTCTACCGATTAGACTCAGATACCCCTTATTTTAGAATGAAACTTGGAGAATCTGACATAACCATCATTCGCATCGATGATAAAGGAAATGATCTTCCCTATGAAATGACCTTTCTCCATGATCTTCCTAAAAATGACTATCTTTATCGCTACACCCTTGCACACGCTCCAGCAGATGAGGTGCTCTGTTTTGTAAATGTAAAAACAAATCAGGTGGAAGAGCTCAACTTCTTAAGAATAGGGCTAGAATTTAAGAGAACAACCATAAATGGGCCTCTTTTAAATGGAAGAAACGTTCTTCTATGTCAGCAAGAAAATCTTAAAGGGTATTTTCTTGTAGAAGATGATGAAGACAAAGAACTTTTAAAAGAGATCAACGGACATCAAGGAACATTTATTTTACGTAATGCCTCTGGAAAGTTTCTAGTGGTTATTCCCAAATCCCACTTAAGTTTAGACGGGGTAGATTTCAATACTGAGGTAAAGACGGAAGAAAACAACAATCAGGGGTATTATATCTTTGAAAAAGGAGCTTCAGAACTGAAGAACGATGATCCTGCAGCAAATCTTTATCTTGCACTCCTTTATAAAATGCAGGGAGATTACAGTAAAGCTTATCTCTATTTGAAAAAAGTAAAAACGACACTTGTTTACAATGATCAGATTTTTTTAAATCTTGAACAGTTTAAAAATATAACAGATCACTCGCCTGATTCTGTTGCTTTTAATATAAAGTTATTCTTAATGATCCTCGAAAATAAAAACCTTCTGTTAGAAAACCAATTTAAAGAAAATAGTCGATATGAATGGGATCATTCTCATCAAGACTACTTTCTTTGGGGGGCAAGAAATTATGAATATTACCTTAAAACGATCTCCTCGATTTCACCTGAAGTAGCCATGACTGACCCAGAAGAAAAATTTCTTCTTTTCTCACTTAAAGAGGCTTATCCTGAACTTACAAAAAAATATGAAAAGTTCTACTGGCCCAAGATCATCGATATACGGTATCAGATCTTCTTTGAAGAAGGAAGGGAAGCAAAAATCACAATTCCAAAAAAAGAGGTAAGTAGCCGCCCTGCCTTTTATGCATCCCTTCCCTCTCCATCAAGGGTAGCAAAGTGTTTTAACTCTATAAATCATTTAATAGAAGCGCAGAGCAATATAAATCAACAGATCGATCACCCCATCCAACTCGATAAACAGGCTGTTCTTACACGCTTTGTAGAATTTTATGAAGTTGCGAGAAAAACGTCTTCCGAAGAGAACTTTGTCCCTTTTGATTTCACACTACTAGCTCTTCTTAAAAATTCTTTTTGCGAATACGTCAATTTAAGCCACATTCTTTTCTATGTACGCCATTTTTCCAAGATGTTTAAAGATCTCCCCTTAGAAAGAACGCCTGACTTAAGAGGGCGTATGGAAGAGATCATTGTTCAAGTGCACAATCTGGAACACACTTCACCTGCTGCCTACGCTTTAAAGAAAGCATTTTTTGATGGGAAAGACTCATTTACATCTCCCAAAAATGAAATCTCTCTTTCTATCCCCAATAAAACTACCCCTCCGAAACCTATTTCTGATGCTCTAGATCAAGAAGTAGAACAAGATATTCTCGGGCAGATCAACCGACTGGTGAATGAACCGCGCATAAAAACTCTCGATAAAGAAGCAATTATTAATGAGCTGACTTTTCTTCTTAGTCGTGATTACATCACTCCTGAAATTGTTATGAGAGAAGTGATCTTAAAAAATGATAGCAGCTTCTTGAAAAAGCACCGTCCTATGCTCTCTGATAGAGAGATTGGACAAGTATGCCGCCTCGTAAAAATTTTCTACTATAAAGAGGTAGTGAAAATTTCGAAATGCGAGCCCAACTACGACTATTTGAAATACCCTGAAATTTCTTTCTTTAAAATGCGTGAAGGCAAACTTCCTAGACCTGGACAATTAGAACTCTATCAATGGGTTTGTGATTCCATTGATAAAAAAGAGCATTGCCATTTTCAAATGTCTGCAGGGGCAGGAAAAACTTCTTACCTCACCCCTCTCATGATCCTGCGTGCTAAACGATCTGGCCTTATGCCTGTTGTCTTTTCTACTCAAGCAATGTACCCCATCGACAAAGAAAATTTGTCCAACACCTTAAATCTTTTAGGTGAGGAATTGGCCTACCTGGAAGTGGGAATGCATATGAAGCTTTCTGTAGAGCAATTAAGGAAAATTGCCTTTTCTCTCGTTCATTCTAAGCGGATGGGAAAGGCTCTCATCATTAACCCTCAAATTTTTTATGCTCTTAAACTCATGTACCTTTTTGCAGCTATAAAAGAGGAAGATGAAAAACGAGTAGAGTATTTAGGGCAAATCCTCTATTTTTTTGAAAATGAGTGTTTTTTAATCCTCGATGAATCTCACCGGAACCTCGATGCCTTGACAAGAGCAATCTTTGGAGTAGGAGAGATTTTTAAACTGCCCAATCATGAAAAGGATCATCTCATCTTATTAATGGATCCTTATCTTAAAGGAGAACAAGACCCTAAAAACCTAGCGAATAAATATGCAGAATATTTTGGTGTCGGACCTGAATTTGCCAAATATTGGGTGAATAAAAATGTACCAAAACCACAAGCTCTTATCGAACTATCTGAAACAAATAAACCAAAAGCCCATCTGATTTCTTTGACAAAACACTTTCTTACCACACTTCTTCCACAAATTAAGAGAACAAGAACAGAGATCGACCATTGTAAATCGATTTTTCCAGAAGAAGATACAGAAAGCCCCTGCCATAACGGTGTGCCTTCGACAGCGCAGTTTGAAGATGTGTATTTAACAGCCTGTCTTTCGATTAAGGGAACCCACCACCGAGGACTCACTATTGTCCAAGTAACTATGCTCCTCCAAAAGATGTTAAAAAGTCATATAGCGGCACTTAAATGCAATTCTTCTCATGATGCCACTTTAGAGGCTAAACAATTAAATAAATGGCTGCTTGATAGTGAATTAAAAAACAAGCAGCTTCAGTTGATCCATTTTTCAGATCATAATCAGATAAAAAAACTTACAGAAATTTTAGGAAAAAAAGGAGAGGTAATAGACTATTATCTTAACAATCATACCTTAGAACAAGTCACTTCCGCAGCTTCAGAGCAGCTTATAGCTTCCCCTGCCCACTTGATAAGTGGATTTAAGGCCTCAATTTGCTTTACTGCAACCCCGCAACCAAAAACTGCTATGCCAAGCGCTATTCAAAACTACAAAAACGATGAACTTTTCGAAAAAGATGTCATAGAGCAACTAGGAAAAAAAGAAAATGCAAAGAGCATTCTTGTTGAAAATGCGGAAAACTTCTTTAGTCAGATGAAAGAAGAGCATCCCAATGAGCTAGAAACAGTAAGAGCAATGATCGATCCAAGAGGCTTTTTTGCTGATATAAATAACGAAGATGTCGCAAGAAACTGGATGGAAGCGGCAAAACTCGATGGGGTCCTATTCTTTAGCAAAACAAGATCGTTAGATGTAGATAGACAAGAAAAGATCTATTTAATGACAAAAGACTCTACTTTTCTTTACGATGGAAAATTCCCTGAAGGAAAAAGAATTGGAGCCTATTTTGATGCTGCCCACGCAGAATCTGCTAATATTATGCTTCCAGAAGAAACAGTCGCTTTCTTTTTTATCATGGAAGGATTAACCAAGGGACAGCTGATTCAAGGATCGATGCGCCTTCGCGGTTTTTTAGGAAAACAAAGAATCATTCGAGTCCAACCTAAAAAGCTTGTAGAAAAAGTAAAAGAAGATTTCAAAACAGGTATCCTTCCTTGGGCAGAGGCCAATGAAAAAGAAGAAATGAAAAAAAGGGAGATTTTAAATACCTTCCAAGAAATTGCCTTTACAATTCAGAGACAAGCTGATGAAAAGATTAAATTTCTTCATACAAATAATGATATGGCAGGGGTCATAAAGAAATCTGTCCAATACAAAAATGGATATACCGAACGCTCTGAACATGATCTATACAAATCGTTCTCCGATCCTGAAAAAGAAGAGCCGAGCGAAGAGGTTTTTTTAGTCTATGCGAAGAGATATTATGAACTTTATCACTTTTCTTTGCCTTATGAGGAGAATCATCTAGTTAAAGAGAAAATACAGCGTTCCATCGATCAAATAAAAGAGAAGATTCCTACGATATCGACAAAATTCAGTCAATCACTCTCTAAGCAGATAGAACAACATGGGCACCGTTTAAATCAGATAGAACAACATTCCACCCTTTTATGTGAGACAGAGCAAATTAATGTTCGCCCACGCTCCTATGATCCGATCTCTGGAAGAGAACAATACGGAAACGCAAGCATACTTAAGCCTGATTTTCTTAAAATAATTGAGCTAACCGAAGTACAAAAAGTATTCAATGGATTAACTAAGAATCTTTATTTCGAAAACAACCAGCTTCACTGCGCCGTACTAGCAGGCGTTCCTCTAAAAGAAAAATACCTCAAACCGATCGATCTGATCCTTATTCTTCATGATAAAACTGCGGAAAATAAAAAAAACTGGAAAGCTGAGGCAATAAGCAACGAAATCATGAACGATGAGTTGTCAGGCTTAGCTAATTGTCCAGAAGAAAAGCACCTCCCCCATTCTGCCTTTCTTGTGGATGCAACCGATGGCTCTCTTGTACAAAAAGGGACAGGAGCTCTTACCTTCCCAGAAGACCTTATGAAGGAGATTCTAGAATCAACCGAGCTCAAAAACATGGTTATTGACGCACACCTTCTCAAAGGGCAAATCTACAATCCAGATAATCTCTTAGCAAAAAGAATCAAAGAGAGCTGGGGCCGCGATAATTTCGTAGCTTTTTGGGTTAAAGTTACAGAATCCCTTCCAAATCCCGATACTGCGGACCAAAACGGCTGCAACAATCTCTTAGATCTCTTAAAGAAAATCTAAGCGGCGTGCCGTTTTTTTGCACTATGAGCTCTTTTCTTTTTCACAGCTTTTACTTTCTTTTTAAACGCTTTAGCAGCTTTATGAAAGTCAACGTGTTTATGTAAATCGTGACACATTTTCTTTCCTTTCTTCGTAGTAAACATATAGGCAACCATCGCACCTATTGCGGCACCTGTCATAAATCCTTTGCCAGCCATAAATTAAACTCCCTTTTTAAGTGTTTTCCAAAGCTCTACCCCTGCTGCTGCAATCACAATCATATTAGCAAGCATAGGTTCCTCTTTTTTGATCTTTTTTTCTACATCATGAACAAAATGTTCCCCTTTTTCCGTCCCTTTTTCGACAGCATCACCTAAGTGTCCAATAATCCTTCCAAAAGAGGTAAAAACCGATGATTTTCCCGATGATTGAAGAAGATACGCAGCTCCTATCCCTAAAATACCCCCGATTACAGCCCCTGTGAGGATCACATTGACCTTGTCTTTATCCAAATCCATGGTACTACCTATCCTTTAAATTTTTTACTATTTTGACCCCTTCGTTCACCCATTGTGCAAGATGAAAAAGAGGATCGATCGCTTTTGATTTATGCCTAAAATCTCGGATTAGCTCATCCGTGTCCTTAAGAGTCTTATTAAGCGTTGAGCCAATTACAATGAGATATACGGCTAAAATTAGAAAGGAACCTGCAATTATCCCTAAAAAAATTTCAATTAACATAAATACCTCGCCTAATTTTAGTTTCACACATTAAACTAAAATAATCAATATGTATTTATACCTAACGTGATTCAAAATTTGGGAATTTGACAAAGCTGAAGGCGGCAAATTTGCATCCGGTCCCGCCCCGGTTACTATTGAAAACCTAGGACCGGGGCGGGCTGGATGCGAAGGTGCCCCTTCAGCGCAGTCAAAAACCAAATTTTGAGTCACGTTAGGTATACTTTGAAGGTGGGAGAACTCTATAGATAGACTCTAATTGCTCACTTCCAGACAAACAACAATTCATGTCCTTCAGCTTACCAGACTCCATGTCATAGACCCAACCATGGACAAAAAGAGGTTGTTTATGAAACCACGCATCTTGAACGATCGTGGTATGACAAACATTTAAAACTTGTTGTAGAACGTGAAGTTCTACGAGGCGATTATGCCTAAGACGGTGATCTTCAATCTTTTCTAGTTCTTCTTTGTTTTTTGCGTAGACATCTCGGATATGTCTTAACCAGTTATCAACAAGGCCTAAGTGATGGTCTTCCATCGCAGCTTTTACCCCTCCGCAGCCATAGTGACCGCAGACTATAACATGCTTAACCTTAAGGATATTTACAGCAAACTCTAAAACAGAAAGACAATTGAAATCTGTATGAGGAAAGATATTCGCGACATTCCGATGAACCAGCAGCTCATCGCCCCCTAGCCCTACAATCTCATTGGCTGGGACCCGGCTATCAGAACACCCAATCCACAAATAAAGAGGATTTTGGTCCTTTGCAAGTCGTTTAAAGTACTCTGGATCTTGAGACGTCTTTGCCTCAATCCATTTCTCATTATTCTGAAATAAAATCTTTAATTCCTTCATACCCTAGAAAAATAGCAAGCCCCCCCCTAAAAATCAAGCTTTAAGGTTAAAAATAATTTATTGACATTTAACAAGTTTTATATTAATATAATCTTAATAACCTGAGTTTTGGGTTTTAATGCCTGAGATTCAAAGAGATTTTGAGAAAAATTTGCATCAACCGAGCGAGGAAATAGTTGTGAAATCCCTATGGCCGAGCGAGGAGCGAAGCGATTGGTGTAAATTTTTCCAAAAGCATTTGAATATCAGCCATTAAAACCCAAAACTCGGGTTAATAATTAATACAGGAAGAGAAACCCTATGCCAGCATCAATAATTAGCATCAATCCTAGAACAACAGAAAATCTGTTACGTAACGAAGGCAGCAGAAGGTCTTTAGCTGCCCTTCCCCTTGATTGCTTAGGGCTTATCTGTTCCAACTTAACTCTTAAAGAAACCTGTAATTTGACCCTAGCTAATAAAGAAATCCAGCCTGTTGTGAAAGAGGGAGCTAAGGATCAACTCATCATCACATTTAAAGAAGAAGTTGGGTCATTTTTTCTTTATGCAGAACAAAATTTTCAAATAGATCTCACAGATGCAAAAAAACAGATAGCACTTATCATCGCAGACTTGAAACTATCCAATGTCACTGAAACCAAGAAGAAAGTTGATGTAGAACTCATTAAATTACTCAGCTCTCTAAATGATGAAGAACTAATGTTACCAAACATCAACAGTGGTGTAGCAGCTACAATTGCAAGAGCAATTGCAAATGCAGCTCCTAAGTACGGCGCATGGGGCTGGCTTATCAGTATTAAAACAGCTCTGATCGCTCAACATTTCTTTGACGAAGCCCTTATCATTCTAAATGCACTTCCTGAGTATTTTGGATGGGCTTGCCACAAAGAGGTCGCCGTAGCTCTTGTCACCCAAAACAAGCTAAGCAAAGCCCTTGCAATTGCCAATACAATCCCTGAGTGGTTTTTTAAATGTCAGTGCCTCTGCGACATTGCCAAAACTCTTGTCATACAAAACAACTTAGAGGAAGCCTCTAGAATTACGAATACAGTCCCTGACCATCACGTGGATTATCGGGATACAGTTAACGCCATTGCTGATGCAGTTCTTTCTCAAAACGGCTTAGATGGGGTTGTAGCAGTGACCAACAATACAATCCATGGAGAGCACATTAAATCGATATGTCTTAGCCTTCCTTGCATGCAATTGATCCATCAAAACCGCTTAAACGAAGCTCTTGCCATTGCAAACATCATCCCTGAAGAACGTATTAAATCGCTCAGACTCGATGAAATCTCTAAAGCTCTCCTTGAGCAAGATCGCCCCAATGAAGCCGTTACAATTGCGAACACGATCCCTTGCAAATATACAAAATCCATATGCCTCGACGATATCTACTCCAGACATCCCAATGTGAAGCCCCTTACCGCCAAGATTTCTGATTGGTTATCGAAGGCAAAACGTGACGCCAGATCCCTCTTTTGCTGCATACCTCCGCAAGACCAACTTTAACCTAGAAACGGCAATTGGATCCGGGCAAAAAGCACAATCTTTTGAGCCACAATCGTTTCCGATGGGGGCCGCCTTCACCACTCGGGAATGTCGGCCCCCATCGGAACCAATTGTGACTCAAAAGATTGTGCTTTTTGCCGCGGCCCAACTGCCGTTTCTAGGTTTAAAAACAAAACAACCAATATTAAAAAATAACGCCGCTGTGCGGCTCTCGAGTTTGGCCCTTTTAATTACAAAAAAATCCCGGTAGGGATTTAGGTTATTAGCCCAGGCGGAGCTCAGCTGCCCTGGGTATCATATGAATCCTAATATTTGCCACGGATGTGGCAAAGGAATGCAATGACTTATAACTCATCTTACGCAAAATAGTGTCGCCAGTTCCTGGCTCAGATATGGGGTATACGATTCCGTGGGTTCCTCACATTCGTTCGTCACACCACGGCTAACAACTGCCATCGCTTCGCGATTTGATTACCGCTTTGCGGTTAAAATAGGATCAGCTTTCAATAACAAAATCGGATGCTGTTCTTAACCGCAAAGCGGTTGTTAAATCGCGCAAGCGATGACAGTTGTTAGCCGTGGTGTGACGAACGAATGTGAGGAACCCACGGAAAATAGCCCCCACCACCCATCCGAGCCGCGACAGCGGCTCCACTGCAGTTACCCTTGAACTTTTGGGTGTTGCTCTACGGTATTTTCCCATAATAGCTCTTGTTTATTCAGAGCCTTGCATGCAGCATTATGGATATTTTTCACTTCATCATAGGCCGAAGAATTTAGAACAGTAAGAACCCCCTTCCCTTCTTTTGATCCGAACCAGGTAGCAGCTAAAACTGCATCTCCATCGACCTTTGAACGATATCGTTCCTATCTGTAGAAAACTCCAAACAGTCTAATCACTTTCCCCTAAATTGAAAACCATATTCTTTATTTTATTAAAGTACTATTGACATAACCTATTTTATCGGTTATATTACAGATAATATAGGTGCATTTATGTTAGAGTATCTTTTTGCCAACAAGAATGTAGAAAAAATACTTATATACCTCAACCTTCATGGGAAGGCTAACGCAACAGAATTAAGCAGGTCTTTTGACTCAGCTCTTGACCCCATTCAAAAGACCTTAAAAAAACTGGAAGAAGGAGGGCTTTTGGCTAGTTTTTTAGAAGGCAAAACTCGTGTTTTCCAATGGAATCCTCGCTATCCTTTTCTTTCTGAAATTCAAAATCTTGCAAAAAAAGCTTATACGTTTCTTCCTTCTGATATACAAGAACAATACTTTCAAAACAAGAAACGAAAACGACCGAGAAAATCAGGAAAACCTCTCTAAATGAGTAAACTTGATTTTTCAAATATAGATCTAAAGGATCTAGCATGCCTCATCTACGAAACTTTAAAGAGTAGTGGCATTAACGCCATTTTGGTTGGTGGAGCTTGCGTTTCGATATACTTCGAAAAAGATATAAATCGGTAAGGTCATCTGAAAAACTAAAGCAATTCATACACTATGGCGCTCTTTCTCAGTTTATTACACATATAATAAATGCTCTCTGCACAATCATCAAACTCTCTCTGATCAACCTTAAGATTAATCACTGCACACGGAACTGCCTCCGATAAATGAGAAAGCCTATGGTTTTCCAGATGCCAGGCTAGCGCCTTTAAATAAGCTTTTTCTAGGCTGGTTTTTTCCTTAGAGTCCAAAGGAAGAAGCTTTAGTCTTGCAAGAACACGAATCCGTTTATCTACTTGAGCATTCTTCGTTAAAAAATTTTCAGGTAAGACTTTAAGACGTATGTATTTTAAAATGAGCAAATCCAGCGTATATTGTACAGGGCGAAGAAGAAGATACTTGCTAGGCTGCATTTTTTTCCCATTGAATAAGAGATGGTCATTGTAAACTCCAAACTTTTGAGCATTTTTTGACTCAAGAAACGAGCTCAATACAGAAAAAGCAGGTTTTACAAATTTTTTATAAAATTCAGACAACCTTTCTAAAGTGAGCTCAGACAAAAACTGTTCATCATACAATTGTTTTACTTTCCTTTTTCCAACAACAAAAGCTGCATCTAAAGGTCTAGAAGGCGCAATTTGTTGAGTCAAAGGAGAAACCGTAACACCCACTTTTAATGAAGGCTGATTGTGAATTTCAGCTAGATTCTGAACTTCAAGAAAATTAAAAAACAGTTCAGGATGTTGTTTTACAAATTTTTGCAATTTATCTTTTATGAAAAGAGATTCCTCGCTTTCTTCTTTGATAACAAAGATCAATTCCATGAGTGATAAAGTATGAAAATTTTCACCTCGGCCATCACTGCCTGTCGTAAGCACACAACAAGAGGAAGATTTTGCTAACTCTGGAACAGCCTTTAATAAAGAAGTTCTAGCATCAGCAAAAAGCCATTGTTTTTCTCTTTTAAAACACTCAGTAAATTCTGCTAAATTCATCGAGCTAAATGGATGGGAAAGCAACTCAGATCGTCTAGAAAGAACAGAACTAGTTTTTTGTTCAGAAGGATTCATTTTTAACTGCTTTCTTAAATGTTCTTTGACTCTCCAATGTAAATGACTAGACACTCGAAAATCAGATGCTAATGTAGACATACAAAACTCCTATGTAAAAGTCGGCCTGTAAAATCCCGTTTTACAGGCCGACAATTTTTATTGGGTGTTTTTCTTTTTATCCTCGTTAACGGGCATAAGCAGCTCTTTTGCCCCTTTATAGACACACGCAAAAACAGCGTTGGCTCTAGCTTTGCGCAAAGTACCCCAAGTCAATTGGCAAAGGTTCTCTACCTTTAGAGTACTCTGCCAACGTGTAAGGGCTGTATTTCCAGGATGCCCGACAAGGCTCCCCAGAGCCCCTGACGTACATGCAGCGACATACTCGACAGGTTTGTTATCGCCAAAAACCTGCTTCATAGGCACAGCTAATAAATCAGCTCCTGCAAGCCCCAATACAAAGCCTGTTTCCTGTCCGGCAATTGCTCCGGCCTGTTTTAGAGTAAGCTTCTGAAGAGACTGCATTGCTCTCATCGGTTCTTTAGCTGTATAACCATTGAAAACAGCCAAAGCTGGTGAAGAAACAAATCCGACAGCTGCAGAGCTTGCTAGTGTCGATGTAAAACTCACCTTTTCCGAGTCACCTACAAAAGCTTTTTGTAAAAGCATCTGAGTACCCACAATGGCGGCGATGCTAGGAGCAGCGTTCATTCCTGCCTTAACTCCTTCAACCATAGTCATAGTTGGAAGTGGCTCTCCTCTTTGTAGAGCGCTCTTCATAACCATGCCGCGCATGACCGAAGGAAACGAGATTGCAGCTGCTGCTGCAACTGGAGGCACCACATAAGGTGCTAATGAGGGCCAAAGCCCTGGAGATGACTGCTTATTTTGAGCAGCTGGCTGTGTTGATGATGTCATATAATTATCCTTTTTTTTAAATTTATAATAATAATGTTCCAGAACCGAAATTTTTTCCGGCCTAGTAAAATAAAAAATGTGAAAGAAATTTAAATGTTAATTCGCCTGAAGGCGAATAAAGGGATTAAAAATTATGACGAGATTTTGAACAACAAAAGCTAAACGCGCACAGGCAGTACCTGTATCCGTTGCGCCACCCAAGGGAGACTGAGATTTATAGCTTTTGGTTTCCATAAAAAAATTATAACAAAAAGCCATATTAATTATCAAGAAACAAATAAACAGCCATTTTCCATCTTATTTTTTGTAAAAATACAAAAATTCCATACCTTAAAACATTAATTCTAAGACTGTAGGGATTTTTCCTGCTCCAGTTGGAATGACGTTATTTCTAGGAAGATGAGACCCTTTGCCGCTTACCGCGGCAAACTTTTTAAATCTATTACACCCAGGGCAGCAAGCTGCACCTGGGTATCATATTGCGTAAGGTAAGTTATTTTAGAGAAACAGTCTGCAAAATAAAGTTTGTTTAGAAGGAATATTCTGTTGGATTTGTCTATGAAGTTTGATGGAATAGCGGCAGTCGGATTTGAACCAACGACCTACGGATTATGATTCCGCAGCCTTCCCTCACCCTTCATCTCAGCTCATTTGCTCACGGCAATAGGATAGCTGGAGCCGAGCCTTTTATTCAAATGGAAAGTAATGAGATTTAATGAAGCGGTAGGGATGATGGTGTGACACCAGTGTGCCATCATGGCGAGATGGCGATTTCTTCTTGAGGATTCCAATCTCTCTCCCAAGAAGCTGTATAAGCCTTGGAAGAAAGTATTCTATCAAGAAGTTGAGGTAAGGGATGTTTTCGATTCCAGTGTTCTCTTAGTCGTGAGTAAGGGATCTTGACATGAGTAGGACCATCTCCTAGACCACCCACTGTATATGGCTGAAAAATGACAATAAAAAATTTATCGTCGATAACAAACGTATGCATGTCTTCATATTCCAGACAAGTACGCAAGGGGTCTGTACCTGAGAAATAAGAAATAGAATCATTCTTCAATAAATTCTCGCAACATAACCGCAAAAATTCTTTTTGCTTCATTGTTGGAAACAAATCCCATAAGCTAATTTCTTTAAGCTTTCCGTGAACCCTACAGAGAGTTTTCCCTTCATAACGCCACCATCCATGAGGAAGATGGTCGTACACAAAAATCTGGCCGAAAAGACTCACAATATCCCGAGAAAAAAATACAGTTTTTAATTCGTAATCCATTTGAAAAGGACTTTCTTCTAATTCCCCCTCTAAAGTTGAAAGAAGGAAGTTCTTCTTAATAGAATTTAGGTCTATCTTTTCTTGACGCTCACATCCAGCCATTAAAAGCATGCCAAATATAATAAGACACTGGAGCATCTAAACTACCTGCGCAAAGGATTGATTACCATATTCAGGCCGCAGGTATAATGCACCATTTTTCAAATGGACAATCGTGACATGTAATCGACTCATTATTGCGAATTTTAAAGCTTCTTCTCTGGTTACCCAAGAGGTTTTATTTCCCTTGTTAACTAAATACTCTACGATAACCCCATGTTTCTTGTGTACACCAGAAATGTACCATTTTTCGATAAAGTCCTCTTGACCTGATTCCCAACCTTCAATGCGCTCAATAGCAGCCCGTAATTGATCAAATTCTTTTCCGCTCAGATTTTTAATACGTTTATTAGGATCTAATTTTGAAATAGAGAGAAGCATGCGCCGATACTCTTGAGCATTGTCCTTATCATACTTTTCAGGAAGCTCCGTAACCTCGAGAATATTGTAGTTAGAACTTTTAAGAAGATCAATTAATGCTTGTCTTCCTGCTTCTTCTGTTGGAAAGACAGCCATCCCCCCGGCACTTCCTATAGAATCATGTCTTGTAGCAAATCCCCCTCTGGATGTCATATTCCCGGGATTAGTGTTTCTCCAGGCTTTAGTACCACCGCTTCGAATAGTCATGTTGCCATTCTCATCAAAATATTGGACGGTATAAACTTTAGATCCAGCATTGGGCGGACCTTCTTTCACATTTATAAATTTTATTTTAGTCATAGCAGTTTTAATATTTTTTCATCATATGTCCCTTTGGGCTAATAGAGCAAGGATACCCAAATAACCCTCTTTTATTCAAATGACAAGTGATAAGCTTCGATGAAGCGGTAGGGATGATAGTGTGACGTTAGCATACCTTTGGAAAACCCTTGCTTAGTAAAATTAGTATTTGATATTGGTAACCCCAAGAGGAAAAACAATGCCGCTCGCAGATTTAGGTGATGTGAAAATTTATTACGAAGAGGAAGGGAAAGGAGAGGCTATTGTTTTACTCGCAGGATATTCTTGCGATGTAAGTTGGTGGCACTCAGTAGCATCATTTCTAAAGCCCTATTTTCATCTCATTCTTCTTGATTATAGAGGGGGCGGAAAAAGCGAAAGCTCAAAACCCTTCACGATTAGAGACTGCGCAAATGACACCATAAAAGTGATGGATCACCTCAAAATTGAAAAGGCCTCCTTTGTAGGCCACTCAATGGGAGGAACTATTGCCCAGGATGTGGCTGCATTCTTTCCTGATCGGGTAAAAGACTTGTTTCTTATTTGTAGTCTTCCTAAGATTCATCCGGCTTCTGCATTTTCTTTACATACAGGATTGAGGCTAAGGGAGGCAAAAATCCCTGTAGATCTTCTGATAGACATAGGACTTCCATGGAGTTTTTCCAGCCAATTTTTAACAGATGCTAAGAAAGTGGCAGATTTTAAAAAATTCCTCCTCTCAAATCCAAACCCAGCCACTCTTGATGGCTTAAGACACCGTCTAGAGGCTCTTTGCAACTTTGATTCACGACCTTATCTTCAAAAAATCCGTGCAAAAACGCTCGTTATTTCCACAGGCCGAGATTTTTTCATACCACGTCAAGATACCGAATTGCTTGCAAAGCATATTTCAGGAGCAAAGCTGATCTTCTTACAAGAAGAAGGACATAATCCTTTATTGGAGTGTCCAGAAAAGCTCGCCAAAACCATCCACGATTTCACTCAACAATCCCATTAATAACATCCTTAAAATGAGAAGAGCGTTATTTATTTTATTGAAATACCCGCGACCGCAACAAGCTTGAGATTTTTATCTTTGCCTACTTCAATGACAAAGACAGAACAATTTTTAAGATCGAAGCTGCGATAGCCTGCTTCGACGCCATTTGCCTTAAGAAGGCCCATAAACTGGGCTTTCTTTACAACTTTATGATTAGAAACCAGATAGTTTCCAACTGAGAGATCTTGAAGAAGAGAGGTTAAGGTTCTTTGGTAGACTTGGCTCAAACTTTCCAAACGAGGATCTTCTGGCCACACTCTATAAGCCGCTTTAAAAAGTAAAGATACTTGGTCTAATGAAGGCCTTGACCTCTTTCTAAAAATTTAATATGACTAGATATCCTTAAAATGACCTCCTCGAGCTCGATATGATCCTTTCCCATAGCAGACAAAAACGTTTTCCATCGCCGCTGAGTTTCCCGAGAGTCATAGAAGGCTGGCGCAAAAGAGGCTGGGTATTTAAGGCTTGTTTTCCTATTTGCAAATACCTTTCTAACAGTTGATATGAGCGCATCAGAAGGTATTTTGTGATTATTCAAAATGGTCCAGAGGTCATAAAAGTCTTTCATCCGAGTATTTACCAAAGCAAGCTTTAGAACAAGCACTCCTCGTCGCTAAAAACAATGAAATCAATCTAAAAGATCTTAAACGCTGGGCAAAGGAAGAGGGTTTTCTTTCTCATCTTAAACACTTTCTAGAACAGCTACAGAAGCCTTCTTAACCACGGATTCGCCAAGATTCTTTTTCGGCTTTTCAGGTGTCTTATCCACTAACAATTGTCTCCATGATTGGTTTTAAAATTTTATCAATACGAAATAATTTAGCATATTCAAAGAGCTTGTCTAAATTAGTCTTTCCGCTATGCCAGTACATCCTTAAAGCTTCAAGAACGACATCCATCCCAATTTTATTACGGAACTTAACGCAATCGACAAGTGTTTTCTCAACATCAAAAATCTTGAGCATGCATCCATCGATCGCGCGCTCCTCGACACCTGTTGTCAGTAATTTCTCCGAGTACCAAAAATATCGCATGGGAGGATAAGAAATCGCAGGCTTATGAGAGGCCTTAGGTAAAGCAACATAGACAAAATGTGGAATTTGAGTGGTAATTTCATGGAATGCTAAGGCAGAAATGAGACATATGACCCCAGAAGGAATTTTTTTAACTACTGGGATAAAATCAGGCAAAAAAGGCTCGGGCATCTCGACAAGCCGATATAATCCCCTGCTAATAACCTCTAAATCTCCTCTGTCTCGTAGGGCATAAAGCTGTCGACGATGTATCCCAAGGGATATGGCTTCCGACATCGAAAGGATACCCCCCTCCCTTCGAAAAGCTATGACAGCTAATTCAAGCTTTGATTTTTTATTCATGGTACAAAACCGCGGATTATCTCATCTATATCCGTAGTATTGTACCAAAACAGGAAGAACTTCAAGTAAATAGTTATAAGGGCTGGTCCTTTTTGGCATCTTTTAATTACGTAGCAATTTTTTTTAACTTTATGAAGGCAGTCCCAAGGAGACCAAAATCGCATTTTTTCCAAAACAAAGCCATTCTGATACGGGGCTTACCTCACCCATCTCACAGTTCTCACCGAAAACGCATGAAAATCAACAAGATCCCTTGCAAATATACAAAATCCATATGCCTCGACGATATCTACTCCAGACATCCCAATGTGAAGCCTCCTTACCGCCAAAATTTCAGATTGGTTATCGAAGGCAAAACGTGACGCCAGATCCCTCTTTTGCTGCATACCTCCGCAAGACCAACTTTAGAAAAAACAAAACAACCAGTATTTAAAAAGTAACGCCGCTGTGCGGCTCTCGAGTTTGACCCTTTTAATTACAAAATCCCGGTAGGGATTTAGGTTATTAGCCCAGGCGCAGCTCAGCTGCCCTGGGTATCATATGAATCCTAATATTTGCCACGGATGTGGCAAAGGAATGCAATGACTTATAATCTACGCAAATCATTTTTGGGTTCATCCGACGAATGATGAGACCCTTTGCCGCTTACCGCGGCAAACTTTTTAAATCTATTACACCCAGCCAGGGCAGCAAGCTGCGCCTGGGCTAACAACCTAAATCCCTACCGGGATTTTTTTGTAATTAAAAGGACCAAACTCGAGAACCACGAAGTGGTAATTTTGCCGCGCAAGAGTCTGGGCAAGAATAGCGTCGCAGCTGAATTTTGAATTTGTTTTATGAATTTTTCAATTTATCGCAAATTCACATACTCTTGAGAGTAGGGTATTTGCGATAAACGGGAAAATTCGTAAAAGAAAACAAAAAGCAGCCCGACGATATTTTTGCCCAGACTCGCAAGCGGCTACAGAAGATAGCCGTGGGTGACGAAGGAACCCACGGAAAATAGCCCCCACCACCCATCCGAGCCGCGGCAGCGGCTCCACTTTTACGATTTGGCTTTGTTTATTCATTAGAATTTACGGCTTCATCGAGGGTTCTAGAAATTGAGCAACGCCATTGCCAAAAGACCAATTTTCCTTGTCAATTTGCACAATGCTAACAAAAATATCTTCCTTACGCGCCTTTGGTTTTTTCCCAAGCACTTTTACAAACTCTGCATAGAGCTTTTTTTTCATTTCTTGGCTGCGCTGAATTGATGTAATATAAATGACCACCACATCATCAGACCGTTTCACGCCCCAGATAGTTTTATCAAAGTGAAAGTGGCTTTTTTTGTATTCAGTAACAAGATGAAATCGATCATTTTCAGGAATTCCCCATGCAGTTTGCAAAGCTTGATGGATCCCATCACAAAGCTCTTTGATATACTTTGGTGACTTACCTTTAATTAAATGAACCTGAATAAGCGGCATAAGCTCCACATCCCTTTTGGTCTTCATAACACGGCAGATACTTAAAAATAAACACAGTCTTTGCTTACGCGACTTGATTACCGCTTCGCTGTTCTCGAGTT
>JABDHB010000006.1 GCA_013285775.1 Chlamydiota bacterium | reverse complement strand
GTTGGGACTCGATTTTTTATATTGCTGTTTCCCGGGCCTTCGACCCAATGTCATTAGGAAAGCCACCTCCAATACCCTGCCATTAAATCTAGAAACGGTGGGTGAACCACATTTGTCCCGCCAGGGACGTAGGTTTATAGCCAGGGTGTGAGCACGCCGGCCAGGCGCGCGGAACCCCTGGAGCGAAATCCCATAACCCGCGCTCCAGAGGAGCGTTGCAACACTAAAAGCTTCCAGCGCTCCTCTGGAGCGCATATTTTTAACTTGATAATTCCAGGGGTTCCGCGCGCCTGGCCGGCGTGCTCACACCCTGGCTATAAACCTATGTCCCTAGCGGGACAAAACATCCCAGGATGGGATGATGGTATATAGCGCAGGGTGAGGCAGGTCCGGAGGACCAATGTAACCCTGGGAGATCGTAAATCTGGGTTTTTTTGGCAAAAAAAAAGCCCAGATCTTACGATCTGGGCGAATTGAAAGCTTGGCGGCAACCTACTCTTCCACACTCTTGTGTGCAGTACCATCGGCGATGCAAGGCTTAACTTCTGAGTTCGGTATGGGATCAGGTGTTTCCCTTGCTCTATTGCCACCAAGAAAATTGTTCTTTAAGTATTTCTCTAGAATGCTAGTTAGCATTCACATATCTTTAGCCTGTAAGGCTAGAACTATGTAGCCTAGGGCATCGCCCTAGGTTGCGTTCACTAAAATAAAATGTCGCTTGAAGAGTCATACTCACGAAAATTATCGTGAAGAATTGACTACATTAACGTTTTTGACTCTTCATCACATTGTCTTGTCCGTTAACTTAACGAACATGACGATGAAAAGAAAAAAAGTGATCAAGCCAATCGACTGATTAGTATTGGTTAGCTCTATACATCGCTGTACTTTCACTTCCAACCTATCAACCAGGTAGTCTTCCTGGTGTCTCATGGGATATTTTATCTTGAAGGAGGCTTGGCGTTTAGATGCTTTCAACGCTTATCCTTTCCGAACATAGCTACCCGGCTATGCAACTGGCGTTACAACCGGCACACCATTGGTTCGTCCATTTCGGTCCTCTCGTACTAGAAATAGCTCTTCTCAAATATCCTGCGCCCACAACAGATAGGGACCAAACTGTCTCACGACGTTTTGAACCCAACTCGCGTACCGCTTTAATTGGCGAACAGCCAAACCCTTGGGACCTTCTCCAGCCCCAGGATGCGATGAGTCGACATCGAGGTGCCAAACCGCCACGTCGATATGAACTCTTGGTGGCGATAAGCCTGTTATCCCCGGAGTACCTTTTATCCGTTAAGCGACGGCGATTCCACTTTCTACCGCCGGATCACTAATCCCTACTTTCGTACCTGCTCGACTTGTTGGTCTCGCAGTTAACCTGCCTTATACATTTACGCTCTTCTCGTGATTGCCAACCACGATGAGGCAAGCTTTGGACTCCTCCGTTACTTTTTGGGAGGATACCGCCCCAGTCAAACTACCCGTCTGACACTGTCCAATACATGGATTCACATGCTTTTGTTAGATTTCCGATTTCTCAAGACTGGTATTTCAAGGTCGACTCCATCTGCCCTAACGAGCAAACTTCGATGTCTTCCAGCTATCCTACACATGAGAAATCAGAAGCCCATATCAGAGTATAGTAAAGGTTCACGGGGTCTTTCCGTCTTGTTGCGGGTAAACGGCATCTTCACCGCTACTACAATTTCACCGAGTCTCCCGTCGAGACAGTGCCCAGATCGTTAGGCCATTCGTGCAGGTCGGAACTTACCCGACAAGGAATTTCGCTACCTTAGGACCGTTATAGTTACGGCCGCCATTCACCAGGGCTTAAATTCAAAGCTTTGTCTTGCGACTGACTTCTCCTTTTGACCTTTTGGCATTGGGCAGGCTTCACACCATATACTGCGACTTAGACGTCTTTGCATAGTGCTGTGTTTTTGTTAAACAGTCGCCTGGGCCATTTCTCTTCGGCCAATTCCCGCTTCCAACGCGAAGTTAGTCACGGGCTTTGGCTCCCCTTCTCCCGAAGTTACGGGGATAATTTGCAGAGTTCCTTAACGAGAGTTATCTCGCGCGCCTGAGAATATTCTTCACACCCACCTGTGTCGGTTTTGGTACGGTCGCCATCAACGACTAGTGATTATTTCTTGGAAGTTTCGCGCTACATCATCGGTTCCCCCAAAGGTTCCCCTTGAATACTACCTAACTTTATGTTGGCGGATTTCCCTACCAACCGGTCTCATAGTATTACGTACATTTCCAATCGTACGCATGCTTAGCTTTCTTCGTCATCACTTTGTCATAGTTTTAGGCGGCGCAGGAATATTTAACCTGCTTCCCATCACCTACGCGTTTCCGCCTCGGCTTAGGGGCCGGCTAACCCAGGGAAGACGAGCTTTACCCTGGAATCCTTAGGTTTTCGGCGAGGAAGATTTTCACTTCCTTTATCGTTTACTCATGCCATGCATCCTCACTAGTATGCGCTCCAACACTCCTTACGGTATATCTTCGCTGCACATACTACGCTCTCCTACCGCGTACATCTTTCAATGTACACCCGTAGTTTCGGCTCTATGCTTTAGTCCCGTCTATTATCGGCGCAAAGTCTCTCGATTGGTGAGCTGTTACGCACTCTTTAAATGATGGCTGCCTCTAAGCCAACATCCCAACTGTCTTTGAAACTTTACTTCCTTACTCACTTAGCATAGAATTTGGGGCCTTAACTATCGATCTGGGCTGTTCCCCTTTCGACTATGAAGCTTATCCCCCACAGTCTATCTCCCAGCTCATTTCATACTATTCGGAGTTTGGTTTCCTTCGGTAAGCCGGTGGGCTCCCTTGTGAATCCAGTGCTCTACCATTATGAAATTTTCACTGAGGCTAACCCTAAAGTTATTTCGAAGAGAACAAGATATCTCCAAGTTTGATTGGCCTTTCACCCCTATCCACAACTCATCCAAGGCTTTTTCAACAGACACTAGTTCGGACCTCCACAAGGTGTTACCCTTGCTTCATCCTGGTCATGGATAGATCACTTGGTTTCGTGTCTAAATTATACGACTTAACGCCCTATTAAGACTCGGTTTCCCTTTGGCTCCAGGATTCTTCATCCTTTAACCTTGCCATATAATTTAACTTGCTGGCTCATCATGCAAAAGGCACGCCGTCAGCCATTACCCTATAAGGGTCATAGGCCTCCGACCGTTTGTAAGCTGCTGGTTTCAGGTTCTATTTCACTCCCCTAACAGGGGTTCTTTTCGCCTTTCCCTCGCGGTACTGGTTCGCTATCGGTCATCGATGAGTATTTAGCCTTGGAGGGTGGTCCCCCCAGATTCAGACCGGGTTTCTCGTGTCCGGCCCTACTCAGGTACCAGTCTTACCAACTCAACTTTTCAGATACGGGGCTATCACCCTATTTTGCTCATCTTTCCAGATGCTTCTCTTAAGTCTTGTCGGTAGTTCTGACTGGCCCTACAACCCCGGTAATAAATTACCGGTTTGGGCTCTTCCCACTTCGCTCGCCGCTACTATGGGAATCTCTCTGATTTCTTTTCCTCTGCCTACTGAGATGTGTCACTTCGGCAGGTCTCGCTTCCCTAACTTATGTATTCGGTTAGGGATAATAGGATTTTACTCCTATTGGGTTCCCCCATTCGGACTCCCACGGTTCATTGCTTTTTTCCAGCTCCCCGTGGATTTTCGCAGGTTTTCACGTCCTTCTTCGCCTATCGATGCCAAGGCATCCACCAGCAGCCCTTAACAGCTTGACCACAAAGATTTTTGTGTATCACTATTCTGTCAAAAACGCTAATTTTTGCAACTTTCTTACTTTCTAATTGCTTTCGCCAATTCTTCAACCTAATTTTCTTGACACACATCAGCATTCAAAATCGACTACTGGCTGCGTTGGCATCTTCATCTTTGTAGCCACCTCCATCGGCCATGTGAAAAACATGTCCTGCTTCGGTGCCGGCTTACGCCTGCTACAAATCTGAAGCGCCAACATTGCCATTAGTCAATTATTGAACGCCTCTGTGTGTATGTGTGAAGTATTTCTCCTCAAGCGGCATTTTATTTCAGTGAAATTAAATAATAATCTTTATCTCTAAAGACTTACCTAATTTATATATTTACTAAATCTTTTTAATGCGCTTTCTACACTCTTCCATTACTTATGGAAGAATGCTTTTTGAGATTTACTTAAATTACAATTTTCATGCTTTCAAGATAACAATATCGTTCTTAAAGAACGTTTATCTATTTGTGTTTAACAACAGAAAAGAAATGATGAACTGGTAGCAAAGCTTGCTCAACCTAAAAAGAGAGACACGGATGTCTTCATCTTTTCTATCCTTTATAAGGAGGTGATCCAGCCCCACCTTCCGGTAGGGCTACCTTGTTACGACTTCATCCCAGTCATCGGCCTTACCTTAGGCTCCTCTATCCTTGCGGTTTAGTCAGAGACTTCGGGTAAAACCAACTCCCATGATGTGACGGGCGGTGTGTACAAGGCCCGGGAACGTATTCACGACGTTGTTGCTGACACGTCATTACTAGCAATTCCAGCTTCATGTGGTCGAGTTGCAGACCACAATCCGAACTGAGACCGGCTTTACGGATTTGCTCCACCTTGCGGCTTTGCTGCCTTCTGTACCGGCCATTGTAGAACGTGTGTAGCCCCAGACATAAAGGCCATGCGGACTTGACGTCATCCTCACCTTCCTCCTGGTTAACCCAGGCAGTCTCATTAGAGTTCCCACCTTAAATGTTGGCAACTAATGATAAGGGTTGCGCTCGTTGCGGGACTTAACCCAACACCTCACGGCACGAGCTGACGACAGCCATGCAGCACCTACATAGAAATCCTTTCGGAAAATACCATTTCTGGTATCGCTCTCTATATTTCAAACCTGGGTAAGGTTCTTCGCGTTGCATCGAATTAAACCACATTCTCCACTGCTTGTGCGGGCCCCCGTCAATTCTTTTGAGTTTCACCCTTGCGAGCGTACTCCTCAGGCGGTATACTTATCGCGTTAGCTTCGACACAATCGGGGTTGAGCCCAATTACATCAAGTATACATCGTTTACGGCAAGGACTACCAGGGTATCTAATCCTGTTTGCTCCCCTTGCTCTCGCGCCTCAGCGTCAGGTATTAACTAGAAAATCGCTTTCGCCACAGGTGTTCTTCCACATATCTACGCATTTCACCGCTACACGTGGAATTCCATTTTCTCCGTCAACCCTCAAGTCTACCAGTTTCAAATGCAGCACCAAAGTTGAGCTTTGGTATTTCACATCTGACTTGATAGTCCGCCTACGCGCCCTTTACGCCCAATAATTCCGATTAATGCTTGCACCCTCCGTATTACCGCAGCTGCTGGCACGGAGTTAGCCGGTGCTTCTTTACCTGGTACACTCAAATTACCTAGTTATTCACTAAATTCTCTTGTTCCCAAGCGAAAGAACTTTACAACCCGAAGGCCTTCATCGTTCACACAGCGTCGCATCGTCAAGCTTTCGCTCATTGCGAATGATCCTCGACTGCAGCCTCCCGTAGGAGTCTGGGCAGTATCTCAGTCCCAATGTTGGCGGTCAATCTCTCAATCCGCCTAGACGTCTTAGCCTTGGTAGGCCTTTACCCTACCAACTAGCTGATATCCCATGAACCTCTCTTCAACCGCAAGGCGTTTTTCAACGTCCCCCACTTTGATAGTTTAAAGTTTTCCTTTACTACCTCATTCGGTATTAGCGGCCGTTTCCAGCCGTTATCCCCAGGTTGAAGGCAAGTTATTCATGTATTACTAACCCTTCCGCCACTAGATAACAAGTTGCCCTGCTATCTCGTTCGACTTGCATGCCTCATCCACGCTGTCAGCATTCAATCTGAACCAAGATCAAATTCTCAAAAAATAATTTTGAGTTTTGATGGTTTTATTTCTTGTGCCCCTTTACTTAGGGGCACTTTAAGGCAAATAGCCTACTTTTAACAGTAGTCTATTCGCACAAGCTTTACTATTCAGTTCATCACTTCTTTTCTGTTGTCAAACTGTCAAACTAGCCTACAAGCTTCACGCCTGCTCTTCTTAAACGTTTCCGTTTCAGATGTGTGCAAGAACATACTCAATTTACTTCTTTTTCCGCAACAGCTTTTTAAAAATAGTTATTTTAAAGTATTTTTTTGAGAAGAAAAATATCTTTTTCTCAGGTATAAACATCCTCAACAACAAATTTTACGGGATGTTTAATATGAATAAAAAGAAGGAATTATTTATCAATGTTCATAGATGGCTCATATGGGTTTTGGGCGCATTTTTCATGTTTTATAAATATGCAATCGAAGTCTCTCCAAGTGTGATGACTCACGATCTTATGAAAGAGTTTTCTATTTCTGGAGCTCAGCTAGGAAACCTAGCCGCTTGCTACTTTTACTCTTATTTAATTATGCAAATTCCCGCAGGAATCTTAGTGGATAGATGGGGACCTAGAAAGGTGACTACTTTAGCCATCATCGTATGCGCAGCTGGCTCTTTTTTATTTGGTCGCGCAAATAATTTATGGGAAGCTGAAGTGGGGCGCTTTCTTACAGGCATAGGAGCGAGCTTTGCAGCTATTAACTGTCTTAAATTAATCGCAAATTGGTTCCCAAAAAGGCGCTTTGCGTTTATGGCAGGCCTCATGATGACTATGGGGATGCTTGGCGCTGTAGGCGGACAAAGACCTTTATCTCATTTTATTGAAATGCTTGGCTGGAGACCTGCTATGGAGTGGATCGGAATAGGAGAGCTTATTTTAGCAGCTCTTTTTTGGCTCGTGATTCGAGATAAAGCCCCAGGCCATAAAGAAGAAGCTGTTATGGCATCGCATAATCTTAGTCATAGATTGAAAGAAATTTTCCAAAATCCGCAAGCCTGGTGGCTTTCTCTCTATAGCGGCCTTGCGTTTGCACCGGTTTCTGTATTTGGAGGTCTTTGGGGCGTTTCATTTCTTTCTGAAGCGTTTAACCTATCTTCCCACACAGCTGCGCAACACGTTTCTTTAATTTTTATCGGATTTGCTGTTGGAGCTCCCTGTTTTGGTTGGTTTTCAGATTATCTTGGAAAGAGGAAACATGTGATGTTTTGGGGAACTCTGATTGCTATGTTTTCCCTATCTGCTGTGCTTTATATTCCCACTCTTTCTTCCTTCATGGTTGGAATGCTTTTATTTATCTTTGGGCTCAGCATAAGCAGCTTCCTCCTTTGCTTTACCATGATCTGCGAGATTTCCCGGCCCATAATGGCAGCAACGGCAATTGGATTCATGAATAGCTTCGATGCGATCATCGGCGCGTTTTCAGATCCTTTAACAGGCAAATTTCTCGATCTTAAATGGGAAGGAAAAATTGTAGACGGTGTGAGAATATTTACAGTTGATGCTTATAAGATAGCTCTGACAACTTTGCCGATTTACCTATTCATTTCTTTGACGCTCCTCTGGCTCATCAAAGAAACATTCTGCAAACCCTCATACCCATCAACATTGCCTTAAAAGAGAAAGATCGGGCACGCACGCGGGCATGGGCACGGGCACGAAAGATAAAGATGACCTTAAATTCTCTTTTCTTTCCGAATTTCGTGCCCGTGCCCGCGTGCGTGCCCGATCTTTTCTTTCTTTAGACTGCGTTACTATAACAAGAGGTAGATTCCCATTCCTGCTAAATAGCCAATTAAAGTGGGAAGGGACGCCTTCTTGAGATAGGAAAGAAAATCCACTTTCTCTAGCCCCATAAGAGCAACACCTGCAGCAGAACCAATAATGAGGATGCTCCCACCAGTTCCGGCTGCATAAGCAATCATATGCCAAAAGGTATGATCTGTGGGAAAAGAAGAAAGAGAATACATTCCCATTGTTGCAGCAACAAGGGGAACGTTATCGATGATGGCAGAAACAAAGCCTATAAACGTCGCAATAAGAGACAAATTCTGCACTTCGTTACTTAACCATGTTGCGATACTGCTTAAAATGCCAGCTGATTCTAGAGCATTTACAGCAAGCAAAATTCCTAAAAAGAAAAGAATCCCTGATGTATCAATTCTCGTTAAAACATGAGGGATCCGTAAATAGTGACGCTCTTCATGTTTATGATGCATTAAGTCGGTCATAAGCCATAAAACTGCAAGACCAATAAGGACACCCATAAAAGGAGGCAATCCTGTAAGCGCTTTAAAAATGGGAACAAAAACAAGCGCTAGTATACCGACAACAAACACACGTCTTCTACCTGGAACTCTTTGATTTTTTGCATTCTTTGGAAGGCGATTGTAATTTCCTTTGAGCTGAAAACTATAAATACAAAGAGGAACTAGCAATGAAACTAAACTTGGCAGAAAAAGAGATTTCATTACGGCTATCGATGTGAGTTGTCCGTTAATCCAAAGCATTGTTGTTGTGACATCCCCAATGGGAGTCCAAGCTCCACCAGCATTTGCAGCGACCACTACAATAAAGCATAAGAAAAGACGGGACTCCTTATCAGGAACAAGTTTTCTTAGCAATGAAACCATGAGAATTGTTGTTGTTAAGTTGTCGAGGACAGAAGAAAGAAAAAAACTAATAAAGGCGATGATCCATAACATTTTTCTCTTGGATCTCGTTTGGATTAAATCAGTGATAATAGAAAATCCGCCGTGGGAATCCATGAGCTCCACAATGGCCATAGCGCCCATCAAGAAAAACAAAATCTGTGCAACATCGGAAACATGATGAGCAAAAGCCTCTGTAGGGCCATTTGTTACAAAATAAGCAGTCCAACAAAGCGTTGCTGTTAGCAGCGCAATTGCCGCTTTATTCATTTTAATCGGATGTTCTAAAATAATTGCCGCGTAACCCAATAAAAAAAGGGCGATGATAATGACGACGTCCATGTATATACTCCAATATTGCTACAATCCTAATTGTACAATATCGTGCATTCGAAGAATTCCTACAACTTTTTTGTCACTGTCCACAACGGGAAGGACCATGATCCACTTCTTAGGATCCTGCTGCATGAGTTTTAAAGCTTCCCACGCAAGCTTGTCTTTATCGATAGAAAAATAAGAACGAACCATGAGATTTTCTATTTTCTCTTCTAAAACGTTTGGTCCGTGAGATTGCAAAGCGCGTCTTAAATCTCCGTCAGTAAAAATTCCAAGAATTTTACTTTCATGATCAACAATAAGTTGGCATCCACATTTTTTAGATGAAAGAGGTGAGAGGATATCTCTGATAAAATCTTCAGGGCGACAAAGGGGAATGTTCTCATTTTTTAGCATTACATCTTCCACTTTCAGAGTGATTTTTTTGCCGAGAGATCCTGACGGATGAGTAAGTGCATAATCAGCTAAAGAGAAATTCTTTTTACGCATCAAAGCTATGCCAAGCACATCTCCAAAAAGAAGCTGCACTGCCGTAGAAACAGTGGGAGCCAGATCAAAAGGACAGAGCTCTTTTAATACTGGAAGAAAAAGGGAATAATCACACCCTTTCTCCAAACGGCTTTCCCTTTTTGAAACTATAGAAATAAGTGTTGCTCCCCGTTTTTTCATATGAGGGATAAGTTCTAGCAACTCCTCTGTTTCGCCACTCTTGCTTAAAAGAACAACGACATCTTCAGAAGAAAGAATCCCAATATCTCCATGCAAAAAATTCACTGCAGGTAAAAAAAGTGCGCGTGAGCCTGTGGAAGTAAGAGTCATCGCAATTTTTTCTGCGATGATTCCACTTTTCCCAATTCCGGTGAAAATAATCAGCCCTTTTGATTGCAAGCATGCATCAAACACCTTTTCCATTTTTTCAATCTCGATATGATCGAAAAAATAATCAATGGCAGCCCTCTGTTCTTTAAAAAGTTCTCTTAACATATGAGTCTCATTTTACTTGAAGTGTTTAATTAAATGGAATAAAACGAAGAAAAAGGGTTAAAAATGAGCACTAAAAAAATTCCTATATCTGTTGCGCATGGTGACGGGATCGGTCCTGAAATTATGGATGCGACACTTCATATTCTTGAAGAGGCAGGAGCCAATCTCGAAATTCACAAGGTGGAAATTGGAGAAAAAGTTTATTTGAAAGGTTTCCCAACAGGGATCGAACCTCAGACCTGGGATACCATCCGAAAAACCAGAGCCTTCCTCAAAGCGCCCATTACAACTCCTCAAGGAGGCGGGTTTAAAAGCCTCAACGTCACTATCCGCACCTCTTTAGGTCTTTATGCCAATGTCCGTCCCTGCGTTGCCTACCCTCCTTTTATCCATACTAAACACCCCCTCATGGATCTCGTGATCGTTCGAGAAAACGAAGAGGATCTTTACGCCGGAATCGAATATCGGCAAACGCCTGAGGTTTGCTCCTCTTTAAAGTTGATTTCTCGCCCTGGATGTGAAAAAATTGTTCGGTATGCCTTCGAATACGCTCGCCACCATGGGAGAAAAAAGGTCACCTGCTTTACCAAAGATAATATTATGAAATTTTCCGATGGACTATTTCATAAAGTTTTTGAGGAAATTGCCCTTGAATATCCAGAAATCATCAATGAGCATTGGATTGTCGATATAGGGGCCGCTAAGCTTGCAGACACCCCTGAAGCCTTCGACGTGCTTGTCATGCCTAATCTCTACGGAGATATTTTATCTGACGTCGCTGCTCAAATTTCAGGATCTGTAGGAATCGGTGGATCAGCAAATATTGGAAGCCACGGAGCCATGTTTGAAGCCATTCACGGCTCTGCACCAAGACGTGCTGGTCAAAACCTTGCGAACCCCTCTGGACTCCTTCTGGCCGCGGTAATGATGCTATCTTACCTCGATCATGGCGATATTGCAGCGCGTATTCATAATGCATGGCTAGCAACCATCGAAGAAGGAATTCACACTTACGACATCTACAAAGAAGGGAAAAGCATCGTAAAAGTGGGAACAAGAGAATTTGCAGAAGCAATTGTGAAGAATCTCGGCAACAAACCCACCAAACTAAAACCTGTGAGCTATGAAACACACACCAAAATTGCAACAATCGATAATAAACCTCCAAGCAAAGAGAAAAGAACTCTTGTTGGCACAGATGTTTTTCTCTATAACCACGAATCTGCACAAAAATTTATCGAGCATTTAACCCACTTAAAAACCTCTGCTCTCCATCTCAAAATGATTAGCAATCGGGGCGTACGCATTTGGCCAGATGGGATGCCTGAAACCTCGTGTATCGATCAATGGCGCTGCAGATTCATGCATAAACAAAAAGATCATCCAGTAACACAACACGAAATCATCACAACCTTGCAAGAACTCTCAAATGTCGGCTGCGATATCATCAAAACCGAAAACCTCTACATGTTCGATAACATGCACGCCTTCTCCTCAGCGCAAGGATAGCGGGGTTCATCGCGAAGTGATCTTTTTCTCTCTTTCTTTATCGCGAAGCGATTTTGGAGTGCGCAAATTTATTTGCGCTATTTTTCAAGGCGATTTATCGCCGCCAGCTTGTTCATCGATAAATCGATGAAGAGAAAAGCGCAAATAAATTTGCGCACTCCAAAATCGCTTCGCGATGAAGAGAGAAAGATAAGACCAAAAAGACCAATGTCCTGATATCAAGTGCCAAAGTTCCAATGCCCAATGGCCTCAGAACTTCCGCAGGCCCGCGACCCCGATGCGCTCGTCGTCGCCGTAGTAGTTGCTGACGAACAAGCCGGCCGGGGCGAAGCCCCCAACAACCAATTGATAGCCTTGGAGCTTTTCATGACAACGTGTATAAGTCCAAGGATTATCATTAAATAGACGAGTGTTAGAATGTTGATTCTCCCAAAGGATGGCTGTAGCAGCATCTAGGAAGCCTGGGACTTGATACCCTTTTGCTTCTGCAAGTGCTTTTTGGATATCGTAGGCTTTGTTTCTACTTCCTGGAAGAACATCTCTTGTCATGACTACCCACTCAAACGCAACTTCTGGGGCTTTATCTACCTCTGGTTTTAAGATCTCATCCCAAATCAATCGGCAGCCTTTTCCTCCTGAAGCTTTGTCAAGTAGATCAAGGTTCTTTAAGTTGCCTGGCACTTGAACGGGAGCTCCATCAATAATGAGGGTGATATTTTTAATGCGAGGGACGACTATGTGTGTTTCTGCGGCTGTTTTTCCTTCATTGCCGTAAATAGGACAAGGAGCGGCAAGAAAGTCTATGAGCGCTTGTGGTTTTGGGGGAAGTTTGTCTAGGAAGGCTGCTGGATTTGCCCAATCTTGTTGTGAGATAGAGGTTGGATAAAGAGGGATTTCTGCATTTTTACGAAAACTCTCTGCTAGTTCTGGCTTTCCCTGTTGTGCTGCAGAGTGAGCTGCCTTTAAAAGAAAATGTCTTTTTTCTTGGGGATCTTTTAATAAGGGGCATAAGGCTGTGTAAGCATCTAGCTCATGAGGGCTCTTGGCAATCACTTGTTTATAAATGGAAATGGCTTCTTCTGGATCTTCTTGATGGGAAGCAATGAGCAGGACTTCATGTATTTGTTCTCGAGAAGGGTTTGCGGGTAATATTAGACTGATGAGTAGTGCATCAATTTTTAAAGGCTTAGGAGACATTTGCTCAGCTTCTTCTAATGTTTTTATGGCTTCTTCGATTTTACCTTCTTCAAGTTGATAAGAGGCAAGATGGAGGTACGCAAGGGTGGCCTTTTCAGGCTGGTTTAGTTTTTTATAGAGCAAAGGGAGAGCTGCATAATCTTCTGATCTTTTCGTGTATAAAAACATCTCTTTGTAAGCATCTAAAGCTTTATCGTAATTTTTTTCTTCTTCACAGTCTTTTGCTATTTCAAGATGTTGTTTAGCCCGTTTGTTATTCTCTTTCTCTTTTTTGAAATGAGAAAAAGTAGGAATCCGTTCTTCTTGTTGCCATTCATTAATTAGGTTTTTAATAAGAACGACAGGCTCACGAGTAGTAATTGACTTCCTACAACTTGGACATGTATTGACCGGCGCTTGTGGCACTCCTTCAGTTGATACTCTATCAAATATATGACCACAATTAAGAACTGTAGGATCTTTCATTGTCTCTAGGCTTACAGAACAATCAAATTTTCCACCATTGTCTTTCGGAGGGATTTGTGAGCTTATCTTTGCTGCCACTTGTTTAATACGTGCAATGCACTCTTGAAGGCCCATTCTCACAGCATCGTATTTGCTAGAAGATGATGAGGAAGAGCTTTCTTGTAATGGGGGCGTGCTAGATCTCGTTCCTATAGATGGTGCGTTTGCAGACATAAAACTATTCCTTATTATTTTATATATGGATATTTTACAACATAATAAGATTTAATTCAATAAATTTTATAACTTGATTAAAAACAATAAAAAACCATTTAATTCAATCCATTTCCTGCAAATTCATTATTATATGTACTTAATAATTAAATACTTAGGTGTCGCCAGTTCCTGGCTCAGATGTGGGGTATACGATTTCCGTGGGTTCCTCACATTCGTTCGTCACACCACGGCTAACAACTGCCATCGCTTACGCGATTTGATTACCGCTTTGCGGTTAAGAACCTGAGTTTTGGGTTTTAATGAAGCGAGCGCAAGCGAGCTTTTTGGAGTGCGCAAATTTATTTGCGCTTTTCTCTACATCGATTTATCGATGTACAAGCCCGCGGCGATAAATCGCCTTGAAAAAAAGCGCAAATAAATTTGCGCACTCCAAAGCTCGCTTGCGCTCGCAAACTAGAATCTTACTTTAACCCAAAACTCAGGTTAAGATGGATCAGGTTTCAATAACAAAATCGGAGGCTGTTCTTAACCGCAAAGATGGCAGTTGCTAGCCGTGGGTGGAAACCCACGGAGAAAATCCACTCATCTCCTCCGAGCCTCGAACTGGCGACACCATTTTGCATTTTCTGATTTGCGATTTGCGTTTCTAGGTTCAATCGATGTTTACATCGGTTTCGAGGTGCTTTCTTAAAGCGCCGAGGAAGCCGCAGCCGTACATACCATCGAGCACACGGTGGTCAAAGGTAAGGCAGACGTGCATCATGGAGCGGATGGCCATGCTGTCGTTTTCTACAACGACGACTTTTTTCTCGATGGCGCCTATGCCGACGATGGCAACTTCTGGGAAGCGGATGATGGGGATCCCGATTTGTACGCCTGACATGCCAAAATTCGTCATGCTGATCGTTCCATCGGCAATGTCATCGGCCGTTAGTTTGTTTGTACGCGCTTTTGCAGAGATTTCGCCGATTGTTTTTGCAATGGAAGAAAGAGGCATTCTCTGACAGTTTTTAATGACAGGAACAAGAAGCCCTCCATCAACACTCACAGCAATACCCAAATTCACAAAACGCTTTACAACGATTGTATCTTGCTCAAGGGAGGAATTGATAAGGGGATACTCTTGAAGAGCTTTTGCAATAGCACGTGCCACAAAACTTGTAATGGTGAGTTTAGCTCCATGCTTAGATAAGAAGGACTCTTTTTCCGTTTGAATGATTTTTAGAGGGAGAGTCACATCAACTTCAGCAACAAGTGTTGCATGCGGTGCTTGATAAAAAGAGCGGACCATATTGTCCGCAATCGCTTTTCTCATTCCTGTCATTTTCACCCGTTCAACATCTTGGGCTCCATAACAGACTTTAGGCGATGCAGGGCAAGGCTTGGTTTTCTTTGTGACGTAATCTTCCAGATCTTTTTTCGTGAGCCTTCCGCCAGCACCTGTGCGAGAAATTTTTTCTAATTCTGTAAAGGAAACTCCTCTTTCTTTGGCTTCTCGTAAGATAGCTGGAGAATAAAAATCTGCCATTTCACTAGAGGAAGAAGGAGCTGCAGCTTCTGGCTTGGGAACAACAACTGTTTCTTGGG
The DNA here is from genome assembly GCA_013285775.1 of Chlamydiota bacterium. Taxonomy (GTDB): domain Bacteria; phylum Chlamydiota; class Chlamydiia; order Chlamydiales; family Rhabdochlamydiaceae; genus JABDHB01. Next base: position 17,576 of record JABDHB010000006.1, on the reverse strand, counting down.
TTTTTGTAGAACTGTTAAGAGCAATAATTGCTAAAGGGGCTCCCACTTCAAGTTCCTGATCTGGCTCAGCTAAAATTCCTTGTAAAACACCTGTTACAGGGGAAGGAATTTCACTATTTACTTTATCTGTAGACACTTCGAGGAGGGGCTCATCCATTTTAATTTCATCCCCAACTTTTTTAAACCACTGCACAATTGTGGCACTTAAAATGCTCTCTCCAAGCTTTGGCAATGTTACTTTAAATTCTTCCATAAATTCTCCAAGTGTTCTTTTCCTTGCGTGATCTCAACTGTCGTTTTTACAACACGTATAGGAAGATTAATATTTTTAGGTAATTTAACAGCATCTTTTTCCGTACACAAAAGATATTCTGCACTGGGACACTTTTTCCAAAAAGCTTTTAGAGTTTCTACCTTGAAAGGTTTGTGATCAGGCGCAACAAGGGTGTCTACAATCTCAGCTCCCAGTTCTTGCACAGTAGAGAAAAAATGTTGTGGCTTCCCAATTGCACAAAACACGGCTACCTTTTTGCCGATAAATACTTCTTGCGGCTTGAGTGCCATTACAGCAATGGGAGCATCGGTATAAGCTGAAAGGATTTTTTTTGTTGCTTCGTAATTAACGCAATGATTTACAACAATCAGATCTGCATCTTTGAGTCGTTTTGGATGTTCCCGTAGATAACCGCGGGGCAAAAAGTGATTTTTCCCAAAAAGATCTTTCCCATCCATCACAACAATTTCAATATCTCGATGCAGTTCGTAAGACTGCATCCCGTCGTCCAATAAAATGACCTTGGCTTTTTTTTCTGCAAGTTTTGCAGCTTTTAACCGATTTTTCCCTATCCAAATGTATGTTTTAGGAAGAGTGAGACTAAGAAGGTAAGGCTCATCTCCACACACTTTCGAAGAATACAAAGGTCCTTTGCCTCGACAAATTAGTACAGGTTTTTTGCTAGATAGTGTTGAGCGGTATCCCCTCGTAATAATGGCCACATTTTTGTGTTTTTTTGCCAAATACTGGATGAGAGGGGTTTTTCCAGTACCTCCTGCTGTGATGTTGCCAATGCTGATGACTGGGATGTTCACTTTTTGAGGTTTCATGCTCAACCGATGCAAATAAGAAAGAACTCTATACCCTAAACTCAAAGTGTATAAAACTGGACGTAGAAGTGCCCCTCGTCTTCCTTCAATCACATCGACGACATAATTTTCAAACGGCATAAAAGAGCTCTTTTTCTACCATCTCGATAATGATGTGGATTGCAGCCATATGAGCTTCTTGAATCCTATCAGAATAGGTAAAACCCTCAACGATCCACTCCAGATCACATAATCCCTTTAACTTTCCTCCATCTTTACCTAGAAATGCAATTGTGGAAAGACCCATCTCTTTTGCAACAGAAACAGCTTCGAGAATATTTTTTGAATTACCACTTGTCGTTAAAGAAATAAAAATGTCTTCTATTTTCCCATGAGCCTCAACAGCTCTTGAAAAAACATTGTCATATCCATGATCGTTCGCTGTGCAAGTCAAGTGTCCTGGATCAGCAATTGCAATGGCAGGAAGAGCTTTTCTCTTATGTCTAAACTGTCCTGTAAGCTCTTCTGCAAAATGCATTGCATCGCACAAACTGCCACCATTGCCTGCAATGAGAAGTTTCCCCCCCTTCTTAAAACAAGAAGCAATCATCTTTGCAGTATTTTCTACAAACAGAAGGCTATGAGCTTTCTTTAGAAACTCAATAGCTCTAATACCATCTTCAACAGAATTTAAAATATGTTTTTGCATGGACATAAGTATAACGTTTTATTTCTTTTTCTACTATAATGGAAGTTGTATGACTTTTAATGTAGCGATTATTGGGGCCACAGGAGCTGTTGGCCAGGAAATGTTAAAAATCCTGGAAAAAAGAAATTTTCCGGTTAAATCTCTCCGTCTTTTTGCCTCTCCAAAATCTATAGGGAAAACTTTAAAATTTAAAAAGGAAGAGGTCCCCCTAGAACTTTTAGATAATTTTAAAGGAATTGATATTGCCCTTTTTAGCGCTGGGAGAAAAATTTCTTCTGAATGGGGTGCTAAAGCTGTAGAAGACGGGGCCGTTGTCATTGATAATAGCTCAGCTTTTAGAAGTGATCCCACAGTTCCTCTTGTCATCCCTGAAATTAACGCTCACGCCATCACCCGCCACCAAGGGATCATCGCTTCTCCGAATTGCACAACCACCATTATGCTTATCCCTTTAGCCCCTTTACACAAACAATTTCAAATCAAGCGCGTTGTCTGCGCAACTTACCAGGCAGCAAGCGGCGCTGGAGCCCTTGCAATGCAAGAGCTTGTAGAAGAAACAAGAGCTACACTTGAAGGCAAGCCCTACGAACGGACTATTTTTGAACGCCCTTACGCGTTTAATCTCTTTACTCACAACTCTCCCCTTACAGAAACTGGCTACGTGGAAGAAGAACTAAAAATGCTCTATGAAACAAAAAAAATCCTCGAAGATGACTCGATCCGCGTGAGTGCTACTTGCATCCGTGTTCCCATCTTAAGGGCTCACTCGGTAACTATGAACGTGGAATTTGCAAAACCAATCAATAAACACTCTGCTCTTACCATTCTTAAAAATGCACCTGGCCTCCAAATCTCCTCTGATCCCACCCCCAAAGATGCCTCTGGGATCGACTCTGTTCTTTGCGGCAGAATCCGAGAAGACCTCTCTCAGCCCAACACGCTTGAACTCTGGGCCGTCGGGGACCAGCTCCTCAAGGGCGCTGCCCTCAATGCCATCCAGATCGCAGAACACTTATAATTAGGATGTTACATCTATAAGCTCCTTAAGCCTTCCCCAAGCTTGACAAAAATATATTTTAGTGATAAAATTATGGTACAGGCAAAGGAGGAAGTATATGGTAGATCCAATTTCAGGTAGTTCTAATGTTGGAGCAAGTTCTAATTCTAGCCCAGCTTATAGCGCTTTTCTTGCAAATGCATACAAAGCACAAGCCCTGCTAAGCAGATACGGCGAAGGTGTTCAAGCCTACTCTTACTTATATCAAGCATCTACTGTTGATACCACCGGGATGTCTCAAGATGAAATAAATAAGGTAAACCAATTCGCTCAGAATTTTCAAGCTGCTTATCCCATGTTTCAATATACAACCGGAGTTGATGCTAACGGAAATCCCACAGGTTCTGCGATGCTCCCCTCTCTTTTACCACCTCCAGCTGATGACAAGACATGGATGACGGGTATCTTTATAGCGCCTTATTATCATGGATGGGATTTTGGAGATAGAGATTGCCCACCTCCATGGGGTTCTGGATCGAGTCCTGCTGCCAATGTCAATTTACCTGACATTTGGGGAGGCTGTATGGTAAAGGCTTTTGGTGGATCATTTACTAACTGTAATAACGACGACACCCCTTATGGAGACTCCACAATTACTGTTCCAAACCCTTCAGAATTCACCAACATATCCAATTTCAATTCCTTCGTATCAGGCCAAAATTACAACGTTCAAGGTGGATTGGCTTATTACGACAACATGGACTTCGCTATGGTTGGCCATAACCTAAAGGAATATGGGACAAACATAAATAGTTATACCAATGCTGTGTATGACCAAATTGGACCGAATATGTACAACTCACAGATAAAAAATGCCTTTTCAGCACTTTTTGGTTAAACCTAGAAACGGCAGTTGGGCCGCGGCAAAAAGGGCAAGATTTTGAGTCACAATTGGTTCCGATGGGGGCCGACATTCCCGAGTGGTGAAGGCGGCCCCCATCGGAAACGATTGTGGCTCTAAAGATTGTGCTTTTTGCCCGGATCCAATTGCCGTTTTTAGGTTAAAGGCGAAATTCGCAAGAGGCCCCAGTAACGGGATGGGTAAAACTTAGGGCTGCGCTACAAAGCTGCAAAGAGCCTGAAGTTTTGGCGCCATATTTAGTGTCACCGACAATGGGATGACCAATTGCCGAGAACTGAGCGCGGATCTGATGGTAGCGCCCTGTATGAAGATGAATTTCCACTAGAGTGTTATTCTTAATTTTCTTGATTACTTTATAATCGAGAATGGCTTCCTTTCCTTTAGAAGAGATCAAAGCTCTGTGCTCTCCATGAAGTAATTTGTGTCTGAGAGTTCCCTGTTTTTCTTCGAGATCCCCTTCTACAAGAGCTGTGTAAGTCTTTTCAATTTTATGCTCTCTCATCATCTCATTTAAGCGAGACAGCGCTTTGCTGGTGCGTGCAAAAAGGACAAGACCGCTAACAGGAGCATCCAGCCTATGAACAGGATGAAGAAACACATTCCCTTTTTTTTGATACTTTTGTTTGACCCACGCCTGAGCCTCCGTTTGGAGAGACTTTTCCCCTTCCTCGCCTTGAGTAGGAAGTCCCGCTGGCTTTTCAACTACAAGAATATGATTATCACAATATACTACTTTCATTTGCGCTGGCGCACTACCTCATAAAGGAGGATCGTGGTGGCAGAGGCAACGTTAAGAGAGTCTGCGACGCCCATCATAGGGATCGATACTTGGATATCCGCCGCTTCCATCCAACGCTTGGATAATCCGAGCTGCTCTGTCCCCACTGCAATCGCTACGGGGCCGGTAAAATCAGCTTCGGTGTAATCCATTTTAGCAGCAGGTGTGGCAGCAACTATTTTGATCTGATGTTTTTTGAGCCAAAGAAGAGTTTCTTCTCCTCCTGCTTCCACAACCGGAATCGTAAAAAGGGTTCCCACACTTGCGCGGACCACATTAGGATTATAAATATCCGTGCATCTATCACATACAATTACCCCATCCACTTTCACAGCATCGCATGAGCGTAAAATGGTCCCAAGGTTCCCAGGTTTTTCGATGCTCTCTGCTACGACAAAAAAAGGATTTTTCGAGATGGGAATATTATCTAGCTGTAGCTTATTTTGATGAGCAATGGCAACAAGTCCATCAGGGCGATCACGATAAGAGAGCTTTTGAAAAACAGGCGTTGTGCATTCAAAAACTTCTCCTCCAATTTGAGCAATTAAAGCCTTTTCGTTAATTCCCAAAAAAAACTCAGGGCAAATAAAAAGCGTTTTTATTTGCACACCGCTATCGACTGCGCGCTTAAGCTCTCTGTATCCTTCAATCAGAAAAAGACCGAGCTGATCCCGATCACGCCGATCTTTTAATAAACCTGCAAGTTTCACCTTAGGATTTTGAAGGCTTGTAATGATTAAGGTTCCCATTTTGCAAAACTCCCTGAAGGTAAAGCAAAACTTTCAGCTGAAGAGATCACCATCTCTCCTGTTTCCACTTTCCCTTTATGTAAGCATTGAGAAAGAAGATGATCCATAGCAAGTGGAGTAAAACCCGGCGTATGAGATGTCAGCACCAGAAATAAAGGATCGTTTGATAAAAGAGATTTACAAGCATGCAATAGAGGATGAATATCTTTTTCTATTTTAAAAATCTCCCCTTTATTTCCCCGCCCAAAACTTGGAGGATCCAAAATAATCCCATCGTATTTCACATTGCGCTTTTGTTCTCGCTGCAGAAATTTGAGTACATCTTCCACAATCCAGCGAATAGGGGCTGATTGTAACTTATTAAGCTCGGCATTTTCTCTTGCCCACGTGACCATTCCTTTAGATGCATCAAGATGACATACTTTTGCGCCAGCTTGAGCACAGCTAAGCGTGGCTCCCCCTGAGTAAGCAAAGAGATTTAAAATATTGGGAGTCTGTCGAGTTTTAATTTTTTCTTGCATCCAGGCCCAAAGCATGCTGTGTTCAGGAAAAACGCCTAAGTGCCCAAAATCGGTAGGAGCAATTTTGAATTTTACCCCTTGAAGCTCTATTATCCACGATGGGGGGAGCTTATTCATCATTTTCCACTTGTTTTCTTTCTCGCGGGAAAACACAGCATCAACTTTAACTTTATCCCAACTTTTTTTAGGTTTCCAAATTGCTTGTGCGCAAGGACGGATAAGAGTATAAGGGCCAAATTTTTCGAGCTTTTGCTCGTCGCCACTATCTAGAAGTGAATAACTCATATCCCCTCCCCTGCTTCATAAATTTTTTCTACTATCGATGACATACTTCTAAACCTCGAGCCTTAAGCTGGGGATGATCTTTAATCCAAGAAAAAACTTTTAACCCAATCCGAATGGGGACATGCACTTTTTTCCCTTCCGCCATGAATGGCGTGGGACAACTATACTCTCTTAGCCATTTGGTTAGCTTTAAAAAAAGTTGGGTATTGGGCAAATCGCTACATTTGTGAAAGGCCTGTGTTTTGGGGTCTTGATAGAGTTGAGGATAGGAAAATTGTATTCCCCATGAAATACTTTCTTTACTTAAGACCATCGGATGAAATTTTTTATCTAAATCTGAATAAAAAAATTGGTGCGCCTGAATTTGAATGGTGGGGAGTAAAGATTTAATGAGATATTTATCCTCTCCCACTTTCATTGCGTAAAGCGGATCTAAAGAAGTCGTCCAGATGCAAGACCTCACAGGAGTTTTTAGATCTTTCAAATACAGTTTATAGTCCTCTAAAAAATCATGCTCAAAAGAAGAAACAACGCGGCTCGTATCTAGACAATAAAATGGCTGAAGATGCCGGATCAGCTCCTCCATTTCAGAGAGGTCTAAAAGCACTTGGATTTTAATCCATTTGGAAACACAGAGAGTCCCCTCAACTGAGGGATTGCTTATGCGCAGCACGTTTTTTTGATACCAAGATGAGCCAAACTGTGCCACAAAAAATAGCGCTGTCAGCGATGTTAAAAATAGGATAAGAATAACTTCCAAACTTAAAGTAAAACATGTCAACCACATGTCCATATATAAAATAATCAAGAACATTCCCTATAGCTCCAGTAATAATGAGCATGAAAGGGTAAAGAAGCTTTTTTTCCTTATTAAAAAAGAGGATGTAGCCTAAAAGAGCTCCAATCACAACAATCCGAAAATAGAGAAGAAAGTCTTGAAAGCCTGCAAAAACGCCCCAAGCAGCGCCAGTATTTGCAGCATAGCTAATCGAAAAATCTATGCCTAAAACATTTTGAAAGACTGGGAAAACCCCGTTTAAAGGAAAGTGTTGATAGACATAAGACTTAGAAGCTATATCCAATCCAAAAACGGTAAATGCAAGAGCTACGAACCAGACCCACTTCATCAATTTCAAAGCAGTCCTTTCTCTAGTTTTTCTTGCGCCTTAACTGTCATTGTCGCGTAAGGAATTGCCTCAAGTCGCGCAATCGGGATCTCTTCTTCCGTGATATCGCAAACTCCGTAAGTACCATCTTCAATTTTTTGAAGCGCCCTGTCAATCTGCTTTAAAATATCAAATTCCTTAGAGGTCACCTCAAGGGAAACCGTTCTATTAAAATCGTCTGTTCCTTCATCCGCTTGATGTTGAGAATACCCTTTTGATTGATCTGTATCCTTCACTTCTTCCGTAGCTCCACGAACGAGCTGGTTCATCTGAGCTCTTTGCTCTTCAAGTCTTTTTTTAAATCTTTCTATATCTTGTTTCTTTAATGACATTCCAACCTACCTAGTTTAATAGCGTCCATTAGCTCATCTACGTCCTTAAATCGACGATATACACAAGCGAACCGAATATATGCAATAATATCCATCGCCCTTAAATGAAGCATCACGATTTCTCCAAGCTCTGTGGTCGAAATTTCTCGTATTTGTCGCTCCATTAAATCAGCAGTAATTTTATAGGCAAGAGCCAGAACTTGCTCGTGACTAATTCTTGTATGGCGGCATGCCGCATCCAGACCCTTAATAAGCTTATCTTGGACAAAATCTTCGTAGGTGCCATCTCTTTTAAAAACTTGGATAGTGAGATCGATCGTTTCAAATGTCGTGAAACGTCTCAAGCATTTCAAACACTCGCGACGCCTTCTCACCCCATTGACCTCGGCAGCATCCCGAGAATCGGTGACCTTAAGATCTATATGATCGCAAAACGGACAGCGCATCTTCCCTCATTATCGCCACAAGGCCTCACTTCGAACCCACCACGCAAGCCACATTTAGTGGCTTGCTCCTCTCCTATTAACCTGAGTTTTGGGTTTAATAAGATCTTAGTTTGCGAGCGGAAGCGAGCTTTGGAGTGCGCAAATTGATTTGCGCTTTTTTTCAAGGCGATTTATCGCCGTCAACTTGTACATCGATAAATCGATGTAGAGAAAAGCGCAAATAAATTTGCGCACTCCAAAAAGCTCGCTAGCTCGCTTAATATAAACACCTTGAGCCATTAAAACCCAAAGTCAGCTTATTACTTCGGTTCGGAGAGGGTGGGATTCCCCCTTCGGGGCCGGTTCGGCACGAGGCCTCACTTCGAACCCACCACGCAAGCCACATTTAGTGGCTTGCTCTCTCGAATCCTTTTTTTGTCCTCCTCGTTCGAGGAGGACAAAAAAAGGATTCGGAGAGGGTGGGATTCCCCCTTCGGGGCCGGTTCGGCACGAGGCCTCACTTCGAACCCACCACGCAAGCCACATTTAGTGGCTTGCTCTCTCGAATCCTTTTTTTGTCCTCCTCGTTCGAGGAGGACAAAAAAAGGATTCGGAGAGGGTGGGATTCCCCCTTCGGGGCCGGTTCGGCACGAGGCCTCACTTCGAACCCACCACGCAAGCCACATTTAGTGGCTTGCTCTCTCGAATCCTTTTTTTGTCCTCCTCGTTCGAGGAGGACAAAAAAAGGATTCGGAGAGGGTGGGATTCGAACCCACGAAACACTTTCGTGTTTACATGCTTTCCAGGCATGCTCGATCGGCCGCTCTGACACCTCTCCAAATAAGCCACAGAGTTTACATCGTGAACCCATTATCCGACAACTATTGTTTTTGCTTGAAAATTTCGTCAGTAAGGCTGATTATACTAAGGATGAAAAGTATAATATTAGTTTTTTTATTACTATTTGGCGCCTGCGCAAAGCAAGAACCGGCAAGCTCGAAGCCCATTGTTCTAACAAATATCGCGCCATATGCTTATTTTTTAAATAAGATCGGGGGAGATACAATTGTAGCAAAACCGCTTATTCCAAGCGGAGCCAACCCCCATCTGTTTGAGCCAACCCTCAGAGATGTAGAGCCCTTAAAAAGCGCAAAAGTGTGGCTAAGAATCGGAGAGCCTTTCGAAGATAAAATCATAAACATTATAGAGCAGCATAATCCTACACTATTAATGATCGATTTATCAGAAGGGATCGATTTGATCCGTGAAGGGTGCGCCCATTGCGATCATGCTGAAGATAGACATATATGGCTAAGCCCAAAAGAGGGAAAAAAACAAGCGATTGCCATTAAAGAAGCTCTCGTAAAAGCCTTTCCTGAAAATGGCACTCTATACGAAGAAAATCTGTTAAAATTTTTAAGTGAGCTAGACAGCCTAGATGCAGAAATCACAGAAATGCTCGAACCCCTTTCAGGCCAAGCAATCGTTGTGTCTCATCCAGCATTTGGTTATTTTTGTCGAGACTATGGCCTAAAACAACTTTCTGTAGAACAAGAAGGAAAGGATCCTCTACCTCAACATATTTCCGAGCTTTTACAAACAATCGAGCAAAATAAAATTTCCGCCATTTTTGCAGAACCACAATACAGCAACAAGGGAGCCGAGCTTATTGCTGAAAAACTCCATTTGCAGCTTTATATGGTTGACCCCTATTCTGGAGATTACCCAACAACACTGCGTAACATCGCAAAACAGATAGCAAATAAGCAATGAGCATAGAGATCAAAAATCTTGAGTTTGCCTATGACAAGAACCTTATTCTTGAAAATGTCTCTCTGTCTATTCCCCATGGAAACTTTATTGTCATCTTTGGTCCAAATGGGGGTGGCAAAACAACTTTGCTAAAATTAATGATGGGCTTTCTAAAACCTTCAAAAGGAACGGTTGAAATCGCATATAACAAAATAGGATATGTCCCTCAAATAACCAGATACGACAAACAATTTCCCATCACCGTTTTTGAACTTGTCTTAACTGGAGCTATTTCTAAATGCACCTGGTGGGGAAGCTATCCCCAAAGTATTAAACAAAAAGCACTCGAAGCCTTAAGCCAAGTAGGCCTCTCCCAATTAAAAGATCAATCTTTTGGATCTCTTTCAGGGGGACAGGCCCAAAGAGCCCTCATAGCACGCGCGCTGATAAGTGAACCAGAAATTCTTCTTCTCGATGAGCCAACTGCAAGCGTTGACACCAAATCAGAAAGAGAAATTTATAAACTTCTTATGGATCTTAAGGGGGAAATCACCATCCTAATGGTCACCCATGACTTACAGCCAATACTCGATAAAGCCGACCTATTATATTGTGTGAGGAAAAAAGTATTCCCACTCCTGCCTAAAGACGCTTGCGGACACTTTGCAATGGGGCTATACCATGATTAATTCTTTCTTTCTTATGGCTATCCTTGCCGGGGCCTCAGCCTCGATTACCGCTGGCATCATGGGATCTTATGTAGTAGCTAAAAGAATCGTCTTTATTAGCGGAAGCATCTCCCATTCAGTTCTGGGAGGCATGGGACTTTTTCTTTGGCTTAAGCGAACTTACGGAATTTCTTGGATGAGTCCCTTAAATGGAGCCCTCCTGTTTGCCCTTATTTCCGCCTTCCTTATTGGATGGGTGCATCTGAAGCACAAAGAAAGAGAAGACACAATCATTGCAGCCCTATGGTCTACAGGAATGTCCCTTGGCATCATCTTCATTGCTCTGACGCCAGGCTACAACGTCGAATTAATGCATTTTCTTTTTGGAAACATCTTGTGGATTAGCAAAAGCGATATCTTTTTAATTTTAGGACTCGATCTGATCGTCCTTATCTGCGCTTTTTTCTTTCACAATCGATTTTTGGCGATCTGTTTTGATGAAGAACAAGCAAGACTGCAAAATGTCAAGGTAACCTGGTATTATTTTCTTCTTCTCGCGCTCATAGCCGTATCAGTTGTCCTACTCATCCAAGTAGTAGGAGCGATCCTAGTGATTGCCATGCTGGCAATACCCGCGGCTATTGCAGGAAGATTCCAAAATAGAATGCCCCATATCATGGGACTTGCCATTCTCCTGGGAATCATTTTTACAGTAATAGGCACAAGCGGATCCTGGTATCTTAATTGGCCCCCAGGAGCAACAATAGCCCTCACAGCTGCAATTTTTTACAGCTTAAGCTTCTATAAAAAAATACCGAAATAAACTGAAAAATCGGGAATTTGGCAAGGAGGGTCTTCAAAATTTGCATTCGGAGCGAGCGACCATTGCCTAGGGCAAGGCGCAAGTGAGAATGCAAATTTTGAAGTAAACCCAACGCAGCCAAAAACCGATTCTACAGATTATTTCGGTATAGATCGCAGAAAAACTCTACGATCTAAATTCTCTTTAGAGTGCGCAATAACGATCGTAAAATTGCTTCCATAAGCTTGTTTTGCGAAGGCTCATCTTTGATCTTTTCGCTGAGTGTTTTTTGTGTTTTCTTCTGTGTTTCATATATCCCCCACTATTGTAAAGTAATTCTTTTAATTTCCATATAAACAATTTAACTACTGAATGCTAGCATTTTTTTTAATCTGAGACTTTTTTTCTAATTCTTTATGCTTATGATGCGTCTTTAAGGTCACTTTCGAGACCTTTCTTTTGTTATAGGGCTTCATATAGTCACTCCCCTGCTTAGTTCAATAATAGTAAATATTTTAATCTTTGTCAAATCAATTATAACAATCTATAACCAGTTAGTTATAAGGCAATTGTAATTTAATTTTAAAACCCTCTAAAAACCAGAAAATTTTACCCCTTTTAGCACCCGAGATATCTCCGCCTAAACGCACAAATTAGAACTTTGCCAAAGGATTTGGTTGACTTTTGCCATCACCTAATTTATCATGCTTGATTATTCTTAGAATCAGGAGACGCAAATGTACGCTATTATCGAATCTGGAGGGAAACAGTACCGCGTTGAGAAAGGAGATGTCATTGATGTCGAGCTTCTAGAAGCTGACAATGATGGCAAAGTCAAATTTGGCAATGTCCTTTTTTTACACGACGGAAAAGCTGTTAAAGTAGGCCAACCTAATATCAACAAGTGTGCCGTTCACGGAGAACTTGTTAAAGAGGTAAAAGGTCCTAAAGTCATCGCTTTTAAATATAAGCTAAGAAAAACTGAGCGACGCAAAGTTGGCCACCGCCAACGCTATTCACGCGTAAAAATAATGGAGATTGCATATGGCACATAAGAAAGGTCAGGGATCTACACGCAATGGTCGTGATTCTAACTCCCAACGTTTAGGCGTTAAAGCCTCTGCAGGCGAATTTGTCACTGCAGGAAGCATTTTAGTGCGCCAAAGAGGAACAAAATGGCATCCAGAGAAAAATGTAGGGATTGGAAAGGATGATACCCTTTTTGCCTTAGTCGATGGAACTGTCGCTTTTCGCAAGTCCTACCGCACATTTGTTTCTATTAAGCCTGTGGCGGCATAGAAAACTCATGTTCGTCGATACTGCAACACTTACACTTTCAGCCGGAAAAGGAGGCAACGGAGTTGTCTCCTGGCACCGGGAAAAGTTTATTCCAAAGGGTGGCCCCGGAGGAGGAGACGGAGGAAATGGAGGCTCAATCGTATTGAGAGCAGAGTCTCATGTCCTCTCGTTACAGGATTATCGCAATTTTCGCATTATCAAAGCACAAAACGGCCATGAAGGTGGAAGCAACCACAAAAAAGGCAAAAACGGGCAAAATCTCCTTCTAAAAATCCCCCAAGGGACCCTCGTTAAAGACAGCAAAACCCAAGAAATTCTCTTCGATTTCACTGAAGACAAACAAGAATGGATTATTTGCCAAGGAGGAAGAGGAGGCAAAGGCAATGCTCGCTTTAAATCTCCCACGCACCAAGCTCCCAACGTCTGCACCCCTGGAACCGAAGGAATCATCAGAGAAGTAGAACTAGAACTTAAACTGATTGCCGATGTAGGACTCATTGGAATGCCCAATGCAGGCAAGTCAACTCTCATGACAAAAATCACCCACGTTCCCGTTAAAATAGCCGCCTACCCCTTTACGACCCTTCACCCCAACTTAAGCTATATCCAATTCGACGATTACTCAAGAGTCCTCATCGCTGACATCCCCGGAATCATCGAAGATGCCCACTTAAACAAAGGCCTTGGAATCGCTTTCCTAAAACACATCGAGCGCACCTCTACCCTCATCTTCCTCATCGACATCTCCGGCATAGAAGGACGCGACCCCATTGAAGATTTTAAAATCCTCAGAAACGAGCTCTCCACTTACGACGAAAAAATGCTCGACAAACCCTTCCTCATCGCCCTTAATAAAATTGACGCAGAAGAATCCGCAGAGAACATCACCCGTTTCAAAGAAGCTTATCCCCACTTCCCCATCTTCGAAATCTCCGCTCTAAACGAAACAGGTATCCAACCCCTCATTGAGGCAATGCGCGTTCACGCTCAAATCGGCGGTAAAAAGTTTTAATTTTTTAAGAAGTCTATTGTAAAAAATACAACTTCCCATTATCGTTTTTCTCTTTGGCCGGATAGCTCAGTCGGTAGAGCAGAGGACTGAAAATCCTTGTGTCGCTGGTTCGATTCCAGTTCCGGCCAAACAAAAACCCTGCACCGCAGGGTTTTTTTTTGGCCGGAAAGAAAGCCACTAAATGTGGCTTTCGTCTGGAAGCGAAGCCATTTGCAAAAGCAAATGGCCGGCTCTGAGTGACGGGACGGCCCCGCCGCCCGCCGAAGAGGATTCCAGTTCAACTCAATTCTATTCACAAAAAAAATTTGCCGGAAAGAAAGCCACTAAACGTGGCTTATCCCTGGAATCGAAGTCGTTTGGCCCCCTTGGGCCAAATGGCCGGCTCTGAGTGACGGGACGGCCTACGAGGCTGACAGTAAACATCGTCGGACCGCATTTTGTTTTCTTTCGCGAATTTTGCCGTTCATCGCAAATACCCTACTCTCAAGAGTATGTGAATTTGCGATGAACGGCAAAATTCACAAAATAACTCACCTTACGCAAAATAGTGTCGCCAGTTCCTGGCTCAGAGGAGGCGGTGCATCTTTTCCGTGGGTTCCCACCCACGGCTAACAACTGCCATCGCTTCGCGATTTGATTACCGCTTTGCGGTTAAGATGAGATCAGGTTTTAACAACAAAATCAGAGCTTTCATCTTAACCGCAAAGCGGTAATCAAATCGCAAAGCGATGGCACATACTTACCCTACAACCTTTGCTATGCATTCGGAAAAGACTTCAAAAATAAGTCTTGAGTATTCATTTCGAGCTCGGCACTGAGAATTTGTTTCTTTTCGATTTCTATGTCTTGCCATGGATTACCAAAAAACGATCTGTTTCTGCCGTTGCAAAAGAACCAAGGCTACGCAGGCCAATAAAAACAAACAAACAAGGGATGCCATTCCAAACATTGATTGAATTTCTTCAGGAGAGCAAAGAGTATAGCAAAGCATCGGAGTAAAAAATACGCTTGGATAAAGAATACATCGTCCTCGTACTCTTAAATAATAAAGGGTAGGGCTTAAGAGCATCGCAACTAACGGCACAAAGAAAAATTTATGCGTATACGATAGGTAGGGACCAAGATTCACCAAGAAAAAAAGCATTTGCCACAGTCCCTGAGTGAGCCCTATAATAACTATAGATAAAATCGGTGGATATTTTTCCAGCTTGTGATAAAGATAACCCCACCAAAAAATTGCTTCGCCAAGCGCAACCATCCAAAGCAAAACAAGATCAATTGCCAAAGTCAAAGGAACAAGAATATACCAACTACTATCCAGATCTAAAACAAAGTAGAACACAAAAACTCGAGAAAACAGATAGGAATAGAATAAAAAACGGCTCGGTTCACCAAAAAACGGTATTTTGAATCGTTCAAACTTCGCACCGATAAGCCCTATACAACCGGGAATCCATGCTAGGAGGAATAAGGACAACTGATGCTGTAAACCTCCCATTTTGCCACAGCTTGTCTCTATTTTATACAAAAGAGGAAAGGTGATCGCAAAAACTGCTCCTAAAGCAACCCATGTTCTTTTGTCCATATGGACCTACTGTTTGTGATACTCCACAAGCTCCCTAATTTTCGCTTGATAGCTTGGGAGATCGAAACTATGTTCCCAAAATTCTGAAATCGTGTCATCAAGAATTGTGATGTTCTCAGATTGTTTTAGCTCATTTTTATAATGCTGTTCACGCCTTTGCCTAAATTCTTCTACGGACTCCAAGGAGACATCTTGCTGGTAATAGCTCACAAAATCCTCCTTAACACACTCTTCTATAATTTCCTGAGCGGTCAATCCTAATTTTTGCCTTAAGTGAAACCTGAGCAAAAATTGAACTCTATCTTTCGAAGCAAAGAAAGGTATAGGATCTTTGCTACTAAAAAAGTTTTGAGCATTAGACTTCTCAGAAGAAATAAGAGCAAGCCCTCCAAAAGTGTATGCCTGAATGCGCTTGCGCTCTTCAGTTGTCAGTTTGTTTAAAGCTAAATCAACAATAAGCGCTCCCTGGCTATGTGCAAAAATGACAATAGGACGTTGTTCTCCTCTCTCTTTTGAAAGATCAATAAGAAATTTAAGAAATTGAATGCATAATTTTACAGATACAGTTTCCTTATTTAATTTTTGGTAAAAGGCATCTTTTAAAGTCCACCCATTTCCAAAATATGCATCGTTTACAAAACTCCAAACTTGCTGACCACCGCTGTGGTTAGATATGTAGGTAGCACAATCCAAAGCGCGTTCTGCATTAGTAGATATCCCATTAACAAAACCCCAGATAGGTTGCCCCTTCTTTGCTACACCGACATCTCGAATTGCTTCTTTAAAATTCTTGGGCTCTCCATATTCCTCCTCAGAAAACTTAATTTGGTTAAAGTGGTGGCCAGGTCTTGATCTAAGGTAGATTTTGCCGCTCTTTTGATGGACAATCACAGCATCTAGTCGATGCGTCTTTACCCATTCAATTGCTTCTGTTAATTCGAGCAAAATTGTCTGACCTACCAGATATTGCACAATTGATTCATCCCGAGAATGGAATCGTGCTGTGATTTTTGGTAACAGGTCGAATTGCCATGCATTCGTTTTCGAAAAGCCATTTAAAACTTGAATAGCTTCCAATAATTTCTGGAGATGATCTTTCGAAAGATTTTTGGGTTGAGCATTCGAAGAAATGCCCGTCAGTTTACAAAGCTGTCGTAAATACCCCTCTGCTTTTTCAGGAGCATAATGTTTGGCTATTTCCAAAAGAGATGCACTGTAGTATTTTTTAGAACGAAGCCAGCTTTGATGAGCGTTTATTCCTGCAGCGACGGTTGGAAAAATTGCATAATGTTGATTTCCACCAATTGACCCAAATTTTTTTGCAAAAGGACTATGAGAGGCGATCAAACCTGGATTGTTCAGTCGCCAAGCTTCACTTCCTCCTTTCGCCACATACTTGTTGTCTTGCTTATCGAAATAGAAAACAACAGAATCATTAAAACAATACGCCTTTCTAAACATTTGAACATCCTGGTATTAATTATCTACGTTATTTTATAATAACTTTAAATATTCAGCCATGCAGAAAAACCATTATAAAAATATTTTTAACCTTTCTGCAAAGTTCTATGGAGCAAATAGCCGGCTCTGCAGGACGGGATGCCCGCCGCAGAAGATTCCAGTTCAACTCAATGACAGATTAATCCCGGTAGGGATTTTTTTGTAATTAAAAGGACCAAACTCGAGAGCTCTGAAAAAGCGGCATAACCACCTATTAATAAAAATTTCATTTTTACTAAAACCTCTAATAATTCCCTTAAACTGAAATAAACTTGACCTCAACAGTTGCTATTTATTCGAAACCACGCTAATCTACCACTATTAAAAAGGAGATTTTTATGACATCAGCTGCTTCAGGTACAACAAATAATACCACAGTCCCACCCAATGCGCAGAACGAACCCATGGCAGTTTTATATAAACCTGCCTCTTTCGATAAAAACTCTTGTACTTGTTGTAAAAAAACCCAAGAAATTACCTTAGTCGCTCTAATTGGAATTGCAGCATTGACTACTATTGTAATCCTTGGAGCTCTTTCGCATGCACTTAGGGCTGAGTTATTTCAAGCTACTCATGTTGTCGCTAGATCCTTAAACATTGCAAAATATGCGTCTATAGTATTAGCTGGCTCTGGCGTACTCATTGGAGGCTTATTCTTATCTGTGAATCTCTAAAAGCATTGTTCCAAAAAATCCTCATCCACCCCATAACGAGAAAATAATATGCACCGCTCTATTATCACTTTTATGTTTTCATTTTGCCTCCTCGCACAAAACTCCGTTTCCCTTTTTGCAGAGGGTCATGACAGCTGGAAAACAGGACGTGAATGGGCTGAAGAAATACACCTCGCGTACAAAGAAGGACAGTATCAAAAGTTTCTTTCTGAGCTGGAAGCTATAGCCAAAAAAGAGTTGCAAAAAGAAACAAAAAATAGCGCTCCTGCTACGTCTTCTAACCCCGATGTTAATACACCCCCAAACCAAGAAATAAA
>JABDHB010000005.1 GCA_013285775.1 Chlamydiota bacterium | reverse complement strand
ATCGAGACAGGAATCCTCCTCCGCGGGCGACAAGACTTCTTTCAAAGCAAGCTTTGAAAGAAGTCCAAAGCCGTCCCGTCAGTCGGAGCCGGCCATTTGCTCCGCAGGATCAAATGGCTTCGATTCCTGACGCAAGCCACATTTAGTGGCTTGCTTTCCGAGCAAAAAAAAACCTGGCTATGGCCAGGTTTTTGTTGCTCGGAACAGGAATCGAACCTGCACGGGATTGCTCCCAAGAGATTTTAAGTCTCTAGTGTCTACCGTTCCACCATCCGAGCGAATGGAGTCCCCTTCCTAGTGAAGGAAGGGGTAGTTTATAATGTATGGGGAGATATTTTCAAGTTAAGAAGTTGTTGTCTTCAAGAAAACTTCTCTGTGTGTGGAAATTTTGCTGAGATTCCATGTAAGAAGAAGAGCGAAACAGCTCGGTAGATTCTGTATTAGGCAGGTCTTCTTCTTTTTTAGGGGGAGCTTCTATTTGGTCTGCAATAATAGGCGGCGGCAAAAGATCTTTATACCGAGAGATCGTTTGCGAGATGAGGGTTGGAGGAGGAGGAATAAGGCGCGTGAAGGGTTGCGCAGGGGGAGCTTCATTAGCAGAGCTTGCCTCTTCTCCTGAAGATCCTTCTTCGCGAACGGTTTCTTCTTTTGCTCCATCAGCAGGAGGGTTTTGTCTTCTGTCTTCCCATCTATCATCTCCACGACGGCGTCGGTTTCTGTTGCGTCCACCCCGTTTTCTATCTTGAGCTTGGCGCAGTTCTGAAGAAGATTCTTGTTCATCTTGAGATCCTTCTGTTTCTTCAGCAGGCTCTCTTTTTAGAGAAGCTTCTCTTCCACCACCAATTTTGATATTGCGTTCATGGGGGGCATTTTTAAGAGCTACTCGCATTTCTTTAACTTCACATACTTCGTAGTCGCTTACAGGGACCAAAAAGGCTTTTGAACGCTCTAGGGAGCGGTAAAAAAATGAGTGTCCAAATGATACCACTTCAAGGGCATCTACATAATATTCTTCTTGTGCTGCCCCTTTGGAACTTCTAACTAAAAGTTTAAAGCCTTCTCTTGGGGAAATGACGGTTTCTATAATAGGTTCGCGTGTAAAATTCATTGATCCTCGTTTATTTTTCTTGGGATGCCATATAGTTCATAAGGTCGACTACTCGATGTGCATATCCCATTTCGTTATCATACCAAGCAATAAGTTTATAAAAGCGACTGTTTAGGGCGATTCCAGCATCTTTATCAAAAATGCAAGAGGCTGATGATCCAATAAAATCGGAAGATACAACTTCTTCATCGCAAAATTCGACGATCCCTTTCATAGGCCCCGTTGCCGCTTTCTTTATTGCTTCACATATTTCTTCATAGGTTGTGTCTTTAAGAGTCCTGACTGTTAAATCTACAACGGAAACGTCCGCTGTTGGAACTCTAAAGGCCATACCGGTTAATTTGCCCTTCACTTCAGGGATGCAGAGGCCAACAGCCTTTGCAGCTCCAGTAGTAGAAGGAATAATATTCATACTTGCAGCTCTTCCACCTCGCCAATCTTTTTTTGACGGGCCATCCACAGTGTGCTGCGATGCTGTGAGCGAATGCACGGTTGTCATTAGCCCTTCTTCGATCCCAAAATTGTCTAAGATTATTTTAGTAAGAGGGGCAAGGCAATTTGTAGTGCATGAGGCATTCGATACTACATGATCTGTTTTAGGGTTGTATTTGTGATGGTTAACACCCATGACAAATGTGGGAACATCTCCTTTAGCAGGAGCTGTAATAACCACTTTTTTACAACCCGCTTGAAGGTGCTTTTCAGCCTCTTCTTTGTGTGTAAATAACCCTGTTGATTCAATCACGAAATCAACATTTAACTGTTTCCAGGGAAGTTTTGAAGGGTCTTTCTCAGAAAAGACTTGGGTCTTCCTTCCCTTAACTACTATATTCTGTCCTTCAACTTCGACATCAAAAGATGCCCGCCGATGGACTGTGTCATATTTTAAGAGATAGGCCAAATTTTCAGGGGAAACGAGGTCATTGATAGCAACAATTTCAACATTTTGAAAATGCTCTGCAATAATTCTAAAGGCTAATCTGCCTATGCGTCCAAATCCGTTTATGGCCAATCTCATAGCTTAATAGTACTCCACTGGCATAAAAAATCAAAGGAAATTTCCCAGGCCTAGAGAGGCCCGGGACTAGACTAATTAGGAAGGTATTCGAGGATACAGGAAGGTGCATTATCACCAATTCTGTTCTCAACACGAACAATGCGAGTATAACCTCCATTACGTGCAACAAATCTTTGAGAAAGCTCACCAAAAAGTTTATTAATGACTTTTCTATCTGTGTTATAGACTAGGTCCATTGCTTTTTCTTTATCTTCTGCTTTCTTGACCATTTTAGCTTCTTTAGGTGTCAGGGTATTATATCTGACCATTAATTCGCCAATCGCACTTCTTCTGCTTGCTAAGGTGTTTTTCTTGCCTAAGGTGATGAGGTGATCAGCGTGTCTTTTTAATTCTTTTGCTTTAGCAACAGAAGTTACCACGCGCTCGTGCTCAATCAAAGACTTCAACATATTAGCTATAAGACTTCTTCGATGAGCAGAAGTGCGCCCAATCTTGAAGGTGTGTTTTCCGTGTCTCATACTTCTTTTCCTGCCTTTTCACTCAAATATTCAGTGATCATTTGTTTTACGTTATCTCGGGTAATGCCGATTTTGCTTAAATCCATACCAAGACCAAGTCCCATTTCTTCTAACTTAGCTTTAATTTCATTAAGCGACTTTTTACCGAAATTTCTAAATCTGAGCATTTCAGATTCTGGCATTACAACAAGTTCGCCAATTGTTTCGATATTTGCTCCAGCTAGGCAATTTGTAGATCTAACGGAAAGTTCAATTTCGTTAATCTTAAGTGCCAACTTTGCCATAATTGCATCACGATCTGTATTGATCTCAATTTCACCTTTATCAAAGGAGATTTGTTGAAACTTGAGCTCTTCAAATACTTGAAGGTGAAGAATGCCTATTTGCGTAGCAAAAGAAAGAGCTTCTTCTGCAGTGATTCTTCCATCTGTTACAATGTCAAGAATCAATCTGTCATAGTCTGTATCTTGACCTACGCGAGTGTTTTCTACATAATAGTTTACTAATCGAACAGGAGAAAAGGCAGAGTCGATGATAATTTCATCAGTTACTCTATCTTTAATAGTATGTCTCTCAGAAGGAACATACCCTCTTCCAATAGCAACTTTCAGATCCACTCTACGAGTCATAGGTTTGGTAACTGTGAAAATTGTGAGATCTGGATTCACCACATCAAAGGTTGAGTTCTCTATGAGATCTTTTAATGTTACTTTATAAGATCCACCATGCTTCTCTAGTAATTCAGGTGTGATTTCCATAATTTTTGTTACAATTTTAAAATCACGTGAACCATGTTCTTCGTCAGAAGGCAATTTACGTAGCAAAGCTGATTTTAAATTCAGCACGATATAGGTCATATCTTCTACAATACCATCTACTGCCATGTATTCATGCGGCACACCTTCGATCTTAACAGAAATGATGGAAGGGGCTTCTAATGACGATAAGAGGACACGTCTTAAAGTATTTCCAACCGTATGTCCAAATCCTCTTTCAAAAGGCTCAGCAATAAAGCGGACAATCCCCTCTTTTTTCATCGATTCATCAATCTTGATCTTAACAGGCAGCTCAAACTTGCCGTATCTTATTGCCATGTTTTCTCCTATAAATTTAATTAAACTCTTCTTCTCTTTCTAGCTCTGCAACCATTATGAGGAACAGGAGTTGTGTCTCTAATAAGAGTGATCATCAGCCCTGAACTTTGTAGTCCTCTTACTGCAGATTCTCTTCCGGCTCCTGGGCCTTTTAGATTCACTTCAACTTCTTTCATTCCCGCAGACATGGCCACTTTTGCAGCATCTTGAGCTGCGACTGTTGCAGCAAATGCAGATGATTTTCTCGATCCAGAGAAGTTAACTTTCCCAGCTGACGCCCATGAAATGACATTTCCAGATAAGTCGGTAATCGAAACAATGGTGTTATTAAAGGAAGACTGTACGTGTACAATCCCACTTGGTGTGTTTCGAAGTGTTTTCTTTTTTGTCTTTGGGGCAGGCTTTTTAACCATTTCCTTTTGCGCTTCTTGCTTAGCCACAGTTTTACTCCTTGATTATTTCTTCTTATTCGCAACTGTTTTTCTTTTGCCCTTTCTTGTGCGGCAATTCGTTCTTGTACGTTGACCGCGGACAGGGAGTCCTAATCTGTGTCTCATGCCTCTATAGGAATGGATACTTGTCAAACGCTTTATGTTATTTTGAATTTGACGTCTTAAATCCCCTTCAACTACATATTCTGATTGTAATACAGCATTGAGCTTTGCAATATCATCGCCGGTTAACTTCACGGCTTTCATGTTAGGATCAAGCCCTAATTTCGCTATAATTTCGTTTGAAAGTACGCGGCCAACTCCATAGATGTACGTTAAGCTAACTTCCAATCTCTTATTATCGGGGATATCTATCCCAATTATACGTGGCATACAAGTCCTTTTTAAGTTCTTAAAAATTTATCAAAATCTGGAATTTTATACAAGAAACCTCTTGCCTAATTCCATTATTTAAAATTATTTTTTCCTTTTCATGAAACCTTCATAACGTTTCATTAATAAGTGTGCTTCAATTTGTTTGGTAGTATCCAATACTACCCCAACGAGGATCAATAGTGAGGTTCCGCCAAAAAAATAACTTATCGTTGAGTCTACTCCCAAAAGCCCACCAATGATGTTTGGTAAAATGGCAATCAAGGCCAGGAAAACAGCTCCTACGAGGGTGATCCTGTTCATTGTACCTTCAAGATAGTCTTGCGTGGGCTTTCCTTGCCTTACGCCTGGAATAAAAGCTCCATTTTTCTTCATATCAGAAGCAATTTGCTCTGGATGAAATTGGGTAGCGGTCCAAAAATAGGTAAAAAATAAAATTAAAATTACGTAAAAAATAGTATGTAATATGTTTCCCGGAGAAAGCATTCCTGCAAATCTACCTAGCCAATTCCCATTCCCTAAAAACTGAGCAATGGTAGCTGGAAACATCAGTAAAGCAGAAGCAAAAATTACTGGAATAACTCCAGCATAATTCACTTTTAAAGGGATATAAGCACTGCTTCCTTCGGCCTCTTGTCTTCCAACAACTCGTCTAGCATATTGCAAGGGGATCTTTCTTTGTCCTTGAATAATTAGTATCGTTCCAAAAATAATTGTTACAAACACTGCTGCTAATACTACCAAGGAAGAAAAAGTCAATTGCCCAGGCTCTTGCGAATCGAGGTTAAGCAGACGCAGCACTGAACCTAAAGTTGTAGGTAGAGAAGCTACGATGCCAACAGTGATAATGAGGCTAATTCCATTTCCAATTCCCCTTTCAGTGATTTGTTCTCCAATCCACATAAGAAGCATTGTTCCTGAAGTCATTGCAGCCATAACAACTGCAAAAAAGAGGACAGGTATTCCAAACACTTGCATTTCCGCAAGCCCATTTACAATAATCCCAGGATTGCTAGCATTAAGCTGGATGGCATATTTTGCAAATAATCCTGATTGAAAAAGGGCAAGACCCACAGTTAAAACTCTCGTCCATTTACCCACTTTTCTTCTACCAGCATCATTATTTTCCTTCATCTCTCGTTGAAGAGAAGGAACTAACGCAACCATCAATTGCATGATAATAGAGGAGGAGATGTAAGGCATTACCCCTAACGCAATAATTGTCATTTGCGCAAAAGCTCCACCGGAGAAAACATCCATTAACTGAAATAAGTTTTGTCCACCGCCAAGCGAATGTCTAAAAAGATCCGCAGCAGCAGCTCCATTAATGCCTGGAACAGGAATATAAGATCCTATACGGCAAACAAGAAGCATCAAAAGTGTAAATACAATTTTGGTTTTCAGGTCGCCGATGGATAAAATGCGTCTTATAGATTCAATCACAATTAATCTAACTTTTTAAAGGAGATCGAGTTCTTTTCAAGTTTTGAAATTGCAGCTTCTGAAAAAGAGGCAGCTTCAATGTTGACCTTTTTAGTAAGTTCGCCACCAGACAAGATCTTAAGACCTCCATCTGCTCTTCTTGTAGGACATCCCTTGCTTCTTAATGTTTCAAGATTCACTGTCTCTCCATCATTAAATAGGCGTTGGATATCGCTTAAGTTAAGCGCGAACACGTTTACACGGAATCTACCATTATTAAATCCATTACAAGGCAGTTTTCTATAAAGAGGTAATTGACCCCCCTCTCTTCCAAAATGCTTCTTGTAACCTTGACGTGCAGAGTCTCCCTTACCGCCACGGCCGCAAGTTTTGCCTCTGTTAGAGCCCATACCACGTCCAACTCGTTGGATCTTTTTCTTTGGTCTGCTCGTATTTGCTAATGTTGAAAGTGATGTCATACTTCTAGACCTCTCATTTCCCGATTTCGTATACGATTTCTTAGGCTCATCAAAGCCCTTATTGTTGCTCTTACCTGATTAAGAGGATTGTTCGAGCCAAAGCTCTTAGCAACGACATTCTTAACTCCACCGAGTTCTAATACAGAACGCACTTTTGATCCTGCAATAATTCCAGTACCTTCTGGAGCGGGCTTCAAAAGAACTTTTGCTCCGTCCCATTCTACTGTGATCTCATGCGGTATTGTAGTTCCTTCCATTTCAAAAGAAAGGATGTTTTTTCTAGCGGCCTCTCCCCCTTTTCGGATAGCATCAGAAACTTCATTTGCTTTTGCAAATCCGTATCCAACATTTCCTTTTCCGTCTCCTACCAAAATAAGAGCAGAAAAACTAAATTTCCTACCGCCCTTTACCACTTTGGAGCAACGGTTGATGTAGAGAACCTTTTCTTCAAAATCTGTACCGAAATCTTCTTGTCGGCGATGTTGTTTATTTTCTTTCATCTTTACCTTTTAAAATTGCAATCCTTCTTGTCTTGCAGCTTGAGCAAGTTCAGCTAAAACGCCATGATATTTAAATCTACCTCTGTCAAATATTACAAACTTGATCCCTTTATCGAGGGCTAATTTTGCAAGTTTGGTTCCGATCAGTTTGGCAGCATCTTTTGATTTTTTGGAGATTTTTTCCCCTTTAAAGTCTGCAGAAAGAGAGCTATAGCTAGCAAGAGTTGCTCGGGAATCGTCGTCAATCAACTGAGCAAATATATATTTATTGCTTTTGTGAACTGACAAACGGGGCTTTTCAGCTGTTCCCTTAATAGTTTTACGAACTCTAAATACTCTTGTCTTTCTGGTTTTATTGCGCTTATTTAGTAAGTTACTCATTATTACCCTGCTGTTTTAGCTTTAGCCGCTTTTCCTGCTTTCTTGCGGACATATTCATTTTCATATCTAATCCCTTTTCCTTTATAAGGCTCAGGAGGTCTCATGGATCGAACAACGGCAGCGAATTGACCCACAGCTTGTCTATCGATTCCAGTAACTACAATTAAAACGCTTTTATCCACTGCGACCTGCACGTTTTTAGGAATAGGAACTTGTGTAGGATGAGAAAATCCTAATTGAAGATCTAGTTTAGTGCCTTGAACATTCGCTCTATAACCTACACCAACTAAAGACAATCTTTTTTCAAATCCTTTGGATACTCCAACAATCATGTTGTTAAGAGTAGCTCTATAAAAACCATGCGCTGGTCTAGCAAGTTCTGCAGAAGGATCTGCTTCCACAACAGCTAAGCCATCTTCAATTTTTATGGAGATCCCTTTTTCTAGAGAGAACTCCAATGTTCCTTTAGGCCCTTTAACGTGGGCTTTTCCGTCTACAACTTTAACTTCAACACCCTTAGGCAGAACTATGGGACTTTTTCCTAATCTTGACATATTTTAACCCTTAATTTTTTACCAAACGAGGCATAATAGTTCGCCACCGCATTTATTTTTGCGTGCAACTTCACCATCCAATATTCCTTGAGGTGTAGAAAGAATGGCAATTCCCATTCCGCCCAATACTTTTGGTATTTTACGATACCCGATGTACTGTCTCATTCCAGGTGAAGATTTACGAGTGATGCCTTGCAATACTGATACTCTTCCTTCAGCGTATTTTAAAAATACGCGCACTTTAAAAAGTTCTTCGTTAACTAAGAACTTATCAATAAATCCTTGCGTCTGAAGAAGTTTGAGGATTTCTACGATCTGTTTGCTAAAGCAAACATCAACAAAGCGATGCTTTGCATCTTTTGCATTTCTGATACGTGTAAAAAAATCCGCAATTGTGTCGCTTAATGACATTATTTCTTCTCCTCTTCAACTTTAAATGGAAGTCCTAACAATTTTAATAATTCAAAACACTCGCCATCGTTTTTTGATGTAGTAACGAATGTGATATTCATCCCTTGTGTACGCTTTACTTCGTCTAGGTTAATCTCAGGAAAAATTTGTTGATCTTCTAATCCTAAGGAATAATTACCCATTCCATCGCATTTCACTGGGAAACCACGAAAGTCGCGTATACGAGGAGAAACAATGTTGATAAAACGATCGAGAAAATCATACATTCTCTTACGTCTTAAAGTAACTTTAATACCGATAGGTTGTTCTTCCCGTAATTTAAAGTTAGCAATAGCCTTTTTAGACTTAGTCAAGATCGGCTTTTGGCCAGACAAAAGAGTCATTTCCTTGACACAATCTTGCATTGCATTTTTATCTTTAGAAGCTTCTGCTATACCCATGCTTATAACGATTTTCTTTAATTCGGGTATGAGCATTGGATTCTTATAAGCAAATGTCTTATTAAGAGCTTCTTTTACTTCTTCTTTATATCTTTTTTGTAATCTTGACATTTTTCTAACTTCGGTTATATTTTTCTATGTACTATCTCTTTGCCTTCAAGAGTATAATACAACTGTTTATTTCCGTCTTTATCTAACTTAACTTTAAGCTTTACAGGCTTTCCATCTTCTGTACATAAACATACATTTGAAATATGGATAGGGCACTCAATCTCTAAAATATTTGATCGTGCAGCCTGATCTTTTCTTTTTGCATGTTTTTTGCGGATGTTAATTCCCTGTATTACAACACGTTCTGGTTTGCGAAAAATGACGTTACCCATTTTTCCTTTTTCGTTACCGGCCAGAACCACTACTTTATCACCTTTCTTGATCCACTTGCTCATATAACCTCCGGAGCCAAAGAGCTAATTTTTACATACCCTCTATCACGAACTTCTCTGGCCACTGGACCAAATATACGAGTTCCGCGAGGATTATCTTTATCGTCGATAATGACACAGCTATTATCATAAAAGCGTAAGAAAGATCCATCACGTCTGCGGATATAAGATTTTGTTCTTACGATAACCGCACGAACAACTTCCCCTTTCTTGACAGAGCCTTTAGAATCAGCTTCTTTTACGGCGCAAATAATGATATCGCCCACACTGGCATAACGTCTTTTCGAGCCCTTAAGGACCTTAAAGCATCTGACTTTTTTTGCACCGGTATTGTCAGCGACTTCGAGATTTGTTTCCTGTTGAATCATAGATATTTATCCAATTATTTAATAATTTCGACAACTCTCCAGCGCTTAAGCTTGGAAAGAGGCCTTGTTTCTTCAATCTTCACACGCTGACCGACTTGTAAATCTTTATTGTCGACATGCGCATAATATTTTTTAAAGCGTGTAATAACTTTTTGGTATTCAGGATGTCTAAATGTCCTTTCTACACGGATAACTGCAGTCTTTTGCATCTTGTTAGAAACAACAGTGCCATCAAAGCGCTTTCTTGTTCCCTTGTCTTGATTTTCCATTTATTACCTATACCTTTTCGCTTAGCACTGTTAAAACTCTCGCCCGATCTCTTTTTTTCTGGCGAAGAAGATGAGGCTTCTCTAGTTTTCTAGCAAGTTTTTTTTCAGATCTTAAGTTGAAAATCTCTTTTGAAAGATCATCTCTCGATGCTTTTAGATCTTCAACTGACTGCTCTCTTAATTCTTTTGCTTTCATAATTCTCCTATACCCTTTCAACCCGTTCTACAAAGCGTGTCTTTAGGCCGAGTTTTGCAGCTGCACGTCTTAATGCGTTTTGGGCAACATCTTTTGAAACGTTTCCTACTTCAAACAGGATCCTTCCAGGTCTTACAACTGCAACCCAGTGATCAAGATTTCCTTTTCCTTTACCCATACGTACTTCAGCAGGCTTTTTTGTTACTGACTTGTCGGGAAAAATTCGGATCCAAACATTTCCTCTACGATTAAAATATCTATTAATCGCAACGCGGCATGCTTCTATTTGTTGTCCTGTGATGCGTCCTCTTTCAAGAACCTGCATCCCATAGTCTCCAAAATCGACAAAATTTGCAGCGCGGCTAGTACCAGCATGCTGCCCTTTTTGCATTTTGCGAAATTTTGTTCTCTTGGGCATTAATGACATAATCTGTTAGCCCCCCAAAACTGCTTTTTTGTGTACTTGTTCTTCACCCTTATTGATCCATACTTTTACGCCAATAGATCCATAAGTAGTTTCTGCTCTTCCGTGTGAATAATCGATAGCAGCACGTAGTGTATGCAGAGGAATTCTACCCTCTTTATACCATTCAGTCCGAGCAATCTCTGCACCGCCGATACGTCCAGAAATCTGAACTTTAATTCCAGCAGCACCTGCGTCCATAGAAGACTGCATCGCTTTTTTTAAGATCCGTCTAAAAGGTATTCTACGTTCTAACTGTTTCGCTATTGCATCGGCAACTAATTGAGAATCAAGGTCTGGTCTCTTAATCTCTTCCACTTCTATCCAAATTTCTTTTCCTAGAAGATTGCGAAGTTCTTGCTTGAGCACTTCAATTTCAGCACCTTTTTTTCCTATAATTAAACCTGGTCTGGCAGTGTGAATTGTCACCTCTACCTTACCGCTCATTCTTTTAATAGATATACTCGCCGTACCCACACAAGCTGGCTTTTTCATTAGATATTCTCTAATAAAATGATCTTCTCCAAGTAGCGTTCCAAACTCTTGTTTGTTAGCATACCAAAGAGACTTCCACTTCTTGTTTATAACTAATCTAAAACCTATAGGAGATGTCTTTTGTCCCATTTTTACTCCTTCCCTAAAACGATTGTGAAATGACTGGTTCTCTTCATAACTGGAACCTGTCCGCCTTTGCTTTTAGACTTCGAACGTTTCAGAACTGGACCCGCATCTACACGGATCTCTTGGACCTTTAAGTCTCTGCGTTGAACATTCATTTGTGTTTCAGCGTTAGCTATAGCACTATCCAATGTTTTTAAAAGAAGTCTTCCACCTTTTAATTGACAATGTTTAAGTTGAAGCGAAGCGTCTTCGACTTTCATACCACGCACGAGGTCTGCGGCAAGCCTAGCTTTTCTAGGACTAATGCGCACAAATCTGGTTTTTGCAATTGCTGTTTCCATAGTTTATCCTGCCGCCTTTGCTGCCGGCTTCGCTGCTGGTGTACCACCGGCAGATGGAGCTTCAGCTTCTTTTTTAGTTCCGTGTCCTTTGAAAGTCCTAGTCGGTGAAAATTCACCGAGACGATGTCCAACCATATTCTCAGATACAAACACCATAATGTGTTTGCGTCCGTTGTGAACTTCAAATGTATGCCCTATCATATCTGGAACGATCATTGATCTTCTCGACCAAGTCTTAATCGGCTTTTTTGTACCAGAATTGTTCATCTTTTCCACTTTTGCTTGCAAGTGGTGATCAACAAAAGGACCTTTTCTTAACGATCTACCCATGATTCACCTATTTCCTACGATCTTTTACAATCCATTTATTTGTCTTTCTCTTGCAGCGTGTACGATATCCTTTTGTATACATAGCCCAAGGTGTTTGAGGAAGATAACCGTTATGTTTACCTTCGCCCCCTCCGTGTGGGTGGTCTACAGGGTTCATCGCTGTACCGCGAACAGTTGGTCGTATTCCTTTCCAACGTGAACGGCCTGCTTTTCCTTCTACTCTAAGGTTTCTTTCAGCATTAGAAAGAGAACCAAAAGTGGCTTTGCAATCTTCGTTGATTAGGCGCACTTCCCCAGAAGGCATTTTTAATGTTACATAGCCAGCGCTACGAGCCATTAATTGAGCAGATAATCCTGCAGATCGTACAAGTTTGCCACCTCTACCTGGAAACATCTCAATATTATGAATCACAGATCCGAGAGGCATATGCTTTAATTGCATAGAGCATCCAACGTCAAATGGAGCTGTTTCACCAGAACTCACTGCGTCGCCTTGCTTTAATCCTTGCGGAGCCAAAATGTATCGTTTTTCTCCATCAGCATAATTTAAAAGAGCAATATGTGATGTGCGGTTAGGATCGTATTCAACAGATGCCACCTTTGCAGGTATCGCATCTTTATCTCTTTTGAAGTCGATGATCCTATAAAATCTCTTATGTCCACCACCGCGATGACGGCAAGTGATATGGCCATGGTGATTGCGCCCGTTTGTGCGCACTTTCTTTACCAGAAGCGACTTTTCAGGCTTTGCTGTTGCACGGTTATTTTCACCAAAACGTGTAAGCTCTGCATTGCTTGTTAAGATCAGCTCCCTCTGTCCGGGAGTTGTAGGACGAAATTTCTTTGTCATATCATTAACCTTCTATTTTGTCGCCGGACTTTAAAGTCACGATAGCTTTTTTAAAGCCGGGTTTAAATCCCTCTCTGCCTCGGACTCTTCGTCTTTTCGGTTTTGAAGTTACAGTATTTACTGCAACCACTTTAACTTTTTGTTTCTCGTAAATTTGTTCTACCGCTCTGCCAATTTCTTGCTTGTTAGCATTGCTATCAACGATAAATACATATTTGGGAGAAGTACATTTTCTCACGCAGCGATTGCTCTCGCTAAACTGAAGCTGTTCTAAAACTTTCGCTTTCTCAGTCACGTAACGTGATTTGATGATATCGTAAGGATTTTTCATTAGGATTGTCCTCCCAAGAGAGTAATAAAATCATTTACAGCAGGCTCAAATATGACCAAATTTCCCGCTTTTGCGATATCATAACCGCTAAGCTGCAAAAGAGGCATAAATTCGAGCTTCGGAATATTTCTCATGCTCTTAACGAACACATCGTACTTTTCAGCCAATGCACCATTTGTTTGATCAACCTCTGACAAAAAGGTAACTCTTTTGTTGACAAGGTTAAGCCCTTCAATGAAAGCTTGTACGATTTTAGTTTTAGGTTCTTTTAACGGATTGTATCGAAGAACATAAACATTGTTACTTCCAACTTTTTCCGCGAGCAGATGTCTAATTGCAGCGCGTCTTTCTTTTTTATTGATCCGAACATGCTGGTCAAATTTTGGTCTTGGCGAGTGAACGCGTCCACCACCTTTGTACTGAGGAGCTCCCAAATATCCTTGACGTGCTCTTCCTGTCCCTTTTTGAGGGTGGGGCTTTTGTCCGGAATGGCAAACTTCAGCGCGTGTTTTCGTATTTGCAGACCATTGTCTGGCATTTGCGCGAATCGCAACTATATAATCTTTGATCATCTGCAGATTTGCATCTGTTTTGATCAGTTCATCGTCAATAGATACTTCGCCGACTTCTTTAGCATCCAGGTTGTATGTTTTAATAAGTGCCACAGTATACTCCTAAACCGCTTTTTTCGTTGCTTTGCTAATATAAACAAGTCCTTCTCTGGCACCAGGAACAGCACCCTTAACGAGAATCACCTGATTTTCCAGGTCAATCTTCACAACTTGAAGATTTTGAACTGTCACTCTCTCATTCCCCATATGACCAGATTTCTTTTGGCCTGGCAAACAACGCCCTGGAGATGTACGCATACCACAAGATCCACCATGACGGTGAAACCCAGATCCGTGCGCTGCAGGACCGCCCGAGAAATTATGACGCTTAATTACCCCTTGATGCCCTTTACCTTTCGAGACTCCTGTTACATCGACAAATTTGCAATCTGCGAACAGACCCAAATCTATCTCTTGACCCACTTGATATGCATCCGTTTGGTCTACTGGAGACTGCGCTAAGTAACGGCGAGGTTCGATCCCTGCTTTTTTGAAATGTCCCTGTAAGGGCTTACTTACATTTCTAAGCTTAGGGGATTTTACTTTTTCTGCAGCTAACTGAATAGCATTATATCCGTCGCTCTCTTTGTCTTTGATCTGAGACACAATATTTGGCTCAGCAGAAATGACTGTACATACGACAACATTTCCTTCGTTGTCGAAAATGCGGGTCATCCCTCTTTTTTTTCCCATGAACTTCAATGTCATAACGTTCCTTAATATGTCTTTACACGAGGCAACTCTACCCAAATAAATTCAAAAATCGGTTTTTGACTTCGCTGGCATCCCTGCCTTTGAATCCGCCTGCATCGGCCATGTGTTCACACATGTCCTGCTTCGGCGCCGGCTTCGCCTGATTCAAACTCAGGGCGCCAGCTTTGCCAAAATTCCGCCTTTTGAACTTACTTGGGTATGAAGCAATCGACAGTTAAGCCCCATTGTGGTCGACAAGACTGGAGACCACGGGCTCTTGTTCTAAATTGCTTCATATGAAGCTTTAAGCAGACAGGCTAACAAATATCGGGAATTTACCACAAGAATAATTGTTGGGGAGGGTGTTTTTTTTGTTTTTGGGAGAAGAAACAAGAGGAAGAGGGATGAAGATGAAGAGATGAAGATCGGGCACGCACGCGGGCACGGGCTCGGGCTCGAAATCCGGAAAGAGAAAAGCGCTAAAGGTTTCCCGTTCTCTCTTTTCGTGCCCGTGCCCGCATCCCATTACCCATAACTTTTTCTAGACTCATGGATTAATTGAAAGTTGGATATGCTGTTTAACGCAAAGGCGCAAAAACGCAAAGACGCAAAAAGATTTATCTATAATATTTTAATTCTTTTTGCGTCTTCGCGTTTTTGCGCCTTTGCGTTAATCTTAGATACTAAAATTTTAGACATAGACTTTAGGGAGAGCAAGATTCTTTAGAGAAATTAAGACGCCTTGCGTCTTCTTCAAGAGATTTTTCAAAAAAATAGGTAACCCCTTTCAAGAAAACATAGACCGTAGAAATAATAAGAATCGCATTGAAAGGAATAGGACATGCCACATTTGCAATAAGACAGCTAGCGCTGATGATTGCCATCACCCAAAGAGAGACCGCGATAACGCGCATTGTAAGATCAATTGCTCGATAAATGATCTGATCCCTGCGAAGTTCCTTTGTTGAACCGGAGGCAGTTCTATACTCTTGAACCCTATCTTTTAGAGTCACACAATCATCCACAGCTTTAATTGTATCTACAATGATAGAGGAGGCACTGCCGACAATGGAAATGGGAGACAGAGCTCGACCAACAGCAAGACCGATAGAGTTAAAGAATTGAACGCTTTCTGTCCAAGCATAGTTAAAATTGAAAAAGCCAAGAACGATCTCTTTTTTAGCTGCTGCGGCCACTTCATTGCTTATTTTAGCTTTGCCAAAATGATCATCCCAGAGCAGTTTAACCCCATTGACAATCTTATTACCTTCAACTGGCGCTACAAGGATATAGCACCCTGAACTGAAAGTACCAAATCCGTCTGCTACCTTTGCTGCAACTAGATCGTTACGATATACAGCAAAATACCTGGCTACTTTAGACGCTAAATCAGCATAGTCTGCAATAAGCCAGGCCTTGTCTGCATCCCCAGCAGCCCACTCTACCCATGGTTTTGGATCTCCATATTTAGATGTAGATTGGACTGCAGCGGTTGTCATATTATCCAGCCATGCCTGCTACAGTTTTGGCAGCATCTTCTAACGCGAGAGCTTCTGCTCTTGCAGCTCTTGATTCTTTATGGAAGATACCATCATTGAATCCAGTTTTTTTCGGATCCTTCATCCCTTTTAAGCCACTATATTTCTCATAGAAGTAAGCAGACAAAGTAAAGACTAAAGCAGAAGTAGAGCAAATAAGCGGCGCATAATCTGGCAACTGTGCTCCAGAATAAATAGCGTATAAAACAATCGCAGCAAGAGCTGCATAAGAGAGCCACTGGATGATTACCAATGCGCAGTGTACAATCCGCTTTGTAAGCTCTGTTTTGTATTCAGGAGTTATGTTTGTATCACCCAAAGCTCTGCGACATTTATCGATTTCGTTACTTCTAAGGCCAATGCCAGCAACCGATGAAAATGCTAAAAAGATCGTGTTAGTTTTTGCAAAAATAGCCGTTTGTTCTGCAGTAAGACGGAAAAGACCTGTTGTCTTAGAAGCAAGAACCGTAACACTATCACAAATTTTATTACCTAATGCAGACAAACTATTTAAAACTTCAGTTAGCGCAAGCACACCATTTTGCGCACCATTTGCAATCCATTTAGCTATGGTATTGTACACTTCTAAAACAGCCTCAGGCAATCCAAGAATACCAACAAGATGTCTTCCTGTTTTTAAAACTGTGCTACCCTGAGATAATGCAAGATTTTCGGCAGCTAGATTTGCCCATGCCAAAGAATATTCAAACGTCTTAAGAAGATTCGTTAATTGCTCTGTACGAACTTCTTTTATCTCTGCTTTACCTTGCTCTCCAAGAGGTTTCACCTTTTTCTCGTCAGCTTTAGCTTTTTCAGCAACTAACGCTTTAACCGCTGTCTGAGTTTCAGTCGCCTTTGCGAACGTTTCATTAGCAGCCACTGTAATAGCCTCTTCTGCAACGCTTTTCACCTTGTCTCGAACTGAATCTGCAGCTGTAACTGTTGCAGCGGCAGCCAAAGCAGCTGTTTCATAAAGATTCATTTGTGCGGTTGCGCCTGTAACGATTGATCCTGTTGCTGACATAGTTAATTCTCCTTTTTCAATTTAAAGACATTGTAAATATTTTATGTGGATAGCATAACCGATGGATTATATTTATGTAAATGAGAAGAGTTATTTTAAATGAAGGAAATTTTTTGGTGAATACCTTTAATAAAATCTTGAGCAGACATCGTATTTTTTCCTTCAAGTTGAACCTCTAGAAGCTGGAGAGCTCCCTCTCCACAGGCGACAACCCACCCCTCTTTTCCATAGGAGATAAACGTTTTTGGCGCGCCACTTTTTTCTTGAATGACAAGAGAACGTTTAATTTTTAATCGCTTCTCTTCCTCACCAATTTTTACTTTACACCAAGCGCCTGGGCGTGGGGAAAAAGCGCGAATCAAATTATGAATTGCTCTTGCCGGCTTATTCCAGTCGATGATCTCCTCTTCAGGCGTTAATTTTGCCGCAAAAGTGACAAGATGCCCGTCTTGAGGAGTTTTAATGATAGTTCCTTTTTGAAAATGATGAATGGTATTCGTAATAGCTATACAGGCCAGTTCGCAAAGTTTTTTTTCTAGCTCACCAAACGTCATATCTTCCGGCATAGGAGTTTTTATAACCTCGATCATATCTCCTGCATCCATCTGTAAAACCATCTCGATAATCGTGATTCCTGTCTCTTTTTCCCCGTTAATGATCGCTCGGTGTATGGGAGCAGCCCCCCTATACTTAGGCAGCAAACTCGCATGGATATTCACACATCCTAGTCGGGGAATTTGCAAAATATTTGTTTTAATGATCTCCCCATAGGCAACCACCACAAAAAGATCTGCATGAAATTCTTTTAAAATATTTGCAAACTCTTCTGTCGAAGCTTTTTCAGGCTGATATACAGGAACTGTACTCACTTCTTTTACAGGAGGTGGAGATAAGGAAAGAGATCTTCCCCTGGGCCGATCTGGACGAGTAACAACAGCAATAATTTCAATGTCTTTTTGCTGTTGTAAATGCTTTAAAACTTCTGCAGCAAAAGCAGATGTCCCAAAAAAGACTATTTTCATTATTTGACGAGTTCTTCTTCGAGCTCTTCTTGCTCAACATCTTCTTCAGAAAGTGACCCCTGAAGTCCTATAAGCCCTCTTTTAGAGCTTTTGCAGAAATCAAGCCAATGTTTTACATGAGGGTTCATCTCAATCTCGTTTTCAATAGCCTCGATAGCTGCAGCGATTTTCAAATTTGAGCGATAGGTCAATTTAAACGCCTTAACAAGAGATTTTCTCAACGCTAGGCTAAACCCGTTTCTTTTTAGTCCAATCAGGTTAAGCCCTCCTAATTTATAAGGAGCCCCTCCACCAATTGTATAGGGAGGCATATCATGCGTTAGTCTACTAAACCCCCCTACCATCGAATACTGTCCAATCCTAGAAAACTGGTGCACTGCAGCCATTCCGCCAATCACAACATTGTCTTCTACAATGACGTGGCCTGCAAGATTTACACTGTTAGCCATAATCACACGATTTCCAATTTCACAATTATGAGCGACATGGCAATAGGCCATAATCAAACAGTTATCTCCGATACGAACAGCGGTATTTTCTCCGCAGGAGGAATTGATCGTTACAAACTCACGAATTTCACATTTTTTCCCAATAATTACGTAAGTTGTTTCTCCCCGATATTTTAAGTCTTGCGTTTTCGTTCCGATACTCGCAAAAGGCCAAATGATTGTCCCTTCACCAATTGTGGTATTCCCATCAATGTAGGCATGAGACTTAATCACAACGTTGTCTTCCAATACAACATTGCCTTTTACAGTGGCATAAGCTTCAATAGTAACATTATTTCCAATCTTTGCCCCTTTTTCAATGATCGCAGAAGGGTGAATATCCGTCATGTAAGCCCTATTCCTTTTTATAATTGGTCTTTATCTATGAGTGCAAAGCCGATTTCAGCCTCAACTGCAAGCTTATCATTTACAAGCGCCTTTGCTTGAACCTTGCCACCTTTATGGCTTAAGTGAATGGCAAAAGCATGCAAATAAAGTACATCGCCAGGAACTACAGGTCTTCGAAATTTTGCGTTATTGATGTTCAAGAGTACGGCTGTCTTTTCTTGGTTTCCTTTTTGATGGACAAGGATCCCTCCTGTTTGCGCAAGAGCTTCCAAAATAAGCACGCCTGGCATAATAGGAGCTCCCGGAAAGTGTCCTTGAAAAAACTGTTCATTGAACGTCACATTTTTTTGTCCAATAATCACATTCTCTTCAAGATTCAGATGAATAATTTTGTCTACCAACAAAAATGGGTAACGGTGCGGTAATATTTTTAAGATATCTTTTATATTCATTAAGATCCCATTTTGCGCGTCTACAGATTGTTCCATTATGACACTCCCAGCTTATTAAAGTAGTTTACTATCTCCCTAGCAAAAGCAGTATTTGAAGCATGTCCTGAGCGGATTGCTATAATATGTGCTAAAAAAGGCTGTCCCACCAGAGATAAATCTCCAATCATATCCAAAATCTTATGGCGAACCATCTCATTAGGATAACGAACACCTTCGGGATTTACAATACTATTATCCTTTATCACAACAGCATTTTCCAATCCTCCTCCTTTTATCAATCCCCTTTCAATCAAGGGAGCAATCTCTTCGTAAAGAGAAAAAGTACGGCTTGGAGCAATTTCAGCTTTAAATTTGTTTTCATTCACAAGAACAGAATAAAACTGAGAGCCTATAACGCTAGAATGGGGATAATGCAGCGTGTAACTGATTCTATATTCATCAGAAGGAAGAGCAATAATCTGTACATCTCCTTGAGCCCAAAACACAGGCGACTGGATCTTCCGTCTTGCTTTTTCTTTCGACTGCTCGCAAACCCCGCCTTTTTCAATCATCTCTACAAAACTTGCAGAGCTTCCATCAAAAATAGGAACTTCAGGACCATCGAGCGATACAAGCAAATTGTCAATACCATAAGCGCTTAAGGCAGCAGTGATATGCTCCACTGTTTGAATAGAACCTTGTTCATTGCCAAGAATGGTACATCTAGGAGTTTCCTTTACAAAATTTACGCTTGCAGGAATTTTTGGAGTTCCAGGAAGATCTGCACGTTGAAAAACAATCCCGTGATCCACATCAGTAGGGCTTAAAGTGACGTGTACCTTTTTTCCTGTAAATAGCCCAACTCCTGATGAGGAGATTGTATTTTGTATCGTCCTTTGCTTCATTTTAGATGCACCTACTATACTTGTTCCGTAAAAGGGTACCCCAGTATAATATTTTGAGCAAGTTTAAAAACTAAAATAAGAAAACATAAAAGAATGATTGCTCTATCACCCCAGAACGTATAGAGAGTTTTATAATTATAAGGAACAAATGAAGCGAACAAAACACCTGGCACATCTTTTTTTGAAACGGTCCTGCCTAAACTATCTACTACAGCACTTACCCCCATATTACAGGCCCTCACAAGATAAGCCCCATTCTCAATAGCACGCATTTTGCCATGCTGAAAATGCTCCTCGCCTAAAATAGAGCGGGGATACCAAGCATCATTAGACAAATTAACCAAAAGCTTTCCCCCTTTTTGCCTCCCTTGACGCACAAAAGAAGAAAAAGTTTCTTCATAGCAAATAGAGATAGCTATGGGGATTTTACCATTAAATACTTTAATTTCATCACCCGGAGTAAAAAACTCTGTGATCCCATAATACTTTGAAAGAGATCTCGCCCATTCAAAAGGGAGATATTCAGCCAAAGGGAGCAAAACTTGCTTTTCAGTCCTCTCCCATTTTTTCGAATCAGGAGTAAAATGAAACGCGGAATTAAAATTTTTATCATCTAACCCTACAATCACTTCCGCTCCAAAATGATCCGCAAGCGCCTGACAAGTATCCCCATTCTTTAAAAAACCAAACGGAAGAGCCGCTTCAGGCAATATAATGTAGTCCATCTTTGGGACAGAACTTAAATACCTTAAAATAGTTTCCCATTGCGTTGAAAGAGAGACAAAATCATGTATCCGATTGCGCATACGCACCTTTTGC
The DNA here is from genome assembly GCA_013285775.1 of Chlamydiota bacterium. GTDB lineage: Bacteria > Chlamydiota > Chlamydiia > Chlamydiales > Rhabdochlamydiaceae > JABDHB01. The sequence goes on along the minus strand of JABDHB010000005.1, from coordinate 13,621 downwards.
GAAGGAAGTAGATCTGTCTGCACAAGAGCAATACTTATAGGGTCAAGATTTGATCCCCTATCGTGATAGGTAATATGCGCAACCCCAAACAAATAAGGGATCAAAAATAAACAAACAGCAGTACAATGCTGTTTTCGGTACGCGGCAAGATTGACCCACATCACCCAAAAAGAAAGCCCTAAAACTCCCCAAACCGAAGCCCATTGCAAAGAAACATCTGTAGAAGCAAGACCAAGCCCCACAGGATTCAAAGAAAAGCCGCATAAAATAAACTGGCGCCCCCATTCAAAAAGGGTCCAAAGCGCAGCAATCACTAAAACACTATGCCGCGCTATAACCAACCGACTAATCACACCCCACTGGACACCTAGAAATACCAGCAAACCCAGATACACAAATAAAATGTAGATCCCCTGATACTCAATGGAAGTCATCCAAAACAAAAAACACCCTTGCAAAAGAGCAAACCAAACGGTTGCTACAACAAACGGACGCTTCACTTTCTCCAAACTCTTCCAAAAAAGAGCATACCCAAAAAAAGAAGTCACAACTCCAAAGAAAGAAAACTTTTCAAAGTGACCCAATGCTGCTATCAGAAAGCTAATAACAATCATTTTGGAGACCTGTTGAAGAAAAAGAAAAGATCGGGCACGCACGCGGGCACGGGCTCGGGCACGAAAGAAAGAAGCGCAGACCTTTCTTCTCTTTCCGGATTTCGAGCCCGTGCCCGTGCCCGCGTGCGTGCCCGATCTTCTTCTTCTTGTTCGTATTCATTCTTTGGGGACAGGCTTAGATTTAACACTCTTGCCGCTGCCAAAAGCCAAAAGAATCAACAACCCTCCTATAATACTCACATTTTTTAAAAACATAATCGTCTGAAGATCTTTTTCTGAACCATCAAGAAGCCAAAAATGATGAAATATTACCGTTGTTGGAATCAAAAATAAAATAAGTAAAAGAGCCCCTAACCTCGCCTTTATTCCTAAAAACACAAAAACTCCACCTACAAGCTCCGTAATTATCCCTATAAGCAACACAAGCGTTAAGTGGGCGGAAGCAAAATCTAAAGCAAAATTCATTTGAGGGATCTGATGCATGTCAGAAAAAGCATTTGTTACCAACATCTGGTATCCTTGCCAGTCCCAAATCTTATTTAAAGCTGACAAAATAAAAATTACACTAAGACACACTCTCCCCAAAAAAAGAACTAATAGTTGTAAAGGATTCATTTATCTTCCTCTCATAAAATATTAATGTTATACTCCACCGTAATTTCTATGAATAGAAAATTTATCGAACATCACATCTTTAGTATTCTCAATTCAATACAAACAAAACCATTGGATGTATTTCTAAGCCATTATTTGCGCAAACATAAAAACATTGGCTCGAAAGAACGCTCTGCAATCTGCGAACCTATTTACGGAATGATTAGATGGCGTGGATTATTGGACTATCTTTGCAAAGGCTCTATAAGCTGGGAATCTCGCTATGAAATCTATAGCTCGATCAATCCCCTTGATTACATTCATGAGATAAACATACCCGCCCATATTCGAGTGAGCTTTCCAAAAGACCTCTTTCAGTGCATCGAAGAGGCCTTTGGAGAAGAAAAGGCCATCCAACTTTGCCTCCTAAGCAATACCAAAGCACCTACTACCATTCGAACGAATACTTTGAAAACTACTAGACAAGCTCTTTTAGAAAAATGGAAAGAGATCTACGATGTCTCCCCCACTCTAGAGTCTACAGAAGGGATCACCTTCCATAAAAGGATCAATTTTTTTGGGCTACCCGAATTTAAAGAAGGGCTCTTTGAAATCCAAGATGAGGGAAGTCAGCTCCTTGCAAAACTTGTACAACCCCTGCCCAAAGAGCATGTATTTGACTATTGCGCAGGCTCTGGAGGAAAAACCCTTGCATTTGCCCCTTCAATGGAAAACAAAGGAGTCATTTATCTCCATGACATCCGTGATTTTGCCCTAGAAGAAGCAAAAAAAAGACTTCGGCGCGCCGGAATACAAAATGCTCAGCTCATGTATTATGATGATCCCAAAAAAAACCGCTTAAAACACAAAATGGAATGGGTTCTTGTGGACGCCCCTTGTAGTGGTCTTGGCACAATTCGGCGCAATCCAGACATGAAATGGAAGATCAATCCCGAAACAATTGAACGACTTTGCATAGAGCAAAAAGAGATTTTTAAAAAAGCACTGGAGTTTTTACATCCAAAAGGACAGATTGTTTACGCAACATGCAGCATGCTCCCAAAAGAGAACGAGGAGCAAACAGCATACTTTATGAAGACGTTTGAGCTAGAACTCGTTAAGGAATTGAAAATTTTGCCTCAAGAAGGGGGCATGGACGGGTTTTATGGAGCTGTTTACAAAAGAAAACCGATTTGATAGGATGCAACCATGATGAAATTTTTACTCTGCTTTGTTCTTATTGCCACTAGTATTCTACATGCCGATCAGGAGGGAGAAGTTGTCGTACACAACCGGATCCTTTCAAAAGTGATGGGAAAAACCATCTCTGTTCTCGACGTCATGAAAAAAATGGATCTCTATTTAGATCGGTACTACCCACAATACGCAGCATCCAAAGAAGCTAAAATCCAGTTTTACAATACACAGTGGCGCTCCACACTCGAGCAATTGATCGATAACGAGCTCATCCTAGCCGATGCAGCAGAAAAAGAGATCAAAACAACCGACGGCGATGTAAGAGAAGAGATCCAAACACGCTTCGGCCCTAACGTCATGGGAACCCTCGATAAAATTGGAATCACCTACGAAGAAGCACGCAGCATGATTCACGATGAACTCATCGTACAGAAAATGACCTGGTTCAAAATCCATTCCAAAGCACTTGCAAACGTCAATTCCAAAGACGTGAAAAAAGCTTACACCGAATTTTGCTCACACAACCCTCCCAAAGAAACTTGGACCTATCAAGTAATCTCCATACGCGCACCACAAAATTTTGACGCAGAAGAGATCGGAAAAAAATTCTACGATTGCCTCCTTTCTGAAAAAAGAGAACTCTCAGAAATTGCTGCAAACTTTAAAGCCACTGAAAACCTCGATCCAGCCATTTCCATTTCCATATCTCAAGATTATATCACCGAGAATAAAGATCTTTCCTCTTCCCACCAATCCATACTCACATCTATACAAAATGGAAACTTTAGTTTTCCCGTCCTTCAACAAAGTCGCGCAGATAACACAAACGTAGTGAGAATTTTCCATAGAAAAAATCATAATGCAGCAACTGCCCCCCTCTTTCAAAGAGTTGCTAATACGATTAAAGATGAACTTCTCCAAGTAGAGGTCAATAAAGAATCTTCCCGTTACATGAAAAAACTACGCTTACGCTACGGCTATGATCAACAATTCTGGAACGATCATATCCCGCCCAACTTCCAGCCATTTAGCCTGAATTAATGGCCATCTTTAAACCAAAAGAGCTCCATGAGTTTTTAGCCTCTCATGGAGTACATGCAAAAAAGTCCCTATCACAGAATTTCCTCATCGACGGAAACATTTTAAACAAAATTGTCACAGCTGCCGACATCAAAGAAAACGATCTTGTCTATGAAATAGGACCCGGACCTGGAGCCCTTACTGAAAAACTCCTAGAAGCCAAAGCAAGAGTAATTGCCATCGAAATGGATCGAACCCTTGCAAAAACCCTCAATCGTGGCCAAGAAAATCTCACAGTCATTGAAGCTGATTGCCTAAAATTCAACTGGGAAAGCCTCTCCGAAAAAGCAAAAGTTGTCGCCAACCTCCCTTACAAAATCACAACCCCCATACTAGCCCGCCTTCTCCCCCTCTACGACAAAATCACCACCATCACCGTTATGGTACAAAAAGAAGTGGCCCTCCGCTTCATCGCAAAAAAAGACACAAAAGATTACAGCAGCTTTACCATCTTTCTCCAATTCTTTGCAGACGCTGAATACTGCTTTACGATCTCTCCCAACTGCTTCTATCCAAAACCCAAAATCAGCTCCGCACTCGTCAAACTCACCCTAAAAAAGCCCCCTAACATCCCTCATCCAGAAAAATTCTTCCAATTCGTCCGCACCGCCTTCCAACAACGGCGCAAAATGCTCCGCGCCTCCCTAAAAAAAGACTACCCCCACCTCAACCTCGGCCCCTTCGAAACCGCCCGCCCCGAACAGCTCTCCCTCCAAGACTTCCTTAACCTTTATGCAACAATTAAAAGCTAATTTGGGCCAAAAATTTAGAATTATAGACTGCAATTTCGCTGAGTATGAAACGATGAAAACTGGCAACGATCATTAAGAGACGCCTGAGCGTTTGGGCTCCAATTAACAGGGAGAGAGAGTAGAGAACCAAGATAAGGCTTTGCAGTTTCGATTGTTTCACGAAAAGGAAGATTTTCAGGAATATTAAAACCACACCTCGGATTCTCAATCATCCATTCTAAAGCAGCTACCAAAGATCCTGCTACAGGCAACGTAGAAGAATTGCTTGACGGGATAATGCGTCTAACTTCATCGTTTGATAATATACTTCCCGTCCACCAGTTTATTTGATCGCCAAAAAGAAAAACTCCTACTTCTTCTCCTCCTGAGGCCTGTTCAGATGAAATCACATATTGTATTTCTTGAAGTTGATTGTTACGTGTGATCAACTCATCTAAAGATTCTATAGCTAAAAGACAAGGCCTATAAACAAAACAAACAGTAGGACGATATTGCAAGGTATTTTCCTTGTAAACAGCTAATTCTTCAGCAATTGTAAATGTTTCTGGATGAGGCACAAGCATTCCTTTCATAGGTCCTTTTGCAGTCCATGAATGAGACCAGCAATCAATTGCCCGTAACATTGAATAAACCTGACTCCATTTTTCATTAGAAAAATATTTTAAATGCGATGGCACATTTTTTTCATGAGTGCCCCAACTAAACTCAGAGTAAGAAATAGCTTCCTCAGTAAAAGAAGGTATTGACCAGGTATTAATGAATTCATTAGGTTGTTTAACTCGATTAAGACATTGCGTATCAAGATCTGTAATATGAACAACTTTAACACCTAAATCCCTTGCCAAAAAAGGAAAATTATTATCTTGCAGATGGGTTTCAATCTTTTTACGCAAATCTTCTTTTTTTAATGTTTTTAAGCTATAATTGGCCATGTCTAATAGCCCCAATTTCGTAAGATGCGAAACAATGCCAGGATTTGCTCCATGCTGAAAAACAGCAGTAGCTCCTTTATAATCAATTTCTTTTATGATTTTTTTAAGACTAACCTGATCAGGATAAAAATAAAGAGATTCGATTTCACTCCATCTTTCAAGGCTAGAATTTAGATACATAACATCTTTTGAATGACACCATTTAGCAATATCTAAGGTACCCGTACGACTCGAAAGATCAATTAAAACATCTCCCTCTTTTAAATACTGACTAAGCTCATTTTGATAGTTATGGAGTAAGATTTGTTTCTGACAGAATTGAATGCCTTGTGAAATCCATTGCCTCAGCGCCAGTTTTTTATCAATCGAATCTACAATAATGATTTGCTTAGCATCAATATCGATGTGTTTAAAAATAAGAGAAATAAGACCTTCGCCAACCTTTCCATAACCCAAAATCAGAATCCGACCATAAAACTGTTTCATAAAAAACCCTTTTCTAAAAATAAGATTGGAGAGTTCCCTTTCTACGAATATCGCATGTTACACAATGGAAAGCTCCTCCAAAACTCATTACATGCCGAAAAGGAAGTGGAATCACATCAAAACCCCAATCTTCAAAAAGTTGAATCGTAGGAGTCTCTTGGCTTTCCACCACAATTGTCTTTTCATCAAGCATAATAATATTCATGCTGACCCAGGAACTAGACATATACATAGGGTGATTTAAAGGAATAGTTGATTCAGGAGCATATCGAATTTCCCAGTTCTTAAACATTTCAGGAATTTTTTTGACCCTTTCAGAATTAAGAAGCAATTTTCCGGGTGCAAGCGGCATAAAAGATGCGTCAATATGCATCGGAGCAGAATCACTTACTTCAATGATATGTACCTTATAATCTTTTCCAATATGTCTACGAACCCATTCAATACCCATTTCATTAGTAACATGACTTTTTTGAACAAAGATATCCTTGCCACAACGAATAAAATCCGCTGCATCAAATACAGGTTCAAATTCAGATGCAACATATTTTCCCGAAGTTGAAGGATCCGTTTCATCATAATTTTGATTGTAAGAGACATCTAATAATTGAGGTTTTGGACCACATAGCCACCGAGCCCCTCGCCTAAAATAATCTTTTAGAATAGGCCGATATGCTTCAAACTCAAAATAGCGAGACCTCCAAGACATCGGAGCCTCAATAATAGTATCACCTATGACCATTAATATATCCCTTGGCATTGCACCATACAATCCCCCTGGTGACTTCCAATTTGGTGTATGAAAGCTACGACAATGATCTATCGGATCTGGTCGAACAACTTTAATGCCTCTATCAACAAGCATCTTAACAAATTGATCAAGTTCATTTTTTGCCAAATTAATTAATTGTTGAGGAAAACTATGTCCTGCACCCTTTTGGAAAACCGCTTCTGACTTCTCTGGCATTGTTGCTTCTAGAGAAATATGCCACTGAGGGATACAGGCATGGTCAATAACGCCGACTATAACTTCTTCCAAAGGATCCCACTCATTGTATGAAGAAACAGGTGCTGAATGTAAACTCATCTTAAACTCCTACTCTTGATAAAAAATCTCTGTATTCGTAGTGCTTAATTTCTTTTAGATTTTTTGTTTTATCTAGAAAATAAATTGAGGGAAGATTAATTCCATTGAACATATGCGCTTTAACCAACGTATAAGCCCCCATATCTGGGAAAATAATACGAGACCCAATTTTTAAGGGATGATCAAAGTGGTGCTCTCCAAAAACATCTCCAGCAAGACATGAAGCACCCCCTAAATAGTAAGTGAACTTCCCTTGAGAAATTTCTTCTAAAACACAGGGTTTTAATTGATATTCATAAACCTCAGGCATGTGATTTACTGTGGTATCTAGAATAGCAAATTCCTTTCCATTTATCTGAAAAAGATCAGTGACACTCGCAACAAGTGCAACACTTTTACGTATAATTCCCATGCCTGGCTCAGTAAAAACTTCCATTCCAAACGTATCTTTTAAAAAAGAAATTGCTTTATAAAAGGGATCATAATTACTTGTTTCATTAAATAGATATCCCCCTCCTATATTAATCCATTTTAATTTTTCAAATAATTTTCCAATATTTTTTTCCAACCAAAAAATTGTTTCCAAAAGCGGTTCAAACTGTGCAGATTCAGAATTAGAATGAAAATGGATTCCACTAATCTTGGTTAAAAGAGAGGAATTTTCCTCTACCAATTTTTTAATAATATGAAGAGGCACACCAAGCCGCGAATTTTTACAGCAAGGATTATAACGTTGTTCTTTAACAAAAGAAAGCTCTGGATTTATTCTTAGCCCAAACTTTGTTCCTTTTGTCTGTGTTATATCGTAATGAGCAAGTTGAGAAAGGGAGTTGAATACAATATAATCGCAAAATTTATTTAATTCTTCAAATTCATCTGATCTTAAACCTGGAGAAGTATAATGAACAGTTCCTCTTTTGTTCAAAGTACTAGAGGCTAAGTTAGCTTCGAATAGAGAACTTGCTGAAAAACCGTTTAACCGTCCAGCCATTTTAGTCATAAGAGTTTCTAATGTGAAAGACTTAAGCGTGAATAAAAACTTACATCCACTTTTCTCTCGAATTACATCGATTTTATCCAATACGTCTTCAATAGCATCTTCGTCGACAATAAAAGCTGGAGTCCGTAAGTTTTTTGTAGATAGCAATATATTTTCCATAACACTCGAGAATTAAACTCTTAATATAAATCTATTATTTTTTTGTCTAGCCTAATAATTTAAAAAAATTTTTTATCCAGCTAACGAATTAAAAATTAAAAACTTAAGACTTATCTAGCAGGAATTACTAACACTCTTTCCAAAAAAACCATTTGATTTTTTTTGATAGATACCTAAAAACAGAGAATAGAACCGAACGTTCTTATATCTACCGGCTTTATCAATGAAACGAGAACAAATGCTTAATAAAAATGGATTGCTACGGCTGCTTCGTATAAAGCCGGAAGAGACAAAAATTGTCTTTTTTATCTTTCTTTTCGCTTTTTTTATTGGGATAGCACAAAATATTTTGAGCAGCGTCCCCCTAGCGATGTTTTTAGCTCATTATAATAGTTCTTTGCTTCCTTATATTTATGTAGGCAGCGGTATAGCCTTGTTTTTTGCAGGTATTGGTTTTTCTTATCTAGAAAGGACTGTCTCTATTTTTCATGTCTTTTCTATTCCTATCGCCACATTTGCAGGTTCCTTATTCCTATTTTGGGGTTCTCTTTTTGTATGGGACAACCCCTGGATTTTCATGGTTTTATTAATATGGTCTATGTTAATTGTTTTCCTTATAATTTCGATTTTAATGCTGATTAGCAATCAAATATTCACGATGCAACAAAGCAAGCGATTATTTGGATTAATATGGTGTGGTGTGGCCTTAGGAGGGATAATTATAGGGTTTGGGATGGATTTTCTGGTAAACTCTATAGGACCAAATAATGTAATTTTATTAGCCTCTCTGATTTTATTATTTGGGTTGATAACACAATTTTTGATTCGAAAACATTCAGGCACTCGATTACTTCATGGTGAGAAGTCAGAAGAAGCTACAGGGCCTAGAGTATCATTGAAGTCTTTTAAGTCCAAAAACTACATCTTATGTACATTTTTATTAACAGCTTTAATTTATTTCATTTTTCTTAGTTTTGATTTGTTATTTAATACGTCTGTACAAAAACAGTTTCCCACTGAAGTAGAAATGGCAGCTTTTTACGGCCTACTCTATGCGACTTATGACATAGCAAACTTGTTTACAGCTTTTTTCCTCTCCCCATGGGTATTATCAAGGTTTGGATTGATAGCTTCTTTGCTTGTTTGGCCTGGAGGTCTTGTTATATTTCTTGGTATGGCATTTTTAGCAAATCTAATGCCCCTTTTTGCGGGAGCCTTTTTTGCAATCCTTGTGGGTACAGCGATCTTTGAGGTTGTTCTGGTTGAATGTATCACTTTTGAATCAATTTTATTGCTCTTTCAACCTTTAAGGCCTGCACAAAGAACTTGGGCTCAAATTAAAAATGAGGCACTTATTGTTCCTCTCGCGATGACTGTCATAGGTATTATTTTATTAATAATTGATAGATACATTGGCATTAAAGCATCCTTTATGACTCTTTTTATAATCGGGTTATGCCTTATCGGGATAGCCCTTACACTTTATGCATTAAAAAAAGGTTACTTAAAACTACTTTCAGAATCTCTGTCAAAAAGATCCATTATCAATCCTCAATTTACCAAGTTAGATAAAGAAAGCTTAGAACTGTTAAAAGGCCGCCTAAGAAGCCGTTATGCAGAAGAAGTCATCTATGTACTTCAAACTATAGAAAATATCGATCATGAGGAGTTTGTGAAAGCATTGCCAGAAGCTTTAGACAATCCTCTGGAAGAAGTACGTTCCTTTTCTTTAAGAAAAATTGAAGAGCATCGAATTAAGTCTATCGCACCTAAGTTAAAAGAAATCTGCACCACTGAAACAAATCCTAATATTTTAGCCTACGCCCTTCCCGCGCTGGGATCTATCACCGATTTGGAGCAATTTAATTGGTTCAAAAATCATCTCCACAGCTCAAATAGTAAAATCGCCAGCAGCAGCAGCATTGCATTAATTAAGTACGGAACAGAAACTGAACAAAATAAGATCATGGAAACTTTGTCCGAAAAGGCAAAATCTCTTAGAGAAGAAGATAGATTAATGGTCGCAAATATACTGAAGCAAATAAATATCTCTACAAAAACAGACTTGTTATTGCCTCTTCTAAGAGATGTTAGCTATGACGTGAGGAACTCAGCTTCTGAAGCTGCGGCTCATGTGTTAGATGAAAAACTGTATCCTACACTAGTTGAAAATTTAGCAATTCCCCATGTCCATGATGCAGCATTTAACACCTTATTGCTGTTGGGTAATCCTATTTTTGAATACATCTCTCAGAATTTTGATCGCTACTCTCCTGATATACAGATTGGATTGATTAATTTATTAGGATTTATGAAAGAGGTAAAGCCCTTAGAATTTCTAGAAAAACTCTTGCCTATTTCTAGCAGAAAAGGATTACGAGCAGTACTACTATCTCTAAGAAGACTCTCCTACAAAGCTACTGATGATCGCAAGCACACTTTAATAAAAAAATTATTAGAATCTGAAAATAAAAACATCCTGTATCTAAAAGAATTTACAACTTCATTTAACTTTGAAAAAATGAAGCTATTACGTGATTTACTTTGCCGAGAAATTGAGCTTTCTCGAGAATGCTGTTTTTTATTACTGAGCTTCATTTATTCCGAAGCATCAATCATAAAGGCAGAGCAAGGATTAATCTTAGAAGATGAAGACGCAAATAGCAATGCCGTAGAACTGCTACTACAAACTCTCAATAAAATAGATCAGAAGTTACTTATAGAACAATTAACCTACTCTCCCTATAAAGAAGAAAAAGGACCTGTTCTCAGTGATGCAAAAATAGAGGAACTTCTGCTAAAAACGATAAATTACGGAACGAACTGTTTTATACCCGAGCTTTCTGCAGCTGTAATTTATATGGTGGGAACCTTGGAATTAAAAAACCTGATCGAATTTGTGCACAAACAAGAAAACAAAAACAACCCTCTGATGACAGAAATCATCCCTTGGTCCCTTAAAAAATTAAAATCTGTTTAGGAGAATCATGAACACATTTGAAAAAATGCTTTTTTTAAAATCTATGCCTCTTTTCAAATATGTCAAAGATGAAGTACTTCTAGGTGTAGCCTCTGTTTTAGAAGAACAGTTAGTAAAACCAGGAGAATTAATCATCCAAAAAGGGGACCTTGGAACCATTATGTACATGGTAGTTGCAGGAAAGGTGAGAGTGCATGATGGGGATCATGCTATAAAAGAAATGGCAGATCATGAAGTTTTTGGAGAACTTGCCGCTCTATCTCCCGAAAAACGGATTGCTTCAGTAACGGCGATTGATGAAACTCTTCTTCTAAAAATCAGCAGTACGGTTATCTATGATCTAATGGAAATGCAGACAGACTTGGCTAAGGGAATTATTCAAGTTTTATGCCAAAGAGTGCGCTCCATAGCAAGTGACCTAAGCCATGCAACGACATCGCATTAGGCTAACAAGCTTATTGTATTGAAGAATTTATACTATTCCTTCCCTTCTTTATCGCGAAGCGATTTTGGAGTGCGCAAATTTATTTGCGCTTTTCTCTTCATCGATTCATCGATGAACAAGCTGTATCTAACAAGTTTTTTGCTCCTACACACATCGATGAATCGATGTGAAGAAAAGCGCAAATAAATTTGCGCACTCCAAAATCGCTTCGCGATGAAGAAAGAAAGAAGATTGCTTCGCTCCTTACTCGATAGATTGACCTATTCCGACTCTTTTTGTTTTAAGGTGAAAAATCCTAGTCCTGTAGTGAGAAGCATTAGCAGAACAATCAGCGTTATCTGATCAGAGAAAATCTCTTTTAGGCGAAACCAAGTGGTTTTGGGAACATCGCGAGAGGCGTAGATAGGAGCAGTTTTTAGAAGAATGTTCGTATCTGAAATCACACGGATCTCACCTACCAGTTGATTTTTTACAATGGGCATTTGAGACTTATTCCAATGGAGAACCGTTTTAAAATTGGGTTCTTCAGAAGGATAGTAGGTGATTTTCAAATCTTCTAAAAGAGCTGCTTCTAAGGGAATTTTTCCCCCTTTTATGGGGATAGAGAAATGATCATACTCTTTAGTAAACAAGGTACGCGTTGTTTTCACTTCAGAAAAGGCTGTTTCAAAAAGGCCAATTGCATCCCGGTATCTTTGATAGATATCTTGTCCGTTTAAAAGAACGGCTATTAAAACTCTTCCTTCATGCTCTGCTGCCGCAACAAGATTTAACCCTGCAAGAGAAGAATAGCCCGTTTTTACCCCGATAGCTTTAGGATAAAAGGAGGTTCCTGATTTAAGCAGTTTATTAGACTGAAGCAAGTAACTCTCTGGCTGTTTATTTGTTTGCGGCCTTGTGTAGCGAACTGTCTTTACAATCTCACGAAACGTAGGATTTTTCATGGCTAATGCAGTGATTTTTGCCATCTCATAAGCCGTAGTTACGTGGTCAGGATAGGGAAGGCCATGAGCATTATGAAATGTTGTTGTCGTAATCCCATTTTTTTTAAGAAATGCATTAAGCTCCTCTGCAAATTTCCCAATATTGCCCGATACATACTCTGCAATCACATTGGCTGCGTCGTTGCCTGAACAAAGCATGAGACCATATAAAAGAGTGCGAAAACTCAAAACTTCTCCAACCTTAATTCCAATATGAGTGCCTCCTACCTCTAACCTATAAGGAGGATACTTTAGGGGATTTGCCATCCTTGTTTTTTCTGGAATTGCCCCCACAGCATCCTGTGAGGCAGTAATAAGGAAATCTAAGTTGTTCCCTTTCCTTTCTAAGGCATATAAAGCGGTGGCAATTTTGGTAATACTCGCTGGTTGCATCACTAAATGCGCATTTTTTTCAAAAAGTACAGCTCCCGTTTCCGCATTTATAAGGACGGCAATAGGGACAGAAACATCCGTCTTAAGAGGCTTAGCCTGAAGACAGTAAGAGAATATTATCAAGCTTAAATAGATGATCTTAAGCATAAGGAGAACTAAGTTATCCAAAAAATTAGATCTTTACAAGTTCAAAGAAAGATGAGATATGTGAATAAAATTCTTGACATGGGCCTATAAACGCCCTATACTGACCTTAAGAGGGGATAAAAATGAGCGATCCAGTGCACTTAGAAGATGCGTATAAGGAATTCTCCCAAAATTTACATAAATGGGTTCCTGACGGAGTTATCTCTATAAATATCAACCTGATGCACGACCTTGGGCTTCTAAATAATGCGCAACTGGACGAAATTACCTCAACTACTTCCTTTTCCAATTACTTCCACGTCCTTGAAACTGACGACAAAGTGACTTTATTCAACGATCAATTTGCCGTCTGGATCGTACCCAGCCTCATTAACGACAACCCCACTACAATGACTTTTGTGGCTCTTATGATCCAAACAAAACCCCACCTTGAGCTTGTGTTTTCTACAACAGGGGTCTACAACACACCCCGCTATATCCTAAAAATCTTACAACATTTCTTATCAGAAGTGATCGACACAGAAACGATCATTAATTCCATGGGCAAAAAGAAAAGCGGATAACAAAAAAGAAGGGAAGATCGGGCACGGGCTCGGGCTCGAAAGAGAAAATAGTTTGGCCCTTCTTCTCTTTCCGGATTTCGAGCCCGTGCCCGTGCCCGTGTGCGTGCCCGATCTTAATTCTCACCTTACGCAAAATACTGTCGCCAGTTCCTGGCTCAGATGTGGGTATACGAATTTCCGTGGGTTCCTCACATTCGTTCGTCACACCA
>JABDHB010000004.1:629-41808 GCA_013285775.1 Chlamydiota bacterium | reverse complement strand
GGTAGCGTAATCGCCATTTGGCCCATGTATTTTCCTTTTCGATCTGCGTAGGAAACTTCACAAGCCTCGTTTGCTTCATAAAAGAGCACTTGCGCTAAACCTTCATTGGCATAAATTTTGGCTGGCAAAGGAGTTGTATTAGAAATTTCGAGAGTGACATACCCTTCCCATTCAGGTTCAAAAGGGGTAACGTTTACAATAATGCCACATCTAGCATACGTTGATTTACCAATACACAGAGTTAAAACATTCCGTGGAATCCGAAAATATTCTACGCTTCTTGCCAGAGCAAACGAATTGGGAGGAACAATACAAACATCCCCTTCAAAATCGATAAAAGCATCTTCCCTAAAATTTTTAGGATCGACGATCGAATTGTTCATGTTTGTAAAAATTTTAAATTCTCTTGCAACACGGAGGTCATATCCGTAACTAGAAAGGCCATAGCTAATGACTTTTTCTCCATTGGATACTCTCACTTGCCCCTCTTCAAATGGCTCAATCATCCCATATTTTTTTGCCATCTGCCGGATCCAACGATCTGGTTGTAAACTCATACGAACTCCTTTGTTGCTTAACAAAACAATACCTGCGAAATTGTTTTCCTGCTAGAGTTTTGATATGAGCGACCCATCCTACATTGAATCGACTTGGAAAAAAGAAGATGACAACTTTGAGACCCCCTTGCGTCCTCAGAGTTTACAAGAATTTATGGGACAAGAAACCATAAGGGACAGACTCGACGTATTCTTGGGTGCTGCCAAAATGAGAGGAGAGGCCCTTGGACATGCCCTGTTTTATGGCCCCCCTGGCCTTGGGAAAACGACACTCGCACATATTCTTGCAAAAAGCATGGGAGTAAACCTCGTTGTTACATCTGGCCCTATGATTGAAAAAGCGGGAGATCTAGCAGGCCTTTTGACAAATCTAAAAGAACGAGATATTTTATTTATCGATGAAATTCACAGATTAAATAGAACGGTAGAAGAATATTTATATCCTGCAATGGAGGATTTTGTATTAGACCTCCTCATCGATAGTGGCCCTAGCGCTAGAAGCGTCCAAGTAAAACTTAATCCTTTTACTCTCGTTGGCGCTACCACAAGAATTGGATTGCTAACAAGCCCGATGCGCTCCCGTTTTGGATTTACCTGTCGCCTTGATTATTACGAACCTCCTGTTTTAGAAGCGATCATCCTCCGCTCTTCGCAGATATTAAAAATGAAATTGGAAAAAGAAGGCGCGGCTGAAATTGCACAAAGAGCACGTGGAACTCCTCGTATTGCGAATAATCTTTTACGCTGGGTACGCGACTTTGCTCAGATGAGAGGATTTCCTACAGTTAACCAAAAAATTGCAAAAGATGCCCTCGAAATGCTTTCGATAGATTATCGGGGCTTGGACGAGATGGATAAAAAGATATTGGAGATTATTATTGATCATCATGGGGGTGGTCCTGTAGGATTAAGTACACTTGCAGTGGCCATTGGAGAGGAGCAAACAACGCTATCAGAAGTCTACGAGCCCTATTTGATTATGCAAGGATTTATAAAAAGGACCCCTCGTGGAAGAGAGGCCACAAAACTAGCTTATGAACATCTTGGAAGGAGTAACAAACAATGAAAATAAACTATGCACTGATTGCCTGCACTCTTGTCTTTGCTGCAATCGAACCTGTGAATGCTGCGAGGCTACAAAAAGATCTCTCTCAACACTCAAAACCAGCTACAATTAAAGTGCTTTTGAGCAAAACATCTAAAGACTTCATGCTCGAAGTCAAAGGGCGCTATCAAGTCTATAACCCTGAAGATGGGATCCAGATTTCCTCTGGCGTAGGAGGCAACTGCGCTCTATTTTCTGTAACCGAAAAAGGGATTAAGTGGGGAGAAACTCTTCCAGGGACTTTTCAAGTCAGAATTGTTCCAGGAGATTCTCAAAGCTCTATTCTTGTTAACGGAATTCAATATAGAGGATGCGTTGAAGTTCATGTCGATGAAAAAGGGTATACTATCATCAATGAAATCGACGTAGAAAATTACCTTCGCTCCATTATGAGCACACAATTTCCAACTCCTATTAGTGAAGAAGTGATGGATGCGCTTACTATTGTAGAAAGAACAAACATCTACTACCATCTTTATCGCAACCCGAGTGTGTTTTGGCATGTGACTGCCCAAGATTCTGGCTACCAAGGCTATGCTCTTGTTTTCCAAAACCTCCATGTTGATAAAGCTATTGAAAGCACACGTCACATGGTACTTAGCTACAATAACAAACCTTTTCCTGCTTCCTGGACAAAAGACTCTGCTGGCAAAACTGCTGAATATGCTTCTATTCTTAGAAAAGAAGCTGCTGCTCCAGAAGGAGTACAAGCTCCTTATGCTGCCAAAGATAGAGCCCAGCATCAATGGTCCTTTGCACTTACTAAAACAGAACTCGCAAAAATATCTGGTAGCAACGACCTCCAAGAGCTCGATCTTTACCTAGACAAGAACTCAAGTAAAGTTTATGGAGTTAAACTTAAAAGTAAGGATAAAATCCGAGATGTTGACTTTTTCCAATTCCAAAAAATCGTTGGTAAAAGCAGACTGTTAAGTAATGATTTTACCGTTACTGCTAAGGGAGATCTCCTCCAATTCAATGGGTTCGGAGAAGGACATGGCGTGGGCCTTTGCCTCTACAGCGCTAACATCATGGCAGAAAAAGGGGAAAAAGCTCCAAAAATTCTTTCCACTTTCTTCCCTTCTACAAAACTAGAAAATATGAGGCAAATAGCGTTGAAATAAACCTAGAATTCCTATATACTTGATTTTTGCCGGGGAACTTTTAGAACAAGCAATCTGAACCAGGTCAGAGCGGGAACGCAGCAGCCTTAAGGACACTGTCTTGTGCTAGGAGCAAATCTCCGGCTTTTTTTTAACGATGAATGATGAGTAATGAATAACTCATCTTACGTAAAATAGTGTCGCCAGTTCCTGGCTCGGATGGGATAAGAGGATCTTCTCCGTGGGTTCCTCACATTCGTTCGTCACACCACGGCTAACAACTGCCATCGCTTACGCGACTTGATGACCGCTTTGCGGTTAAGAACACCATCCGATTTTGTTATTGAAACCTGATTTTCATCTTAGAACCTGTTTAAAATTTTTAAAGAAATATCGGTTACGCATACGGGGGCGGTTACTGTTACGACGAGTTAACGAATACCAGCGCGAAGCAGCAATCCCTCTTCCGTAACCGTAACCGCCCCCGTATGCGTAACCGATTTTAATTTTTCATAAAAAGTTTAAACAGATTCTTAACCGCGAAGCGGTAATCAAATCGCAAAGCGATGGCAGTTGTTAGCCGTGGTGTGACGAACGAATGTGAGGAACCCACGGAAAAGATGCACCACCTCCTCTTAGCCACCTGAGTTTTGGGTTTAATCCTGAGCGAATTAAACCCAAAACTCAGGTGATTACGTCCGATCATCGGCGAAAATAGAGGTGGCCCTGCGAGCGCAGCTCGCTTTGGAGTGCGGCAACTTGTTGCCGCTTTCGGACACAGCAATTCATTGCTGTGCCCAAGTTCAGCAATAAATTGCTGAAGAGAAAAGCAGCAACAAGTTGCCGCACTCCAAAGCGAGCTGCGCTCGCAAACTAGAATCTTACTTTAACCCAAAACTCAGGTTGCTAAGGTGAATCCTCATCATTCATCGTTTTAGAATCCGAGCGTGAGTCCTAAAAAGAACCCATGGATAATGGCATTGCCGCCTGTGTAAACATGGTGGCCGGCGTCAGCATCGACATCCCGGTCAATTTGTTCAGGCGCAAGAGCTGTCCCTGTAATGAAGAGCATATCGTAGCCCCCATGAAGATTAAAGTGGGTATTTAGCTGGTAACCAAGTGCAACTTCCGCTTCTATGTAAAAAGGAAAGGAAATATCAAAGGATTTGTGATCACGAAGGGTCACTGTATCGTTGTAGTCTCCTAGATACGTTTTTTGCCAGCAATAATCAATGAGAACCCCACCTTTAGCTAAGATGTCCCAATGTAAGCTCTCCTGGGGAGTGATCTCAAGATCAAGCCCAAGCTGAGGACCTGGCATATGATTATGAGCAGAAATAGTATAATGACTTTTGTATCCTGGCTGTTTGTAAGTTAGCTCAAAACTCTCCGTAATATTCATGTAACGAACCCCTGCAATCCAAGAAAGGGAAAAATAATCGACATCGCGAGGTGTGATATGCCCCCAATAATTCAATTCGGTCGACCAAAAGTTTGATTTATAGTCACCTATTGCTTCAGATGCATTGTTGAAATCATGAGTATAATTTGGGTTGTTAAAAGAAAAACTCAAAGTCTGGTGAGCATGAACACTTTTTGTAGCATGCCACTCTCCACAGTTCAAAGCTAAAAATTCAAAAGTGGTTTGCGGGCTAACGTAAGCATAAGCACCTACTCTATAACCTGGTTCATAGTGAAACTTAGACTCTATTTCTTTAGAATTTAAAACAGTATAGCTCTCCGTTGCAGACGTGCGAACTTTTTTGCTGTTATTTGCAAGACTTTTGCCTTGAAGCTGAGATCTACGCATCATCGTCCACTCCCCTAAAACACCAAATCTGTTACATTCACTAGCATCATGAGCAAATAGCGCAGACGAAATTGAGAGTGCAAGAAAGGTAGCAATACGCATGAGAAATCTCCTAAAAATCAAACGATAAACGATCATCAATAAAGAAAGAAGAAATTTCTCTTACTCTTTTCGGAATTGATTTTCTAGAGTCGTAAGTGCACGCCTCAGTGTGCTTTCTAGATCGACACCTGAGTTGTTGGCCTTAGAGACAATACTGAGAAGCTCAGAGGCAATTTCTTCCTCTGAAATAGTCTCTTTGACTTTCTCTTTGGTGATTTTTCTTAACACCTTTTGCGCGCGAACAAGGAGAGGTAAAGTGGGAGGAATCCCGTCCAAAGGATGTTTCCTCTCTTCTTTCCCTTTTTCTTGGCTTTTAGCCTTTTCGTAGATATCAACGACTTCATCAGCAGTCATTGCCTTGGCATCGCCAAATATATGGGGATGTCTATAAATAAGTTTATTCGAAATATTTTCTACTATATCATCCCAAGTAAATCGCCCTTGGGTCTCCCCAAGCTTTGCATAAAATACAATGTTATACAGAAGGTCTCCCAGCTCTTCAACAATTTTTTTGTCATTGTTTTCATCAACAGCTTCAAGCACTTCATGCACCTCTTCTGTAAGGTAGGGTTGGAGTGAATGAAAAGTTTGTTTTTTATCCCACGGGCACCCATTTTCTCCCAATAATCGATCTGCAATATCCAATAATTTTTTCATTAAAATTCTCCATTGTTATAATTATTAATACACGTAGACTGAAAACAAAAGAAAGTAGTAAAATATACATAATTAGTCAATTTAAATTAAGGAAATCATGGCATCTTACTTGTCTAGTGTTGGATCTTATTTTACTTCTTGGGTCCCTTCCATACCTATAGTTACAGATACACATAGCGACTATGATCAAATAATTCCTCCCGTTACAGAAACAACCGAACAGAAAAAATCTATCTCTGATGCCTTTGACCAAGAGCTTAGCACCTTTACAGGTCATCTTGTTGATTGGCTTCCGATGTATTTGATTTATGAAAAAAATGTGGGCTTAAAAGTCCCAAAAAGTGAAGTTGGTACAAAATTTTATAGAGAGATCATGTACAACGGAACAACTCCCCGAACAGCAGGAGAGAAAAACACACTTTTTGGTAAAGCAATTAAAGCAAAAAGTTCTGGTTTTTTTGAAACGCTTATTCTTAAAAACATCACATTTCCCTGTCTAAAATATGTTGTAAAGTCGCTCATCACAGATTTCTCGATACAACTAAGAACACGTATCGATAACATTTTAAATACAGGTCTTGAAACCTATACACAAAGAAGATTAGATCTTTTACATGAATTTATTACTGATTTAGAAAAAAACATCCATCTCATTGCTAAAAACCCAGACTCAATTACAGGAACCGATCCTGAATCAAAGCTCCAAGAAGTTTGCGAAAAACCGCCCATTTCAGATACAGAAAAACGGATGGTTTCAACAAAGTTTGAAGAAATTCTAGTAAAGTTAGGAGATGTGTTGGTAGAGGATTACAGTTTAAAACTCCATTTTGCTCAAGATCTTGTAAAATATGTTTTCGATAAAATTTCCTCAAAAAATCTCTTCTTAAACGGTCTATGCTATTTTGTAAAATTCTTGCTGACTATCATATTTGTTCTTCCTTGGCTTCTTTTTGTCCTTCTTCCTCAAGCAATAATTAATAAGTTTTATATTAAAAGCTATATGAAAGACTATATTAAGTTTGCTCTTGATGAAACTATTTCCGCTATCAGCACAAAAACCGATGATTACGGTTATAAGTACGATATGGATCAAATGATTGGAGATCTTTTAAATACCGTTTCCGGATCCTTAGACCAACAGCAAGAAAAAAGTCATCTCCCACATTCTTTAGAAGATGTCGCAAAAGCAAGAGAAGCTAGACTCCGCCAAATCGCGGAAATTCTCTTTGATATTACCCCCGCACTAGAAGATACCACAGAAAATCCAGCGCTTAAAAATATCAAAGCTTTTCAAAGGGCAGTAAACGGCGATGCCTCTACCTGGACAGAAACATTTATTGATATAAAAACAAGAGCGCGCACACCAGCCGTTAATGCAGGGATCCTTGGCTTAGAAGCTGTCCTAAAAAATAATGCAAAAAACACAGCTATCAAAAAACTCTCTACTGCTTTGCTAAAACTACAAAATCAGAAATACAAACCTGAATATGAACCTCCCTCTGAAACAGATAGAACCACTGCAGAAAGGAGCAGAGAGAAAAAAAGGAAAGAAGTTGTAAATAAAATCACAAAGAAAGCAAATGCCGGGATATTTACTAACGCCGTTAGAAAAGTTGTGGACAATCGTATCGGAGGGCTTGGCAATCTTGTTTCGATGAAACAGGTTTCCTGGAAATTCGGAATTGTTTATCTTGTCATCAAGCCTTATTTAAGGGATCACAAGGTTGAGATTTGAGACAATTTACAGCTACAGCATACATTATTCAAGAAGGGCGAGTTCTTCTTTTATTGCATCCAAAATTTAGCCGATGGCTCCCTCCTGGCGGCCACTTAGAAGAAAACGAAACCCCTGTCGAAGCGATGCACCGGGAAGTGATGGAAGAAACTGGTCTTGAAGTAGAAATCATCGAACAAGAAAATATTAAAGTCGATTTTTGGAATGCGAAAAGCATTCTAAGGCCTTATCTTTGCCTTCTAGAAGAGTTCCCCGCCTATAAAGATAAACCCGCACATCAACACATCGATTTTATTTATCTAACAAAACCAAAAACTGAGAACCCCTTGCCTAATGATGTAAAATGGTTTACGTTGGAAGAAGTCGAAAGTCTTTCATTCGAAGAGATTTTCGAAGAGACCAAACAAACCATTAGGCACTTGTTATGTACGGTAAAGGACTCTTCATTGCCTCAACAGGCCAGCACGTAGGAAAAACAACCACCTGTCTCGGAATTGTCTCAGGCCTGAAAAAGCGGTTTGAGAATGTTGGCTTCATGAAGCCGGTTGGACAAGAGCATGTCCAGTTGCAAGAAGGGGTATTTGTTGATAAAGATGTCCTCTTGTTTAAAGACTACTTCCAAATTTCTTCTTCTTATAGCTCGATGAGCCCCATTCTTTTACCCTCAGGATTTACCAGAAACTTCCTCGATGGAAAAGTAAAAGAACTTGATCTTTCTTCAAAAATTCAAAAAGCCTATCATGAGATCTCTTCTAGTCATGCTCATACCGTTGTCGAGGGAACAGGCAATGTGGGCGTTGGCTCTATCATCAACCTCAATAACGCTCAGGTTTGCGCCCATTTAGCCCTTCCTTTGATCTTAATTGGGTCAGGAGGACTTGGGAGCACTTTCGACGAACTTGCCTTAAATAAGGCCCTTTGTGAAAAGCATGGGATAAAAGTTGCGGGTGTGATCTTAAATCGAGTCCTTCCTGAAAAACGGGAAATGATCATCCACTACATGACAAAAGCTCTTTCTAGATGGGATATTCCCCTTCTGGGCGCTATCCCCTTTGACCCGCTTCTTAGCGCTGCCTCTATGAAAGATTATGAAAACCTCTTTAACTCCCCTCTTCTTACTGGCCTCGAGCACCGCTTGCGTCATTTTTCTCATATCCGTCTTGTAGCTACCTATGTTGATACCTACAAAGAACTCAGTCCGAAAAAACACCTAATCATCACTCCTGCAAACAGGGAAGATATTATCCTCGAAACCATTGCTGAAAATGGTGAGCAAGATCTTGAAGCGGGCATGATTTTAACAGGTGACCATCCCCCAAGAGCGCAGATCATCTTCGAGTTGCAAAACGCGAATATCCCGATGCTCTATGCTCCTGTCCACTCTCATACGGCGATGAAAATGATCTCCCTATTTACTGCTAAAATCCAAAAAGAAGACCTGGAAAAAGTCAGGGAAGCTGTCTCCATTGTCGAATCCCACATCAACTTTGACCTCCTCCTACAATAAACGATGAACGCAAGGGGAAACGATGAACTGGCGACAGTCTATTTTGCGTAAGGTGAGATAGTTGTCAGCTTTTTGAAACTTTCAAAAAGCTGATCAGCGGTGATGTTGCGGATGCAAGCGCCGGTTTTGCAGGTGCGGAGGATAGGACATCGTTCGGCAAACGTTTTGTTGTAAGGACACGTCCCTTGGATGGCAACATGCTGCTCTCCATCGGGTTTGAAAATAGATGCGAGGGAGGGGCCAAAAACGCTGAATGTGGGTGTGGAAGTGGTAGCACACAGGTGTAGTGCTGCGGAATCCATCGCAATCACACAATCCACTTTTTGCATAATTGCTTGCCATAAAGGAAGTGTAAGATCCCCAAGAGTTGTGCTATTAGGAAAAGATTGCGCTAACTTTTCTGCAATTATTTTCTCTTCAGGAGTCGACCATACAAACATAAAGTTAGCACTGAGTTTCAAAAGGAATTCTTGCAGCACATCCACGCTAAGACGCTTGTTAGTCCATTTTGAGCCAAAGGCTACCATGTAGGTTATAGAATGAATAAGAATTGAATCGAGGCGGGCTTGTTCTTCAGAGGTAAGAGTTAAGGTGGTTTTTCGAGGAAGCTGGTGAAGCTCTCCCAAATAGCTTTTTACTAGATGAAGATTTCTCTTTCTTACGCTCATGCCAGGCGGGGTGGAATACCGCTTTGTTGTGACAAGCATATTAGGCTTTTCTTTGACTGTATCCCAACCAAAGCCGATTTTTTCTTTTGCGTTTGCAAAAAATGTAATGAAAGCTGACTTAGTGTTGCCCTGTAAATCAAAAAGGAGATCGTAGGAAGTTTGAGCAAGCTCAGATTTGAATGCTTTGATTTGCTGCCACGTAGAAGAGGTAAAAACCCCTTTTCTCCAAGTTTGAGTATCGACAGAATAGACTTTATGGATTTCAGGGTGCGCACTTACGAGAGCTCTATTCCCTTTTTCTACCACCCAATCAATCTCAGCCTTGGGAAAACGGTGGCGCAAGTAATCCACCACAGGAAAAGTGTGAATAATATCCCCTATTGCAGATGTCTTCACAATCAATATTTTCATGTTTTCAAGCCTAACTGCTTAATAGCATAAAGAAAATCTTTGGGAAGTTGGGCTATGATTTTGTGCTTTTCAAAGAAAATGGAGTAAGCGTGGAGAAGATGCCTTTGAGCTGGAAAACGGCAGTGGAATTTTTTACCGTAAACAAGATCGCCTAGGATGGGATGCCCTATTTGCGCAAGATGGATTCTAATCTGATGGGTACGCCCCGTGATAGGCTCACAAAGAAGAAGGGAGGCGTTTTTCCCTTTTTTTAACAGTTTCCAGTGGGTTACAGCTTCTTGATTTTCTATGGGAGAATCAACTTTTCCTACTTCTTTTTTGGGAATTCCATCTACAATAGCTAGATAAGATTTTTTTACTGCTTTTTCTTTAAAAAGAGCCACCATCCTTTTTTTTGCCTCTAAGGATTTGGCAAGGATGAGTACCCCTGATGTTTCTTTATCGAGCCTATGAACAAGGATTAAAGGGGTAAAGGTCTTAGCTTCACAGATAACACCCACACTTTTGTTGCAAACTACAAGCTGATCATCTTCATAGAGAATTTCATTTTCAGACTGCGTTAAAACAGAAGGGTCAATTTCTATCTTTTCTGCAGGATCCACAAGGCGGGTAGAGATTGTCACTACCTTCCCGCCAACAAAGCATCCTTTAGAGTCGATGATTTTCTTCAGCTGCTTTACAGAATACTTGCCTTCATACTTATTTTTTAGAAATTCTAGTAGCTTCATTGTTCCAGAAGCTCAAGCAAAAGACGCACCCCAACACCAGTAGCTTTCGAGGGATTATAATGCTTTGCATCTGAAGTATAAGCAGTTCCTGCAATATCAAGATGGGCCCAGGCAACATCTTTTATAAAATGTTCTAAAAATAAAGCTGCTGTGATGGAGCCAGCTGCACGTCCTGGAGCATTTTGCATGTCTGCAATCGGAGATTTCAGTTTTTCTTTATAATCCTGAAGTAAAGGCATAGGCCAAACTCTTTCTCCTGTGGCCTCTCCAGCTTTTACAAGCTCTTTTGCAAGTTTATCATCGTTAGAAAATAAACCTGTGATCTCTTCTCCTAAGGCAACAACAATAGCGCCAGTTAAAGTAGCCAAATCGATCATCCTTTTTGGGGAATAATTTTTCTGAATATAACTTAGAGCATCCGCAAGAACCAATCTTCCTTCTGCGTCAGTATTGGTAATTTCAACAGTTGTCCCTTCGTAACTTTTAAACACATCCCCTGGTTTATAGCTGTTTGGACCAATTGCGTTTTCTGTGGAAGGGATCACACCAATGATATTTGCTTTTAGCCCAATTTTGGCAGCAGCATGTACCGTACCTAAAACAGCTGCAGCACCCGACATGTCACACTTCATTGTTTCCATGCTACCTGTAGGCTTAAGATTTAAACCACCTGTATCATACGTAATCCCTTTGCCTATAATAGCTGTTTTGTCTTTAGAGCTAGGGTCACCCATATACTCTAAAATAATAAATGCTGGCTCTCTATGAGAACCTTGATTTACTGCTAAAAGCAATCCCATCTTTTCTTGTTCAATCCGTTTTTTGTCAAAAACCGTTGTTTTAACCTTGGGATATTCTTTTGCAAGCTCTTTTGCTATTTTCGATAAGGCTTGTGGAGTGATGTCATCCGCATTGCCATTGACAAGGTCTCTTGCAAAATGGACGCAAAAAGCGATGCTTTCGATTTTTTTGCAAATAGCAAGATCGTCTTTAGAAAAGTCTAAAAAAGTTATTTTTGTAAAAACAGGAGCCTTTTCTGTTCTTAGTTCGTTAAAAGCGTAATTGCTTAAATAGACCCCTTCGGCGATAGGTCTAACATCTCCATCTGGTGCAAAAACACTCAGATTTTTGCATTTCTTCTTTAGCCCAAGTTTTACTGCAGCAGCGTAAGAACGTCTGAGTTTTTCAGCAGTAGACTCCTCCTTCTTGCCTAAGCCAAGAAGAAGCACCCGCTCTTCTTTCCCTTTACCTGGATAGACCAGAAGAGTTTCCCCTTCTTTGCCTAAAAAATCTCCAGATTCGATAGGCGCTTTAATCAAAGAGGTAAACTCTTTTGATTTGCAAGCTACTTCAGGCTTTTTACCTTGCCAAAATGGCAAAATAAGGAGATCAGAAAGGAATTTCGTCATCGCTAAACACCTGTGCTGTTTTACCTTGTCCAAATGCTGTTTCTCCCATCAAAGCAGGAGCTTCCTGAGTTGCGTGAACCGACTGATGTGAATGAGAACCTTCAGCAGAATCAGGTTTGCCAAACGGGCTAAAAGATAGTTGATAGGCCGTCATGCTCATCGAAATTTGAGGACGTCCCTCTTTATCTGTAAAAATTTCAGGCTTATTAATCTCTCCAACTGCAATTACTGGGCTTCCTTTTTTCAAGTAGGCAATCATCTTATCAAATTGGTCACCCCAAACAGAAACTCTCCACCAAATTGTTTCTTCTTTGTCTTTAGAACCTCTTCTTACGCGTGCTGCAACACGAAGGGTCGTTACTTTTTGTCCCGATGATGTAAAACGGACTTCAGGATCTGCACCTAAATGGCCTGCAATTGTAGTTTGATTCATTGTCTATCCCCCATTAGTTAAGTTTTTCCTAACTTATATACCATCACCTAAAAAAAGAAGAAGAAAAAAAGAAACCGAAGAAGATCGGGCACGCACGCAGAGTTTGGAGGTTGGTAGGTTTTTTTTAACGCAAAGGCGCAAAAGCGCAAAGACGCAAAAAGAATTTATCTATATATTATTCCATTCTTTTTGCGTCTTCGCGTTTTTGCGCCTTTGCGTTAATCTCCCCTGTTTTTAGCTGCAGATCCAGACATGACATCCGGCTTTTGTAATGATTTTTTCATAATGAACATTTTTTTCTTTCGCTTTTTTGTCCAAACCTAAAATCATGAGATCAAAATCTCCTTCTTTAGCAAGCGTTAATGCTGTTCCTGAAAAAGAGCGGGTTCTTAAGAATCCAAAGTTTGCTTCCACATTCAAATCTTCAGCAATCGCTTTGGCATTTTTAAGTGCAGCCTCAGCAATCTTTACCCTTACAGGTAATTCAGCGTCTAAAGGCATGGAAGGAGGGATCTCTAAAAGATTAAACCCGGTAACTTCGGCACGATGTAATTTTGCAAGTTCACAGGCTGCTTGCAAAGCTTCAAGATTGGCACTATCTTGAGTAATAACAAGAATTTTATTTACAGATAGAGATTCAAACTTAGGAATTTTGATCTTTTCAATAGTTACTTGAGATACAGAAAGCCTTTTTCTGTAGCGATAGGTAAAAAACATGGCAAGACCTAATATCATCCATGTAAACCCTAAATAACGCCCTTCAGGTTTTGTAATCACAACAAGCACCCAAACGCTAGCTGTGGCCAAAAGCCCTATAATAGCTGTCATGGGCAGAGAAAATTTTCCAAATTTTATATTTAAGGGAGCTCTAAAAGGACGTTTTAAGTGGGGCTGTTTAATCCGCAAAGCGAGCAGCGAAAGGTGTGCAAAGAAAAAAGCAAGCATCGCACCAAAGTTATAAAGGTCGGCTAGAAAAGCAAGTTTTCCACGACTCCAGACAACCACAAGGGCCGCTACAAAGGCAAAAAAAGCAAGCGCAATCACAGGGGTTCTAGCCCCAGGAAGAAGCTTTCTAAACATATTAGGGAGCTGGTAGTACTCTCCCATATTGTAGGAGAGTCTAGAGGCTCCTATCAATCCTGCATTAGCTGCAACAATCAAAATAATGGCGCCTAAAATCCCAATCCATGGCCTTAGAAAGCTAGCTGCAAAAGGGAGGTGAGCAACAATTCCTGCAATAGGATCATTGAGAAAATCTTTTCCTAATTGCTGCGGGCTCATTGCAGATAGAGCAGTTACAGAAATTCCAATATAAATGGCCACCAAAAAAAACATGGTGATCATAATCGATTTAGGAACTGTTTTTGAAGGAATTTTTGCCTCAGCTCCAAGCTGCGCAATCGATTCTATTCCTGTATACGCTACCATCGCCATAGCAGTCCCCTTCCAAAATTCAGGCCAAGTAGGAGACCAATCCATTCCTAAAATATTGATCTGCATATGAGAAAAAATATAAGGAAGATTAAAAAGGAAAACAGCCCCAATTAAAATGATTAACCCTTGAGTGATAATCGTGACACTTGCAAGAATAAAACTTATTCTAGTTGACTGACGCACTCCGAAAACATTTACAAGAAACAAGATGGCAATGAGTCCTACGCTAAAACCGGTTTGCACCCCAATCAGTTTGAAGTCAGGAAAAAAATAGGAAAGATAAGGGGGCACAGAGAAAGCCGAGATGGCAATTGTTACAATATAATCTAATAAAAGCCCCCAGCCTGCAATAAAAGAGATTAAATCGTTAAAGGCATGACGTGCATAGCTAGCTGATCCTCCAGATTCTTGAAAAACAGAGGTCATCTCAGCATAAGTTAAAGCTGTGCAAATAAAAACAAAACCGGCAAGTGCAAGTGCAATGGGCGTTGCGCCAAGCGCGTAAAGGGCCGTAATCCCTAAAGCATAATAAATCGAGGAGCCTAAATCTCCATAACCGATCGCGAAAAGATCGGTCACATTCAACACCCGTTTAAAGCTCGCTCTCTTAAACTCAATAATATTCTTTCTCATCAAGAGACATCCGTAGCGCAGCGAAAGCCGCAGGTTCCATTCATGCTGCCCGGGTTATTCCGATGTCGATGAGCACAGCGTAAATCTTCTTTAAGGCTTTTCCAACACCCTCCTCGAAGGACTCGATACACACCTTGAACCGGACCCTTTGGATTATTGGGTTCTTGCACCGAAGCATCATAATAGTGATATTCGTACCAATCCTGGCACCATTCATAGACGTTTCCAGCCATATCATAAAGTCCATAGCCATTGGCAGGATAACTCATGACTGCAGTTGTATCAGAACTAAAGAAATTTGCTTGAGAACGTTCAATATTGCTACCTGTAGGATAGATCATTTCTGAGGGACCTGCTGCTGCTATTTCCCATTCAGCTTCTGTAGGAAGCCGTTTTCCTACCCATTTTGCATAAGCAATAGCGCCATACCAAGTAACCCCTACTATAGGGTGTTTAGAGTATCCCGCTTCGATAATGAGTTTTCCTCCCGTTCTTTTAATACGGGAATCTTTTAAACGGATAATATCGTTGTTTTGCACATCTTTTTCTCCGCCCAAAGCTTCCAGAAATAGGACAAACTGTTCATTGGTCACAGGGTGAAGATCAATCGCAAAAGAATCGACATTTACAGCATGTCTTGGCAGTTCATCTCTTGCACCACTATCGCTCCCTCTTTTGTAGGTTCCTTTATCAATGATTTTCATCTCCGTAAGCTCTGGAGCAATATCTACTTGTTCTTGAATTTTTGGCTGGTATTTTCCAATCGTGAGCTCTGTCTGAAAAATCGCTCCAGGATCTGCGTCAAATTCAGGCCTCTCAAGTTCTTGAGGCTTTAACACAGGTTTACGTCCTGTTGGAAGGAGCTCTTCTAATGCGGCTTTAATAGTGGAAGGTCGTTTTGCCAGATCTTTTTGCATACAGCGAAAAATCAACTGATCCCAGGGAAGCTTATAATGAGCAAATTTTGGCAACTCAAAAATCCCATCGGGAAACTCTCTTGTCAAAATAAAGTAGATAAGAGCTCCAAAGGCATAGACATCTGCTCTTGCATCAATAGATAGATCCCCTCTTTTTTGTTCAGGAGCTAAAAAACTAAATGTTTGCATAAAGTGAAGATTCTGAGAAAACTCTTGTTGCAATTTTTTTAAAAAGGATGGAAGAGTCACAACCTTACTTAATCCAAAGTCTGTTAAATAGACATGAAGTCCCTCTTCAGTTTCTTTGATGAGAACATTCGAAGGTTTGATCCCTAAGTGAGCGACTTTTCCATGGTCAATTGCAGCTGCTATTTGATGAACCGTTTTTAGTAGCTCTTCTTCTGTAAAGGGAAGTGCTCTTTTGTCCAAATAAGCAAACAAGTTTTGAGGCTGACCCACATCATCTGAAACTAAGTAATAAGAGCCATCAGAAGAAGAGACATTATGAACTTTTACGATGTTAGGGTGGTCGAGAGATGCGATTGCACCAATCTCTTTTTCAAAACGTGTAATAAACCCAGGATCTTTAGAGAATTCTTCAGCCAAAACTTTTAAGGTAAAGGTGCGTTTTAATAATCTGTGCTCAGCTAAAAAGGTTTTGCCAAGAGCCCCTTCTCCAAGTTCTTTAATAAGTGAAAAATCGCCTAATACTTTCATCTTTCCTCTCATTTCTACAGTGCTTGAATTGCTTTTACTATATCTTCCTTTTTTATCAAAGGGTCATTACAGACACCTTGAGTACAAATATATACTGTTGTTTGTCCATCAATAGGTTTTTTATCAACAGGATTCCACATGATAAATGCGTGTGGACAGAATTTTGAGCTAAGAAGTTCTTTTATTTCTTTTTCAAGAGAACGACTCTCATCCAGGACAATGGCAACAGTTGGGGCTAACTTATCGTAATACCTCTGAAGACCCATGTAGTGGTAACAAGTTCCCGGCGGAAACGTTTTCATAAATTCGTGAGCAGCCTTTAAAATATCTTCCGCTTGTGTCAAGTAATGCTCATTAAACGTTGCTTGATAGAGGCGAAGAAGATTTTCTAAGTGAACCCCATTTCCAGAAGGTTCTGCTCCATCATAAAAGTCACATTTCCGAAAAAGAAGAGTTTCTTGAGAATCGGTCTGATAAAAAGCCCCATGTTCTGCTTTAAACTCGATCTCTAAAATCTTTGTCATTTCAAGCGCCCATTCTAAGAAACGATCTCCCATTCCTGCTTCATAAAGGGAAAGGACCCCTTTAATCATAAAGGCGTATTCATCAAGTCCGGCGGAAAATCTCGCCTCTCCATCTCTAAATCTACGAAACAGGCGCCCCTCTTTCCAAAGATTTTTCTTAATAAATTCTGCGGCCTTTAGCGCTGCATCTGTATATCCTGTAGACGCCATGGCATCAATCATGAGGCCATTCCAAGAACTCAAAATTTTATCATCTTTAAATGGGCGGTTCCGTTTGCTTCTCTCTTCAAAAAGAATCTTCTTACAAGATTCTAATCCCTCATCCCCATTTACAAGATGTAAAACATTTCTCCCTTCAAAATTTCCTTCCTTGGTAACTCCATACGCATGGCAAAACGTTTCCCCATCTTCTTTTAAAGAATCGAGAATTTCTTTGTAATCCCATGTATAAAAAAGACCCTCATGTCCATCTGAATCTGCATCTTCTGCCGAATAAAAGCCCCCGTCAGGATGGGTCATTTCCCTCAAAACATACTCGATGATTCCTTGAAATACTTTTTTGTAATTTTCTTTTTTCGTGTATTTCCAAGCTTGGCAATAGGTTTTAGCCAAGATCGCATTATCATAGAGCATCTTTTCGAAATGGGGTATTTGCCACTTTTCATCAATACTGTATCGGGAAAATCCCCCGCCTAAGTGATCGTAGATCCCCCCTTTGTACATAGATCCAAGAGTCAACTCCACAAAATAAATAGCACGACTATCTTTTTTAGCTTTTGCGTACTGGAGCAAAAATTCTGCCTGATACCCTAAAGGAAATTTCGGCTCCCCTTTTATTCCCCCATAGTTTTCATCTGCAACAGAAAAAAGATTTTGTGCAGCATAGGAAATTTCCATCTCATCTGGGAGCTCCTCCCCTTTGGCCTGAAAAGAATGCTCCATAATTTCAAGAAGCTCTTCTGCCTGATCAATTAGGTGATTTTTTTCTTCACTTGTCCAAAGAGAGTGAATTTGCTCACAAAATTCAGTGAGCCCCATAAGCCCCTTTTTAGTAGAAGGGGGGAGATAGGTCACGGCAAAAAAAGGTTTTAAATCTGGAGTGAGCAAAATATTCAAAGGCCATCCCCCTGGAGAGGACATCATCGCCTGAGCAAACTCCATGTAAAAATTATCGACTTGAGGAAGCTCTTCTCTATCCACCTTGATGTTGATAAAAGTTTCATTCATCCTCTTGGCAATGTCAGGATTCTCAAAAGACTCTTTTTCCATTACGTGACACCAGTGGCACGTCGCATAGCCAATAGAAAGAAAAATCGGCTTATCTTCTTTTCTTGCAAGTTCAAACGCCTCCTCTCCCCATGGATACCAATCCACGGGATTATTTGCGTGCTGCATGAGATAAGGCGATTTCTCTTTAGCTAAATGGTTCACAGAACGCCCATATACTTTGCTAAAAAGTAGGCCATTAAAATAACAGCTGCAGAAACTCCTGCCCACATTAAATTAGGAAGCCATTTCACTCCCCCGCCTAAACTCCCTCTTACTTCTAATGTGCCAATTCCATAGGAAAACTCATGCTTCTCTGCAACAGATTTAAATGCAAGGGGGTGCTCATGCAAAAGCTTATCCGCATCCATTCCTAAATAGGAAATGTATTGCTTGATAAACCCCTGCGCATACACGCCAGAAATATACTCGTTGATTTTCCCCTCTTCAATTGCCTCAATATAACTCGAACGGATCGATGTAGCATTTTCAATTTCTTTCAATGTTAAATGCATCTCTTTCCGCTTTGCTTTCAATACAACGCCAAGGCGTCTTACCTCTTCACTCATAAAAACCCTCTCTCCAAATGATCTCATTCTACAATAAGGGAGACCAACTAATGGAGCAAGCAGAAACAATGAAAAAAACAAAGCAGGCTATCCTTTTTTTCGTGAATCGATTATTGTTGGGGCATGACCTGTTTTGTAGCTAAGATTGATGTTTCGCTTGAGGGCAAATTACGAGAAGATCTCGCAGCGCAAGGATTTGTATTTACGGCACCCCCTTATACGTTATTTTCAGCAGTAAAAAAAGGGGTTTCTTGTACTCTGTATAGCTCGGGGAAATTAACGGTTCAAGGCAAAGATAAAGAAGAGTTTATCTCTTTTTATTTGGAACCAGAAATTTTGAAGACTTTTTCTTTTGATTATCCCGAAGTCAATGTAAGCATGACAGCGCGTATAGGTATTGATGAATCGGGTAAGGGGGACTTTTTTGGACCTCTTTGCATTGCAGGTGTTCAGGCAGACGAAGCAAAAATCAAAGAATTGCTCGCAATTGGTGTAAAAGACAGCAAGAAGATGGCTGATAAGTCTGTTTTAACCCTAAGCAAAAAAATTAAGGTCATATGCCCCCATTCGATTGTGCGCCTCTCCCCTCTAAAATATAACGAGCTTTACGACAATTTTAAAAATCTCAATAGATTACTTGCTTGGGGGCATGCCACCGCTATCCAAGAACTTGTAGAAAAGACGAAATGCACAGAGGTGATTATCGATCAGTTTGCAAGTGAAGATTTAGTAGAAAATGCTTTAGAGCGCAAACAGATCCAAGTAAAACTCACGCAAAGACACCGAGCAGAAGAGGATCCTGTTGTTGCTGCAGCATCTATTTTAGCAAGAGCTGCCTTTCTAGAGGGGCTGGAGTCTCTTGGGAAACAGGTCAACAAAGAACTCCCAAAAGGGGTATCAGCTCAGGTGATTGCCACAGGAAAAGCACTTGTTGCCAGCATGGGAGAACAGGTCCTAGAAAAAGTTGCAAAACTCCACTTTAAAACGAGGAGCGAATGCTTAGAAAGATAAGCATCAAAAATTTGGTCCTGATTGAATCTGCTGAGCTCGAGCTCCAGACAGGACTCACGATCATTTCAGGAGAAACAGGGGCTGGAAAAACGGCCTTTACCCATGCGATTGCCCTTGCGATGGGAATGAGGGGTGATTCCACTTTAATCCGCAAAGGGTCTGAGATTGCTGTTATAGAAGCTGTTTTTGATGGCATGACCATTCGTAGAGAGCTCAAAAGGGATGGAAAGAATAGATGCTTTATTGATGATCAAATGGTGACTCTTGCTACTTTGCAGAAATTAGGGGGAACCTTAATCGATCTCAATAGTCAGCATGAAAATAAAGAGCTTTTGGCTTCAGAAACACATAGAGAGCTTCTCGACCTTTACGGGGAAATTGATCTTGCCCCTTTTACTGCCTCTTATGAAAGACAAAAAGGGTTAAAAGAAAAACTTCTCCATCTTGAAAATCTCTTTCAACAAAAAGAGAGGGAACAAGAGTTTATTGAAACCCAGCTAACAGAGCTAAATGGTGTAGATTTTAACGAAGAAGAATCTCTTTTTGAAGAATATAAAAAACTTGTTTCGATAAACGAACTCCTAGAAAAATCAGAACTCATTGAACAAAACCTAGGAGCGTCGATCACCTATCTGGCAAAAGCCAAAGCTCTCTATCCAAATTCCCACATTGAAGAAGCCCTTGTAAACGCAAAAGAAGCCCTTCGAGAAATGAATTCTTCCATGCACAATTTGGAAAATAATCCAAAAAGATTTGCCTACGTAGATGGCCGTCTAAGTCTCCTTGCAAAGCTTAAAAGAAAATATGGAAATCATCTTGATGAGATCCAAAATTTCAAAAAAAGTCTCGAAGAAAAACTTCACGTATTTGCCCATCTCGAGGAAGCTTTTGAAACTACCAAAAAAGAACTCTTAGAAATAGATACCATCCCCCTTGCAAATGAGTTAACAATTAAAAGGGAAAAAGCCTCCAAAGCCTTAGAGAAAAAAATCAGCAAAAGTCTGCATTTGCTCAATATGCCCGACGCAGAATTTACCATTCAAATCAAAGAGCAACCCCTAACTTCTCACGGAGCAGATCAAGTCGAATTCTATCTAAAAACAAACAAAGGGGAACCTCTACTCAAGGTAAAAGAGTGTTCGAGCGGTGGAGAGCTCTCCCGTCTCATGCTCTCTTTAAAAACCACTCTTGCAGAAAAAAACAATACCCCCACTCTGATTTTTGATGAGATCGATGCCAATGTGGGAGGAGAAACTGCCTCTACCATTGGAGAAATGCTCCATACTCTTGGCTCCTACAGGCAAGTGCTCTGTATTACCCATTTTCCTCAAGTTGCCAAAAAAGGGGACCAAAACATCCGGATCTACAAAAAAGAAATAGACAATCGAACAGTTGGATTCATCGAACCTCTCAACCAAAACTCCAAAGAAAAAGAACTCCTCCGCATGAGAGGAGAAACTATGAACGCTGAACGATGAACGCTAAACTAAAGAGGGAAAGAAATCTAAACCTTCTTTCTTTCTTCCGTTCAGCGTTCATCATTCATAGTTCATAGTTCATCTGATTGTGTGTGGGGTGTTGAAAAAGGAAAAAATCGATTCCCAATGAGGTTGTTTTTCAGGATATTGCAAGAAAAAATAAGAAACAGTCTTGTTAGCTGAAGCTACAAAAGCTTTTTGTCCATCAGGTGTAGTTGTTACTTTTAAGGCTCTCTCTTTTGTAGGAACAAAACTTGTTGGAGCATCAATCATGGAAAAACCTTGTTTTGGAAGATGGATGAATAAGGTCCCAGGCGTGGAATATCCTTGGGTTACGATAAGAGTTTTATTCGCATATGCCAGATCGGTAATTTGGGCACCCGTATCATAGGCTTGAAGGCGATTAAAAGTGGTTAAATCGAACATGCGTAAGAATCCATCACCAGTTCCTCCCCCAGTAATGAAACAGTTATCCATAAACGCGATTCCATTGATACCGGCATGATGTTCATTGATTACTTTTACAGGAACATCGCCTCGCCTAATATCAAATATTTCCACTCGATGGTTTAGAGTCCCTACAATAAGCCTTCCTTGAGGATCCATGGCGATATTTAAAGCGACATCTCCTTCTTTTAGTTGAAAAGGGGCATAAACAACCTGCGTTCGAGGATCGAAAGAAATCAATTTGTTACTTGAGCCGCCTGTATAGACAGTGTTTTTTAATCTATCACAAGCAAAAGAGTAAATTTTTGTATCCGTTTCCACTTTTAAAGCAGATAAAGAAAGGGGATCACCGGTTACTGATCCATCTATTGCTAATAAGTAAACATTGGCCCCTGATGTTCCTATCATTAACCTATCTTCTTCATAGAACTTCAATGAGGTGATCTCTTCATGAGGCAGGAATTTTTCAGAAAAATCATAAACTAAAACAGGTTTAGAATTTTCCAGATTCTTACTATTCTTGACGGTAACAGTTTTCTGAATGGCGATTGCAAAGAATTTGTCATTTGCATCGATGATTCTACGATATACATCATTTACCATATCTTTGGCAGGAAGCACTCCCGAAGGTTCTTCTGGAAGATCAATCTCATCAACGAGAATCTGCTGACGAGGATTTCGATGAAAAGAAAGAGCAGGAACAGAAGAAGGGCCAGCTGCATAATCATCGTCACGAAGCAAAGGATCCCTTACAGGAATGAATCGATCATACGCATAAGATTGCGCAAGTGGGCGAGGATTCCAAACCGGACGCGTTAAAGGGAGGCTAGGTTCGTTATCTCTAGTAACAGGGAGTTCCCCTAAAACCACTCTTCGCTCTGGAGGAGGAGTAACGCTTCGACCATGAGAAGCCAAACCTTCTATAATGGGAGACATCGTACTAGTAGTCTCTAAATTACGGAACATCTTAAAGAGTGCCGGTCTTATATTGAGTGATGGAGGAGGGCTAAAAAGTGCTCTATAAGGAGTTGTTCTCACTCCTTGAGGAGAAGGGGTATAAAGTAATCTTGCTACCCCTGAATATCTTGAACTACTACTGGGGCTAGCCCGATTATGAGAACTTGGAGTGGATACAGGAGAGGGTGCAGGAGAGGTATTTTCATTAAACTCTTGGGAATTACTTCGAGGACGAGCAGGAGACAAAAAAGACACAGGTTTCGGCCCTATTAGCTGTACAGAATTTCCACTCATAGTTATCTCATAGTTAAATTATAGGAATGAGATAATTATAACATATTTGAGAATTACAATAAATTAAAACAATTTCTGCACAAAACTCGTTTAAAATTAGAGATTTACAAAAAAAAGAGGATCAAACAAAATGGGCCTATGATTAAAAAACTCCTTATTATACTCCCCTTCTACACTCTCTTATATGGGAGCGATTACAGTTTTGTCACCCCAGACAAACACATCCATTTTCAAGCAAATTATCGACCCATTGCTGAAGCAAGTGTTAGAAAAGGAGGGCATTTGCTCTATGCAGACTCTTCCGATTCTTTGTTTTTATCTCATTTCCTTGATGATGAGAATGCTCTTTCTTGGCAGGTAGGATACAACTACATGAAGATAGATTGGAAGGAAAATCCCAAATTTTCTCAAACCCACTTTAATTACGCAAAAGCAACATTGGGATATATCACGACAGAGATGGATAGATGGCGTTGGATTTTAAATGGAGGCGCAACAGTTGATGCAACAACGTTTAACTTTGGTAAATCAGGTGTCTACAGCGGCTTTTTCTGGGGAAGATACCATTTTAATAATTGCCTAGGTGTGCATGTCGGACTTTATGGCTATGGTGGAGTGAAAAACGCTTACAGCCTCCCCATTATTGGAGTAGATTGGAGAATCGGGCAAAAATGGCAACTGAATGCTATTTTCCCAATAGATATGTCCTTAGAGTATTTCTTTTCAAAAGACTGGTCCACAGAGATTGCTCTTGCCGCATTTGGAGGGCCTTACAGATATCCTTGGAGAACTCATAACGGACAAATCTTTGAAATTTATTCTTCTGGAGTAGAATGGGATCTCAATTATGATTGCAATCAACGTTTCAACGCAAATCCTTGTGACAAGTGGTTTAACGCAAGCATAGGGATCGGATGGAACTTTGGAGGGTGGCTTCTCGTCAAAGATGAAGAAAATCACCATGGAAAGTATTACCACTACGAACCCGCTCCCTATGCTCAAGTAGAAATGGCTTTGAACTTCTAAGAGGAAGATAAGAAGAAGAAGAAGATCGGGCACGCACGCGGGCTCGGGCGCGGGCTCGAAAGAAAAACAGCTTTAAGTTTTCCCTCTTTTCGAGCCCGAGCCCGCGTGCGTGCCCGAGCCCGATTTTTTTCTTTATTTAGGAACTGCTGTTAGCTTAAAGGAATTCACAAATACATTATAGCGCGACTCGTCGTAGTTTTGCATTTCGCATTCCATAGCCATAAGGTATAAGTGGTTTTTCACCATAAGCGCTCTTCCTTTAAAGTAGACACTTCCTGTACGGATGAAAAAATCCAAGGCTTCATGCCCTTCTACGAGAAGAAGGTCTGCAAAAATGAGTTGGTTATTAGGATTATGACTTAAAATCCCGTTTAAAAAACCTTCGAGACTCATGTGAGCATAACGCTCATCAACAAACTCAGGATATTGAGCTACTAACAGCATAAATACGGCTTGTTTTTCTAGGGAAGAGATGTAAGCATCGTAACGAAGATCGTACCCTTCTTCAGGAACACTCATTTTTTCTGAAACGTGCTCAGGCTTTGAAGGAAATTGCATTTTGCAGCGGCCGCCATTGCATTGTACTTCATCCCAATTGCTTGCAACTGGAACTGCTTTCACAGATGTATTTTCAGACGATAAATGTTGATTAGACAACATTAAAATGCATGCAGTAGATGCAAAAAACACCCCTTTCATCAAATTCATTATCCCTTTAGTCCTTCCCATTTATCCCCCTTTAAAATTTTAATGCCGTTAATAACCATAATATAATCGAAATCATTGCAATCGGTATCAGTAAATTCAGTAGAGCTTTCCATCCTGAAAAACCTTGGACTTCACTAAGCGTTGTAATTAATATAACAAGAGACCAGATAGATACAGCAAACTGCACAAGAAATATCGGAATGACGATATATAGATCGATTCCCACAAAAGGCTTTTGGGCAAAGGTATTGGTCAATACAGAAGAGCCAAAATACCCCACTAAAATCAGCCACATGAAAATATTGA
Source organism: Chlamydiota bacterium (assembly GCA_013285775.1). Lineage (GTDB taxonomy): Bacteria > Chlamydiota > Chlamydiia > Chlamydiales > Rhabdochlamydiaceae > JABDHB01. The sequence continues at coordinate 17,296 of JABDHB010000004.1, read as the reverse complement.
TAATATTTGGCACATTCGACCAGCTTACAGCAGCTCTAATTTCATGATAAGATGCAGTGCCTCCGATCCATTTGCCTGTCCACTGAAGGACCCAACTAGTAATGGAGATCCCCACTACACCGAATAAGAGTGCTAAAATCACCCCACTTGCAAGAATTGCGGGAAGAGAAAGATTTGTTCCAAGGGAGAAATTTTGAGAGGTATGTAAAATAGTTACGAAACCATAAATCCAAGCAAGAATGAAAAAGCGAAATTTTGGATTGAACGCAACAATTTCTCTGATAGTAGTCCTAGGCTGCGTCCAAATTTTCAGCCAAGGATTATTTCTTAATTTTGGTAACATTCTATCCCCCAACCCTATGGTCTTAGAATATAACCAACCTATTTACTTTTCAATAAAATAATATAATAATTGAAATTAAAAGATATAAACTATTTAAACTAAAAGGAAGAGATCGAGCCCGAGCCCGTGTACGAGCTCAAACCCGATCTTTTTTTGAAGTATTAGGATCTTACGTTTTCGTTTTCTTCTTCGAGATCATCTTCTAATTCTTCTGCAGCAGATGCGATAACATCATCTTCTGCAACTGCTGGTTGCTCTGCTGTTGCGGCAACAGGCGCTTTTAATTTTGCTGCTTCAGGTGCGTTTGCAAATGCACAAACATTTAGTGCTAAGATCATTAATGGTAGAATCTTTTTCATAAGTAACTCCTTAAAGTTTTTTGGTTCACCTGTTCATCATAAAAAGTAGTCGGGAATATTGCAATATAATTATAATAAAGCGTAAAATAATTATTAGAGGGGTATTTATGAAAAGAGAGCATCTTAGAAGAATGAAACCTTATCATCCAAGACGAAGCAGAACCATGAAAAGCTCTGGAATACAAGAGCTTAAAGATCTAGAACACAAACTGAGCGGAGATATTGGCGCATATATTGTCCTTATTGAGGAAGGAACAAAAGAACAAATCGAACATTCTAAACAAAAAGCTCGCGGCGACTTATTAAAATTTGGCCCCGACATGCAAAAAATTGCCAAAACGATGGGCACCCCCATGGCAAAACATGTTCAGGTTTACTTAGCGAGCATCGATGCTATTCTTCACGCCTCTACAGACTGGATTGACGAAGCGACAATTGCGCAGTGCTTTCAAGCTACAAGGGATCTTGAAGAAAAGCTCGTCAGCTAAGAGCTAAGAATTAAGAGTTAAGAAAAAAGATCGGGCTCGGGCACGCACGCGGGCTCGGGCTCGACGAAAGAGAGAGGGAAAGCTTTAAATTTTCCCTCTTTCGAGCCCGAGCCCGCGTGCGTGCCCGAGCCCGATCTTTTTTCCCCTCTCTTTCTTAAGAGGCTGACAGTAAATAGCATCGCAATCGGATTTTGGATTTGTTTTCGCGGGTTTTTTCTTCACCGCAAAATCACATACTCAGGAGAGTAGGGTTTTTGCGGTGAAGGAAAAATCCGCAAAAAGAAAACAAAAGACGATCCGATGATATTTACTGTCAGCCTCTAAAGAATGGGATGTCTAAAGATGTACCCTGTTCTCAATAATTTTTCAGGGTAAACGCATGCAGAAGATAGCAAAACTTCCTCGCCCATTTGACCAAGAAGCAGCTTTACAATACAAGAAGGAATACGGAAAGGCGTTTTTATAAGTTCTTGCTGAACAATGGGATATGGCGATGTAAAGTTCACAGGGCCTGAAATTTGTTCATGAATCAAGCAATGATAAATAGCTCCCACAACATCCTCAAGAACAATCCAAGAAAGGATCTGATTCTTGTCGCCAAACATCACAGGAAATTTATTCATCTTTTTGAGGATTCCCCCTTTTGGATCGAGGATCACACCAAATCTTGTATGAACTACACGCGTTCCTCGGTTTTCAATAGAAGTTGTCGCTTCTTCCCATTTTTTACAGACCGATGCAAGAAACCCTCTACCAAGAGGACTTTCCTCTGACAGGATCTCTCCCGGCCGATTCCCATAAAAACCAATGGCTGAAGCGCAAATAAGGGTTTTAGGAGGACGGCATAAACGAAGGAGAACCTGTGATAAAAGCCAAGTGTCACGGGCTCTACTCTGAAAGATTTTTTCCTTCTTTTTCTTTGTCCAACGCCCAGATGCTATGCTCTCCCCTGCTAAATGGATCACTGCATCAAATCCTTCGAAATCTTCTAACTGCAATTTGCCATTTGCTGGATCCCAACATACCGCTCCCTCTTGTTTATAACGAACAAGGGGAACCACTACGTGCCCTTTAGCTTGCAAAAAAGAAGTGAGCGCACTTCCCACAAAACCGTGGGAACCGCTCACTAAAATGCGCATTACATTTTGCAACAGCCGCCGCCGTTACCAGAAGAACCATGCCCGTCTTTTTTATCGCAGCAAACAGCTTTGCAACATCTACAAAAGCATTTGAGGCTCCATAGACCCGCAAGACCAATAATTGCATAAATAAGTCTACTAAGAGCCGTGGTATTTCCCTTGAAAATCCAAGCTACAACATCAAACTGGAAAAAACCCCAAAGGCCCCAGTTCAAAGCACCCACAACAACTAAAAACAATGCCAATACGTTCAAACATTTCATAATCAAAGCCTCCATTTTTAAAAGAGAAGATCGGGCAAAGGCACGGGCAGGGGCACGGACACGAAAGATAAAGGGACAAAGAGAACTTAGAGCCTTCTTTCTTTCGTGTCCGTGCCCCTGCCCGTGCCCACGCCCGTTCTTCATTCTTGTTCTCCTACTCTAAAAAAAATCTTGTGTTTTGTCACTATAAAAAGTAAGATATGTCGCTTATTAAGGGAAAATCTCATGAGCAAATTTAATCAGGAAGATCTCGATAGACTTACAAAACTTTCTCGTATCGCTTGCAATGAAGCGGAAAAAAAGGTTCTTTTTGAGAAATTGAGCAACGTTCTTGTCTATATAGAACAACTTGAACAGATAGATACCACAGGCGTTAAAGAGTGCAACCACGTTCTTGAAACGATCTCAAATGTTATGAGAGAAGATATTGTAGGGGAAACTCTTCCTAGAGAACTTTTTCTAGAAAATGCCCCTTCCCATGTAGGCGGAATGATCCGCGTACCTACCGTTATTAAGGCTAATCATTAAAGGTATTTTTTATGCACGAAATCCCCGCCCATGTACTGACAGCACGTTTTAAGAAGGGTGAGCTCTCTGCAAAAGAGATTGTAGAAGCCTCGTTAAAAAGAATGGCGCTTCATGATCCAAAAATCGGAGCTTTTCTATCTGTACTTACGGAGCGAGCTTTAAAAAAAGCTGAAGAGATCGATAAAAAAAGAGATCAAGGAAAATCCTTAGGGAAATTAGCGGGAGTGCCTATTGCGCTTAAAGACAATATCCATGTTAAAGGGGAACTGACTACCTGTGGATCGAAATTTCTCTCAAATTACAAAGCTCCCTTTGATGCTACAGTTACCCGCCTTTTAGAAGAAGAAGATGCGATTATCATAGGAAAAACCAACATGGATGAGTTTGCTATGGGCTCCTCTACGGAAAATTCCGCCTACCATAACACAAAAAATCCTTGGGACCTAAACTCTACTCCTGGAGGATCTTCAGGTGGTTCTGCTGCAGCTGTTGCCGCGAGATTTTGTCCTATCGCTTTAGGAAGCGACACCGGAGGCTCTATTAGACAGCCAGCCGCATTTTCTGGAGTTGTAGGATTCAAACCCACATACGGCAGAGTCTCCCGATATGGTCTTGTGGCCTTTGCCTCCTCTCTCGATCAGATTGGACCACTAACAACAAATGTTCAAGATGCAGCTCTTGTAATGGAAATTCTTGGCAAACATTGTGAAAAAGACTCTACAAGCCTTCCCCTTCCTTGGAGAGCGCATAACGAACATACAAAAGAATTGCGCATAGGGGTACCGAAAAAATTTCTCGAAGACCTCCCCTCTGAAACCCGGGAAAATTTTGAACACTCTTTAAAGATCCTCGGAGCCCAGATTGTCGACATCGATCTTGGGATCTTAAAAAACTCTATCGCGGTTTATTATATCATCGCTTCTGCAGAAGCGTCTACTAACCTGGCCCGTTTTGACGGGATCCGCTATGGAATTAGGTCTCCAAGAGCAAAAACACTCGAAGAGGTCTACGACTTTTCCAAACAGGAAGGGTTTGGGACTGAAGTAAAACAACGAATTTTGCTCGGCACTTATGTTTTATCCTCTGGTTATCAAGATGCTTATTATAGAAAAGCGCAAAAAGTGCGCACCTTAATTATTGAGCAATTTAGAAAAGCTTTTTTACAGTGTGATCTTGTTGCTATGCCAACCTCCCCTTTTACTGCATTCCCGCTTAACTCTATTGCTGATCCAGTACAGATGTATCTGCAAGATATTTATACCATTTGCGCTAATATTGCAGGGCTGCCCGCCGTTAGCGTTCCTTCTGGATTTAGCAAAGACAAAAAACCTTTTGGGCTGCAACTCATCGGTCCCTTACTTAAAGACGCTGAGGTACTCCATGCCGCTCACATTTTTGAAAAAACAGCAAACCTTCAACTCACTCCAAATTTATGACAGAAATCAGATATGAACAATGGGAGCCTGTAATTGGGCTTGAGATCCACATACAGCTCAATACAAAATCGAAGCTTTTTGCTTCTTCTCCCAACCGATTTGGTGATGAGCCCAACACAAATATCTCTGAAGTTTGCACAGGACAACCAGGCGCTCTTCCTGTTCTGAATAAAGAAGCTGTAAAAAAAGCTGTCCAGTTTGGCTGCGCCGTAGGGGCAAGAGTAGCCCATTTTAGCAAATTCGATCGAAAATCCTATTTTTATCCTGATAGCCCCCGTAACTTCCAAATTACCCAATTTGACCAGCCAATTGTGGTTGGAGGAACCATTACCTGCGATGTAGGTGGAGCAATCAAACACTTTCAAATTAACCGTGCCCATCTCGAAGATGACGCGGGCATGCTCAAGCATTTTACCAACTTTGCAGGGGTAGATTATAATAGAGCTGGCGTTCCCTTGATCGAAGTGGTCTCTGAGCCTTGCATACACACCCCAAAAGAGGCTGTTGCCTATGCAATGGCTGTTAAAGCAATAGCTGAATACCTCGATATTTCTGATTGTAACATGGAAGAGGGGTCTCTCCGTATAGATGCAAACATTTCTGTCCGCCTCAAAGGGGAAAAAACACTCCGGACCAAGGTAGAGATCAAAAATATGAACTCTTTCCATAATATGGAGATGGCTCTCGAATCAGAAATACGTCGCCAATGCAGAGCCTACACTCTCAAAGAAGAGATCAAAAAAGGAACCTACCGATTTGATTTAGAGAAAAAAGAAACCGTTCTCATGAGAGAAAAAGAAGATGCCGATGACTATCGCTATTTCCCAGAGCCTGATCTTGTTCCGATTGTCCTTACAGATGCCTACATCGAAGAGATCAAAAAATCCCTTCCTGAGCTTCCAGCAGAACGTTTTAAACGATATATCACAGAACTTCATCTTCCCGAATATTCTGCAAACCAGCTTGTCATTGATAAGGCCCTTTGCAACTACTTCGAAGAATCGCTAAAAATTTGCCCCAATGCAAAAAGCCTCTGCAACTGGCTTACAGTAGAATTTACCGGCAGACTCAAAGATTCTGACAAATCCCTCTCCGATTTTAGTGGCAACATCGCAAGACTTGTTAACCTCATCGATAAAGGAACCATCACCGGCCGAATCGCAAAAGATGTTGCCGACGAAATGGTTCTAAATCCAGACAAAAATCCCGAGGAAATCGTCGCTGCAAACCCCGATTATCAACCCATGCACGACACCTCTGACATCGAACCAATCATCGATCAGGTTCTCCTCGAAAACCCCTCCTCCATCGCAGACTACCGCGCTGGCAAAACAAAAGCCTTCGGCTTTCTGGTTGGGCAAGTCATGAAACTCTCCAAAGGAAAAGCCTCCCCGTCGGTCGTAAATGACCTCCTCACAAAGAAATTAGACTTGTCGCTATAACTGTATTTTGATAATATGAATCTAGTCAGACTAGACAGAGGCATATGGGAAAAATTGCAAGACGAAGAAAAAGGCATAAAACTTGGCAACTTCAAGAAGCAAAAGCCAAATTCTCAAAAGTAGTGGATAATGCCCTTGAAGAAGGTTATCAAGTCATTACAAGAAATGGAGATCCTGTTGTTGTTGTGATTTCAAAAACCGAATTTGATCAATACAAAACTCCAAAAAACACACTGATAGATTTTTTCCAAGCATCTCCCTACCCAAATATCGACCTTGACCTTCAAAGAGATAAAGACTTTGGCAGAGAGATTGACTTATGACTTATCTATTAGATACCTGCATTGTTTCAAAACTGAGAAAAATCAGCTACCAGCCTAATGAATCTTTAAAAAATTGGATTCTTTCTCATGCAGAAACAGGCTATTACATTAGCGCATTAACAATCGGAGAAATCCAATATGGGATTTCAAAATTACCACCTTCGGAAGCAGAAAAAAAAAGAATTCTTGAAGAATGGTTACTTGCCGACCTAACCCCTCGTTTTGCAAACAGAACCCTCCCCATTGATGTCCACACAGTTTCTATATGGGGGATGATGCGAGGAAAACAACAATATAAAGGATATGTGTTCCCAGTGATAGATTCTCTGATTGCTGCAACAGCCATACAGCATAATCTTATTCTTGCAACAGACAATATTCATGACTTTGAAAAAACAGGAGCCCTTCTAGTTAATCCCTGTGCAGAACGATGAACTATGAATGTTGAACGCTGAACCGAAGAGGGAAAGAATCTAGAATCTTATCTCCCATCCATCATTCATCGTTCCGCCCTTAAGGGCGGGGGTGGAAGGCTTCGAACGATTGCTTGAGGTGTTTTTGGCTGATGTGGGTGTAACGGTCAGTTGTTGCGATATTGGAATGACCAAGCATTTCTTGGATCACGCGAAGATCTGCGCCGTTTTCTAAAAGATGGGTTGCAAAACTATGGCGGAGGGTGTGAGGAGAAATCGGTTTAGAAATACCAGCTTTTTGCGCATAGCGCTTAATCTGTTTCCAGATGGTGATCCTATCGATCCGCTTGCCCCTTGTTGAAAGGAAAAGAGCTGGGTTTTCATCTTGCCGCGTATTGAGATATTCATCTACTGCCACAACAGCTGTTTTAGCAATAGGCACAACCCTTTCCTTTCCCCCTTTCCCCTTCACTCTTACAAAATCCTCATCGAGATCTGAGATATTAAGACCACAAACCTCAGAAACCCGCAGCCCTGAAGCATAAATCACCTCTAAAATCGCCTTATCTCGGATATTATCGCTACTAGAAATAAGAAGCTTCTCCACTTCTTGATAAGTCAAAACCTCAGGAATGAGCTGCCAAACTCTAGGACTATCCAGCCTCAAAGTCACATCTTCCTCGATCAACTTCTCTTTCTTAAGAAAACGGAAAAACACCTTAACAGCCACAAGCATCCGGTAGATCGAAGAAGAGGAATACTCTTTTGCCTTAAGATAAGAGAGGAATTCAATGACAGCCTCTTCTCTAACATCTCCATAAGAGACAATATTTTTCCCCTCTAAAAGAGAGGTAAAGAGCTTCAAATCCCGTTTATAAGCTTCAATAGTATTATGAGAAAGCCCCTTTTCAGAGGCTATGTAAGAGACAAACTCCAAAATCATCTTCTGCATCCCTGCAGAGTACTATTAAGACGCAGTTTGTGGCAATCCTTGAGCTTCTTGTACTTTCAATGTTAGAGCTTCCATTTCAGCTACAGCTTTGGCAATCTTCTCTTTCATTTCTTTGTCGCTTTGATAAATTTTTCTCAAAAGCGCAATGCAAAGAGGGATGTTTAATACACCCACAAGGCCAATACAACCAGCTGTAAGCCCAATGTTCGTTGCAGAAGATCCCGCAAAATAGTGGGACAATACAGCAAAGGCCACAAGAGAGATAATTGTCATTGCAAGACGTCCCCATGCACGCAATTTGTCTGTTTTACCTACCACAAAGGCATCTTTTCTTGTGATTGTTTTCACTGCTTCTGGTCCATCAACACCCACAAAGGCAATAAGGTTAAATGCAAACCACATTGCAGTAGAAGCATAAGCCCAACCGTTACTCAAATTTTGCAAACTATGGTCTTGCACCCATAATTTAAAGATGTAAAGAGAGATCGCTACTGTTACAAGTCCCACTAGAAGCGAAATCATCACTCTCCAATGAAGGCTAATGTACTTCGAGCTAAAAGCTGTTCTGTCTAAACCTCTTGTCTTAAGTTCAGCTTTTATTTGTTCTATTCGTTCATCTGTTGCCCCTTTAAGCTCTGTATGCAATCCCTTAAGTTTATCAGGTGCCATATCTCTTAGATACTGACGCATCTGTTTCACTTGAGGAGAAACCTCGGTCTTCGTAAAATCCGCTGCTTCTTTCAAAATTGCCGTGCTATCTCCGTGATCGAGCATAGATTGAAAGGCATAACCGTTGCGAATTTTATTGCCAAATTCAACAGCAAAGACTGAGTAAAGAGCTCCCATAATGCACGAGGAAATATTGCCAACCCAGCCCGCAAAATTAGCAGCGCTAGGCGTAGCTAATGTTGCAACGTCTGCACATCCATAAATTGCAAGCGCAGCCCAATTCGCCGTTTGGAGCACATGACGCACTCCCCTAAGCTTCACTTCAAGAGAAGGATTTTCTTCCACGTACTTTTCGATAACATCCATTACGACCATCGCACTTCCTTCAGTACATTCAAACCTGCCCACTAATGGAATAGGCTCGATCGCAGAACAAAATGCTCCAAATTGTTTGTCGCTAAAAAGAATTTGCGCTGCCAAAACAAATGCCCAACGAAGACCTGTCACATCTCCTGTGACATAATACCCATCTTCAGATGCAAGACCCACAAGTGGTCGTTTTTTCAACTCTTTAATTTCAGCTTCTTTTTCTCTCATCAGCTCGATAAATGATTGCACCTCTGGATCAGGAGTAAGGTTTTGAGGTTCAGGATGTGGGGCTACAGCGGCATCGTCTCCAGCACTCAGAGGCATATAGGAGTGAACCGTCTCTTCTCCTTCAGAATCAGTATAAACGTATGAAGCAAAGGAAGGGCATGAAGTACTTCGAGACAAAGCAGCAGTACGCGAAGGGATGCTAGCTGCCGATGGGCTAAGCCTCGGTGTACCCGATAGAGGAGAAGAAGGTGTGCTACTCATAAATACCTCATATTAATAATAAGCTTGTTGCTGAATAACCATTACTCAGCATTTATATTTTATAATACTACAATTAAATAATCAATATATATTTCAAATAAAATCATTTTTATTATATATCGCAAAATGCTGATTTTTAGCATGTTATGTTTTTATTGCCTGATATCAGAGTTTTGATTATCCTAAGAGGCCTATGATTAACGCAAATGAGCTCATTGAAAAGTATACCGGCCCCTATAAATGTATCTTGATGTTTGGCCCTCCAGGCTCAGGAAAAGGGACCCAGGCTAAGTTCCTCGCCACAGCAGGGAAACATGTTCATCTCTCTTCAGGAGATATCTTCCGCAGCCTTTCTCCAGACTCCCCTGCTGGTCAGCTTTTCGAGCAATATGCCCATAAAGGAAACCTCGTTCCGGATGACGTCACTATCGAAATTTGCCGTCATTACGTCGAGGGGCTCGTCGAATCCAACAGATATTTTCCTAAAAAACAATTCCTCTTTTTAGACGGGATCCCCCGCACGTTAAACCAAGCCAAAATTCTCGATAAGTATATCCAAGTGGAACATGTGATTGTCCTAGAAGTGAAAGACACAGAAACGCTTATTGAACGGATCCGTAAACGGGCCATTGTGGAAAGACGTCATGACGATGCAGAAGAATCAGTTCTTCGTACCCGCATGGAAGTCTATGCAAAAGAAACCGCCCAAGTCTTGTCCCACTACCCTGAAAAAATCATCTCTCGCTTTAACGGCGACCAAAAGCCCCTAGAAGTTCTTCGCGATATCCTCAATACATTCGCTCACATTATTTCCTAGGAACCTTTGCATTAAATTTAAGAACTCGATTTTCAAGCTCCGTTTTTAACACTTTTAAAGCTCCGTATTGTTCATGATCTGTTCCTATTCCTTCCATAAGAACTCCCAATGGCATTGTCAAACGACTTGTGATATATTGAAATATTGCAGAACCAGGATCAGTTACCCCTTGTTTCTCTGGGAAATATCTTTTCAACTTCATCTCAGCAACTTTTAGTCTGTTTTCAGTATTACTATACTGTTCTGGCTGTTTATACAATTTATGAGACAAATATATATTAGTTAACAAGTCAACAGCCTTCAAAATTTCTTTTCCAAATATCCTATAATTATGAACAATTTGTAATAAAACCACTTCCGAATCACTTTGATTCAAGTATTTGTTCATTTTATCTTCAAAAGAAGATTCTGACTCCAAAAGATATTTCATCCCATACGAAAGACAGAAGTTGATCGCATAGAAACACCCTTTAATCTGGCTGAGCAAACTTTGACGATAAATCTTGGCAATCTGTCCTGATGAAAGAGCAATCTCTACTGTCTTTTCTAAAGGACTATATGTGGTAGAAAAAAGAGACTCCCTTTCATATACAAATGTTTTAAGTTTAATTGAGTCTATAGATTTTCCCAATTGTTTTTCAGCTCGTGTTAAGCATCTAATTGTACCTTCAAGATTATCCAATTGGCTATATGCGATAAAAGGAGCATGCAATTGTTCCAACAAAAATTTCTGCTTAGATTCCTTAGACAGTGCGGCCCAGTTGCCCACTTTTTTCTTTTCTTCTTGAGGAGACAAAGCAGCCTTCCTAACTGTCGAAACTTCAGCTAATACCCTATAACCCGGGGCGTCTAGACTGCTATTGCCCCCCCGTTCAAGGACCCCTGTGGCTCCAGCCAGTCCAAGAGAAGAATCGGCAGCAAGCATCTCTTTGTACATATTAAAGAGGGCGACTCTCTGAATTTCTGAAAGAGGACCTGGAACTTCAACAACAACATCAAGTGCTTGACCTCCAAGGCTTTTCGGTGGAAGCTGACCTATAGAAACGTTAATCATAATAACTCCTTATTGTTAGTTTATATTTTATTATAACTATTTCTTAATATAAAGTCAACAATCTTTATAAGATTTTAACATTTTCGTTTTGATTTAATTATAGAAGTAGTAATATATAGTTATCTCTTAATTGAGATATAATAATATTAACCATAAAGGTATCACATGGATCATCAAGCAATAATAGCAAGTCTTGAAAGTCAGATAGACTATTTGAAGACTGAGCTGACAAATCTCAACACTCTTCTGATAGAAAACGGCTTTCCCGATGGGATAATCACCCTAAAAAAAGCCCTCATCGAAGTTGCAGAAGAAGAAAACATGCTTAAATAGTAAATGCAGTTAAACGCAAAGGCGCAAAAGCGCGAAGACGCAAAAAGAATTAAAATATTATAGATAAATCTTTTTGCGTCTTTGCGCTTTTGCGCCTTTGCGTTAATCTCACTCGAAGTTGAAAAATTTATTTTTGTAATTGTCTCATTCGGCTCATCTCATATCTGCGTGCTCTTTTCTCTATTGCAATTGCTGCTCATTCGTGTTAAATTGCTATGCAATATGAATTTTTGAGGAGTATCATGGGCAAAATTATTTTTAGCCATAGCGGCGAAGAGGCAGAAGTTCCGGATGGAGAAGGGATCCACGAAGCATGTGAAGAGGCAGGAGTCCCTTTTGCCTGTACAGAAGGGGTTTGTGGAACATGCGTGGTTGAAGTAATTGAAGGGATGGAAAATCTCTCCCCTCCTACTCAAGAAGAAAAAGATTTTTTAGGCGACCAAACTAAAGAGCGGCTTGCTTGCCAGTGCAAGATGAAAGGCGGCTGCGTAAAACTTTTATTTTAATACGAGAAACCAAGGCGGAAAAACTATGATTTCAAGAGAAATGACAATCGAGGAAATTTTATCAAACTTTCCTCATAAAAGCCAAAAACTAGCTCAAGAACTGACAAATACTGGCTTACATTGTGTGGGCTGTGGCGCTGCCACTTGGGAAACCCTCGAAGCTGGCATGCTCGGTCACGGATTCCCAGAAGAAGCAATCGACCAATTAGTTGGCCGCCTCAATACAATCCTAGCAGAAAAGATGGACCTTTCCACAATCTCTATGACACAAAAAGCTGTAGAAAAATATCAAAAAATTCTTACTGAAGAAGGCAAAGCAGGCTGGGCTCTCCGTTTTGGCGACAAAGCAGGCGGATGCAGCGGTTTTGAATATTTCTTAGATTATTCTGAAAAAGCAAAAGAAGACGATGAAGTTTTCCATGCTCATGGCCTTGAAATCCACATCAATAAAAAAATGGTGCCAAGACTCCTCGGTGTTGAGATTGATTATGTTGACGGCCTTAATGGCTCTGGCTTTAAGATCTCCAACCCCAATGCAAAAGGTTCTTGCGGCTGCGGAAAGTCCCAAAGCTATTAGAGAAACGCAAAATGGTGTTGCCAGTTCCTGGCTCAGAGGAGGCGGTGCAGCTTTTCCGTGGGTTCCCACCCACGGCTAACAACTGCCATCGCTTCGCGATTTGATTACCGCTTCGCGGTTAAGATGAGATCAGATTTTAACAACAAAACCAGAGCTTTCATCTTAACCGCGAAGCGGTAATCAAATCGCAAAGCGATGGCAGTTGCTAGCCATAGGTGACGAAGGAACCTACGGACAAATGCACTCCTATAAACCTGAGTTTTGGGTTTAATCCTGAGCGAATTAAACCCAAAACTCAGGTGATTACGTCCGATCATCGGCGAAAATAGAGGTGGCCCTGCGAGCGCAGCTCGCTTTGGAGTGCGGCAACTTGTTGCCGCTTTCGGACACAGCAATTCATTGCTGTGCCCAAGTTCAGCAATAAATTGCTGAAGAGAAAAGCGGCAACAAGTTGCCGCACTCCAAAGCGAGCTGCGCTCGCAAACTAGAATCTTACTTTAACCCAAAACTCAGGTTATAAGGGAGCCAGGAACTGGGCGACACCATTTTGCGTAAGGTGAGTGAGTAATGAACGAAAAAAGAAAAGAACCGTGAATTCTCCCCCTTTTCCACTCATTATTCATAGTTCAGCATTCACTTGTGGATCGCCCGTCGGTGCACCGCTAGCGCGGCTTCCTTGAGCGCTTCTGTTAAAGTGGGGTGGGCAATGCACATATTGCCAAGCTGCTCAGAGGTCATTTTGGCACTCATGGCAACTGCTGCAGTAGAGATTATTTCTGATGCTTGCGGTCCAATAATATGAACACCGACAATTTTGTCTGTTGCAGCATCTGCCAAAACTTTGACAAATCCCTCATCATCATCCACACACCTAGCGCGCGAATTGGCTTTAAAAGGAAAATTGCCAATATTGATGGCAAGGTCAAGATCTTTACATTCTTTTTCTGTAAGACCTACTGAAGCTATTTCTGGATGGGTATAGACAACGTTTGGAATGATGGTATAGTTCAAGACAGGGGTGTGCCCTGCGATGATTTCAGCTGCAGCTACTCCCTCTTCTGACCCTTTATGTGCAAGCATAGGGCCATCGACAATGTCCCCGATGGCATAAATATTTGAAACAGATGTACGAAATTGTCCATCTATAGGAATAAATGCTTTTGGACTTGGGGTAATCCCTACATTTTCAAGGCCGAGATTTGCTGTGACAGGTCTTCTTCCAATAGACACAAGAATTACATCTGCGTCTCTATGAGGCTCAAGGTCCTTTGAAGAGAGGAAAAATTTCATCCCTTGCTTGGTAAAGGCATCTAAAGCAGCTTTAGATAACCCCTCATCAAATGTCGGAAGAATCCTATCTAGGAGTTCTACAAAAACTACTTCTGAGCCAAGACGCTTATAAACAGAACCAAGTTCGAGCCCAATTACCCCAGCTCCAATAACCAAAAGCTTTTTAGGAATCGAAGAAAGGGAAAGAGCTCCAGTAGAAGAGACAACTCTTTTTTCATCAAAAGGCAAAGTGGGTAAAGGTACCGGCTCTGAGCCAGTAGCTATGATGATGTTTTTGGTAGTGATCTCTTTTCCATCCACGCTAATTTTATTGGGGCCAAGAATCGTTGCATTGCCAATGATGGGAGTAACCTTATTCTTTTTAAAGAGGCCATCAATCCCTATATTAAAGCCTTTGACCACCTCTGCTTTTTTCTTCATCATTTGGTCGAAGGGAATGCCATGCAAGGATGCATGAAGCAAAGTTTTTGAAGGAATACAGCCGATGTTTAGACATGTACCCCCAAGCTCCTTTCTCCGATCAACGCAAGCAACCTTGAGCCCCAGCTGCGCAGATCTTATCGCCGCAACATATCCTCCCGGTCCCGCGCCAATCACCACAACATCATAGTCCATATTACAAATCCAACAGCAATCTTGCTGGGTCTTCTAGATTCTGCTTCATATGCACTAAAAATAGTACAGCTTCTCTTCCATCGATGATCCGATGATCGTAGCTAAGAGCCACAAACATAATGGGGCGAATCTCTATCTGATCTTTCACAACAGCTGCCCGTTTTGTAATCGAATGCATTCCTAAAATCGCGCTTTGAGGAGGATTAATAATAGGCGTAGAAAGTAAGGAACCATATGTTCCTCCGTTAGTGATGGTAAAATTTCCCCCTTTGAGCTCATCAACAGTGATTTTCCCATCACGAGCCTTTTTAGCGTACTCTTGAATTTTCTGCTCGATCTCTCCAAACTTGAGCTTATCGCAATTTTTAATCACCGGAACAAATAGCCCCTTCTCTGTGCCAATAGCCACACTTATGTCGTAAGTGTTAAATGTTACAATCTCATCTCCGTCGATGAAGCTATTGACCTCAGGGTAGGCTTTTAAAGCTGCAACAGCTGCTTTCATAAAAAAGGACATAAACCCTAGCTTCACGCCATATTTTTTGGTAAAGCTCTCTTGCTCTTTTGCGCGGATCTCCATGACTGCGCTCATATCTATCTCGTTAAATGTTGTGAGCATCGCTGTGGTGTTTTTTACTTCAACAAGTTTTTGCGCAATCACCTTGCGAAGGCCACTCATCCTTTTTCTTGAAACGGTAGATTCTGTAAGTATAGGTTTTGGGAGGGTAGGCTCTGGTTTTTCTTTCAGTTCTTTTACAAATTCAGGGGTCATTTTACGCGCAGATGGCCCTTCTTCTTTTTCTTTTTTCTCTGTAACAGGTGCTAGCGCTGGTTTTGATTCTACTTTTGCTTGAGAGGGTTCCACAGACCCAATGACCTGTCCAATCTTAACAACATCATTTACACCAACATTCCAGCTAATCACCCCATTTTCAGGAGAATAAAGAACTTGATTTACCTTGTCAGTTTCAAGCTCAATCACTTCTTGATCTTTTTCAACGTAGCTTCCATTTGGCTTAAGAATATTACTAATGGTAGCTTCCGAGACCGACTCCCCCAACGTAGGAACTTTAATTTCAACTTTCATAGGCGTCCTTTAAGAGCTCTTCATGTTGTTTTTTATGCAAAGTGTGCGATCCTGTAGCAGGAGATCCGCTTCTTGCTCTTCCTGCATATTGTAATTTGACTTTTCCCTCAAGACTTTGTTGCATATATTCCCAAGCGCCCATGTTTTTATGTTCTTCCTGCACCCAAATCACTTTCCCCTTATAGTGAGCTAAAGCCGCAGTATCAAGCGGATAGAGCTGCTCTATTCTGACAATAGCCACATTTGCCTTCCGTTTCTCCCTTTCTGCAAGTAAATCATAATAGATTTTCCCTGAGCAAAGGATGATTCTTTCAGGATTTTGTATAGGATCATCGATCACAGTTTGAAAAGTTGTTTCTGTAAAATCATGCAAACTACTTTTGCAAAGAGGATGGCGCAAGAGCGCCTTTGGGCTAAAAATAATCAGAGGCTTCTTTATGGGATTTAAGCTCTGCCGTCTGATCAAATGAAAAAGTTGCGCAGGAGTGGAGCAATTACAAACACGCATGTTGTCATCTCCACAAAGCTGTAAAAACCTTTCCATCCGTGCAGAGGAATGCTCCGGACCCTGCCCTTCATACCCATGCGGCAAAAGGAGTGTCAAAGCCGACTTATGCCCCCATTTTTGCTCACAGGGCGCTATATATTGATCTATGACAATTTGAGCCCCATTACAAAAATCCCCATACTGCGCCTCCCAAATCACAAGAGCCTCAAGATGGGCAAGACTATAGCCAAATTCAAAACCTAACACAGCATATTCAGATAATGGGGAGTTAAAAATATCGCAAAGTCCTTGCTCTCTTCGAATATGGGATAGGGGAAAATACTTCGATTCATTTAACTGATCTACCCACATTGCATGTCTATGAGAAAAGGTGCCTCGGCGGCAATCTTGTCCAGATAAACGCACATCTATCCCTTGATCAACAAGACTTGCGTAAGCTAATGTTTCCCCCATCCCCCAATCAATACTTGGAGCATCCAAATCTTGATGGAGCATCTCTTTCCTCTCCTGAAGCAATTTTTGGATTTTAGGATGGAGATGAAAATCTTCTTTTGCAGTACAACATTCCTCTGCAAGCTGTATCATTTTCTCTTGAGGAAGAGCTGTGTTTATTTTACAATAATTAACCGCTTCTCTATACTGCGCCGCAAAAACATTTGAAATAAAT
>JABDHB010000004.1:0-619 GCA_013285775.1 Chlamydiota bacterium | reverse complement strand
CAGTTGGGATGAACGTTTTTGCTTTTACAGCATCAAGAGCCTGGTTCAAATTGTCTCTAAAATCTTTTTCCACTATTTGCGCGCCCGTTTCATCCAAAACCTTTTCTTGCATTAGTTTTTCTTTGTAAATGGATAAGATCGACTTTTTTTCTCTAATGATCTTGTATTCTAACGGCTGAGTAAAGGAGGGCTCGTCCCCTTCGTTGTGTCCATACTTGCGATAGCAATAAAGATCTAAAAACACATCGCAGCCAAATTTTTCTCTCATTTCCATTGCCATGATAGCTGCAGCAACACAAGTTTCCGGATCTTCTGCGTCGACATGAAACACAGGGGAACCAAAACTCTTAGCAATATCTGTGCAGTATCTCGTAGATCTTGCATCTTTTGGAAGGGTCGTAAATCCAATTTGATTGTTAATCACAATGTGGATCGTCCCACCTGTGGAATACCCATTGAGTGAGCGCAACTGGATCGTTTCATAGACAACCCCCTGCCCTGCGATTGCAGCATCGCCATGGATAAGAATGGGGACGATATCTTTTCTTTTTGCTAGCTCTTGCCTTGCTCGTGCCTGTCCTTCTACAACAGGGTCAACCGCTTCTAAATGGCTTGGGTT
>JABDHB010000003.1 GCA_013285775.1 Chlamydiota bacterium | reverse complement strand
GCGTAATCGACTGTTGCCATTGTTGTTGTAAGTTCAAATTGTTTGTAAACAAATATTCGAGCGTGAGAATGAAACCTCTGTAGTTTCCACTTCCTGCTGCATTAGTTCTTGTTGTTGGCGCACCTGTGCCATTAAGATTCACTGTATAAAATCCTGAATCAGTTGCATTCCCAAGACCAATACCCGAGTTATCAAAATCAGGAACTGCTTGGCACTGCATCAATTGATAATTCCCATCAAACGCCCAATCACCTTTCTTTCTAAGCTCTCCAATCGAAAAACCTAAATATCCAGCGGCAGCTTGTTTTGTATAACCCGTAATCGCAATTTCTCTTGCTTTGCTGTTATAAAGGCCCGCTGCATATAGAATAACCACTTTATTTAAACGTTTGGGAATAAATTTATATCCAAGGATTAACTGAGAAACAAGAAAATCAAATCGTTCTTTTTTTATAGTCTGATCAAAATGTTTTGTGTCCCAATCTATAAGAGAATATTTTCCATAAAGACCCGTATTATAAATATCTAGCAGGCCGATCTCTCCAACATATGCGTACTGATTAGCTCTTTCATTAACAATAAAAGGCCCTGCGTGAATATAAAAATCTCCTGCCACTTCAAAAGCCCGGTCGTATTTCACATAGACGCCATCAAAAAAAGAATTAAATTCTAGTTTTGAATCCATAATAGTGGAGAGTCTGCGTCTTCCAAATTCCAAATCTGAAGTATAAAGATCATGCTGAAGGATTCTAGCGCCGAAATACGCTTTTTCTAATTTGATTCTGTTAAAACTTCCACTGAAGATACCCGCATCGTTATCAAATTCTAACTTAATTGCAGCCCACGTTCTATCAGCGCGATAGTCGATCATGAGATTCACTTCGACGTCAAAAGCATTATTATTGAGAGGAGTGGCCCCGCCTGCGCCTCTTTGCTTAACACCGTTTTTAACTTCAGTTGTTCCTTGAAATTCTGTACGCACTTCACCGCTCACAGAAAGCGCCCCGCCAATTTCTTTTACGGTGACCTGTCTTCTCGTATTAATCCACTCTCTTAAAGCCTCAATATCTTTTTGTTCATTGTCACCGGCTCTCTCGATAGTAGCTGCAAATAGACCGCTTGAAAAAAGACATGTAATACATATTAGGCGAAACGATTTCATTTTTTTAAACTCCAAGAATTAAATGAACATCAATTCTATTGGAGATACTGAATTATTTACAATCTTTAAAATTTTATATTAGCAGAGACACTAACAGCCGATTGGTTGAACATGCGCGCTTCAATATTCAGATCGAAAAGGCAGGAAGAAGAAAAGCCGCAGCCGACAGCCATTCCTATCCACTCTCTACACTGAAGGGAAAAATGGGAAACAGGTAAAATGTTTTGCCGAATTCCATATAATTTTCCTTTTACGTGTGAGTAATAAACGGCAACGTAAGGAACGAACATATCGATCCGATGAGATAAGCCCATGCCGGCTTGATATTCCCTGTACGTCAGCTTAGCTCCAGTTGTATAGGCAACACCATTGAGAGAATTCCATTTTACATGAGGATGACTATATTGGTATTTCCCATCTGCAGAAACAGTTGTTGCTCCCCAATGGAACAATTCAATTTTTGTTCCTCCTCCCCATGTTAGACGATCACTTGTTTGGTATTCTCTTTGCTCATGATTAGGTTCGGGTCTATGAGAAATAAAAGCGTTCATTGCACCTACAGATCCATAAATTTCCATGAGATCAAGAATATTAAACGTTACCACACCCTGATTCATCAAATAAGAAAACTTATCTATCCTTCCCTCTACACCATCTTTGGATCGAAGTTTTCGATCAAAACAGTAATCTCCTTCATATCCAAGCTTGATACTTCCCCAATTCTCTGAACAAAAAAAGAATCCCTCTTCGATCATATCTGGCGCAGACGGATTTCCAAAATAGAGGGCATGCGCTGCTATCGGAATAAACAGAAGGCAAAATAATTTATATACCGTATTCATAAGGTTTTGTGTAAATTCCCCAAGGTTGTTTGCGGCTTCCATCGAGCCATTTATTCCATATCGTCATTGGGCTCCCTTTTGTTCCCGTATAATCGACACGCCAAAGCTCTAATTCGTTATTTTTTGGGTTAACTACAAAAGAAAAATAATCTCTTGTCCAATTTGTGTCTGCAAAAATGAGAGGAGCTGGGGCCAAAAGTCCTTTTGCACGCGCCTTAGCAACCAATGTTTGATACAGATCAAATGGAAACGAAGGAGCATCTTTAGAGTTTGTAGCTATAACACACGCAAAAATGTTTTCCATAAAAATATCGGCGGGAATCATCTCAGCTAAAAATTGGGCCTGCTTTTCTATAAAGGGGAGAAATTCCCTGTTTTCCAAAAGTTCCAGAGCTTTACCTACCCACTCCCTTTTGTGAATAATCGGAAGAGATTGAAAAAGGTTTCCATGCCCAAAAGTTTTCTGCCTAGCATAATACTCTTGCCGAGGAAGAAGGTACTGATCTCTTATCCAGGTGTAGGTAAAGCCCCGATCTTGCCAAGCTTCCTTAAATATTGGAAATCCTGGTTTCAAAATAAAAGCGTGAGTCGGAGAGTACATCAACATATCTACCGCAGGAACACTTTTTAAAACATCGATCAAAAAAGTTAAAAGATCTGAGGGGCTATCTACAATTCTTTGTTCTTCTGTAAGAGGATTTTCTCTTTTAGCATACGTCTTAATGAGGGTTTCCATAGTTCCACCAGAGATATAAGCCCAAGGTTTTTTTAGCCCCATCCTTTTAAGCGCGCTTTCTAAAAATTCTTTTGTGCGTAAATGAAGGATCAGTAAGGAAATGACCTCGCTCACTTCTTCTTGTAACACATCGTGAGCGCAGGCAGGCTCTATCTGTCTAAAAAAATCTATTAGAGAGTGGATCCATTCTTCTTGATTATGGATACTAGTCCACAAAGTGGCATCCGTTCTTCCATGTTTATAAACAAGACGAAATCCCGCTGGAGCATCATCATACCTACCATCGGAAAAATCCTGCATTTCTGGATCGTATAGCTCTTGAAAATATTCTCTAAACTGCTCAGAGAATTTTTCCATCATGAATTGATAAAAATTGGCAAAATAAGAACCTTTAGAATAGAACTTATCTCGAAGCTCTTCGCACGATCTCATATGATAATAAGAAGCTGCATACTGAGCTTTAACATAAGTATCTGACTCTTGATTTTTGGCCTGGGCTTCCAAAGATTTTATTTGATAAAAAGCTGCTTCATACTCTTTTTGATATTCTCCAATCTTTTGATTACACTCTTCTAGCTTCGTTTGTGTGAATGTATAAATAACGGCTCCAAGCCCCCCTTTTTCCTCAGGGTTGAGTCCTAAGCTAGAATATAAATTCCATCCAGAAAATTCCATCTTCACCTCAGAAAAAGAAGCTAAGGTATATTCCCACGCTTTTAATAACGCGTTATCGGTAACCTTCTTAATGAGACCTCGACTTAAGCTTAAAGGGACTGTGTATTCGATCCCTCCAAAAATTCTTCGTAATCTTCCTGTTGAAAGAAGATCCTCCATATCTTTTAAAAATTGATTAGGATGAGTTTCATGGATGAGAATTGCGGGCGCTGTCGCAAAACAAGAACCTATATTTTGTCTTAAAATACTCAACGACGCAGACAAAACAGCTCGACGCACATGCTTATTTTCTAACTTAGTACTATCTTCCAATCCAAGAGTATCTCTCACCAATCTTTCTGCCCCTTTGTGGCAAAGAGGAAGGAGAAACTTTTCAAGCAATTTAATATTGATTTTTTGAAGGACGTTTTTCTGATGTTCCCGCAATAAGGAATCTTTCTCTCCATTCGGATAAAAAAGGTATTCTTCTTCCTCAAAAAGATTTAATCTTTCTTTATTTACTTTCCCATTATCACCGACAACGTATTCCGCAATTTTTTTGGCTCGATACTGCGCTCGAAAAAGAAAGCTATCTTGAAGCTGGGACATATCGCACAAAAGAGAAAGATCCATCTCCTCTTGCAAATTTAAAATTTGAGAAAGCTTCATATAATTACTTTTGTCTTTTCATTTTCCCTGTCTCTGAATTAGAATCAACCTAAACTTATTGGGAAATTCAAGTGCTATGTTTATATACCACAACGATCAGAAGATAGAGCTTCCTGAAGGGAGCACTGCTAAAGATTTAGCCGAAAAGTTAAATCTTAGAAGCCCCAACCAGGCATTGGCCGCAAATATTAATGGCACCATTAAAGATCTTTCCCATCCGCTCAACGACCAAGATATGGTCGTTATTCTCAATTTTGAAGACACGCAGGGGAAAGAAGTTTTTTGGCATACCACAGCACACGTTCTTGCACAAGCCATTCTCCGCCTTTGGCCAGAGGCAAAACCAACCATCGGTCCTCCTATTGAAAATGGACTGTATTACGACTTTGCAAATCTTACGATTTCCGATAAAGATTTCGAGCGGATCGAAGAGGAGATGGAGAAGATTATTAAGGAAAATTACAAACCTGTGCCCCATCTTTTTAAAGATAAACAAGAAGCTCTTAGCCGTTTTGCTGCCAATCCTTATAAGTGTGAGCTAATCCAAAGTTTTGAAGGGCCGATCACAGAATATTCTCAAGGGGAATTTTTCGATCTTTGTAGAGGCCCCCATCTTCCAGCCATTGGGAAAATCAAAGCTTTTAAAATCTTAAAAACTTCTGGCGCTTACTGGAGAGCTGACCAAACTAAAGAGATGCTCACACGGATCTATGCGATCTCCTTCCCAGACCGAAAAGAGCTAAAAGACTACTTACAACTTTTAGAAGAAGCAAAAAAACGGGATCATAAAGCTTTAGGGCAAAAGCTCGATCTTTTTTCCATCATGGAAGAAGCTCCGGGCATGCCATTCATCCATAACAGAGGGATGATCATCTGGAACAAATTAGTCAGCTTTTGGAGAGAAATCAATATCAGCGCTGATTACGAAGAGATCAAAACTCCTCAACTCATGTCTCAAAAGCTTTGGGAAACTTCTGGTCACTGGTTCCACTACCGAGAAAATATGTATGCCTTTGAAATTGAAGGGCGCCACTATGCTTTAAAACCGATGAATTGTCCCGGTTGCATGCTTTATTATAAAAGCAAACTTCATAGCTATAGGGAACTCCCTTTAAGAATTGCTGAATTTGGCCACGTCCACAGACATGAAGCTTCCGGCGCATTAAATGGACTTTTTAGAGTGAGAAGTTTTCATCAAGATGACGCTCATATTTTTATGAAGCAGGAACAGATTAAAGAAGAGCTCATTAATGTTTTAGGGCTTGTTGATAAAATTTACTCCACATTTGGACTTTCCTGCCGTTTAGAACTTTCTACACGTCCCGAAAAAAGTATTGGCTCAGATGAAGATTGGAGGATTGCAACAGAAGGTCTTAAAGGAGCTTTGGACGTTTGGGGGCAACCATATAAAATCAATGAAGGAGATGGGGCATTTTATGGGCCAAAAATCGATATCCATATCCGCGACGCTTTAGGAAGATCTTGGCAGTGTGGAACAATCCAACTTGACATGGCACTTCCAGAAAAATTTGAACTAGAATATATGGATAGCGATGGAACAAACAAAAGACCTGTAATGATTCATAGAGCCATCTTTGGATCGCTAGAACGTTTTTTCGGAATATTAATCGAGAACTTTGCAGGAAAATTCCCTTTATGGTTAAGTCCATTACAAATACGAGTAATCACTGTTGCTGACAGACATGCAGAATACGCTCACAAACTGCAAAAACAAATAGAAGCTGCAGGCTTTATTTGTGATGTTGATGATACAAGCGAATCTGTAAATAAAAAGGTCCGTACAGCACAGATGCTACAAGTCAACTATATGTTGATGACCGGAGACAAAGAAATTGAAAACAATAGCGCAACACTCCGCACAAGAGATGGTGTTGTGCACGGGGAGGTGGAATTATCATCTTTTCTAAACACGTTAAAACAAGAATTACAAGAGCGCTCTCTGACATCTTTCTTCAAGGGAGAAAAGGTAGCAACATGAAAACGATTACGGTAAGTAGTTTTAAAGGGGGGACTGCAAAAACCTCTACCTCATTACACTTAGCGGCAGCGCTTGCCAAATACCATAAAAAGAAAGTTTTGCTTATCGACTTTGATGCACAAGCAAATCTCACTACAGGACTTGGCCTTGATCCTGACGCTCAAGATTCTTTGGCGTCTGTCCTTCAGGGAACAAAAGATATTCAGGATGTGATTTTGCCAACAGAAGTTCCCAACCTTTCCCTTATTCCTGCTGACACATGGCTGGAACGAGTTGAAGTAACAGGATCTCTTGCAGCAGACAGATATTCTCACGAAAAATTAAAAGAAGTATTGCGCCCCTTAAAATACGATATTGTGATCATCGATACCCCCCCTTCTCTTTGCTGGCTTACGGAATCTGCTTTAATTGCATCTCAATACTCAATGGTTTGCGCCACACCAGAATTTTATAGTGTCAAAGGACTGATGCGCCTTTCCCAATTCATGGAAAGCATCTCTCAGAGACACCCTTTCAGTATTTTGGGAGTGGTTCTCTCTTTTTGGAATCCACGCGGTAAAAGTAACCAGGCTTTTTTAGATGTCATTGAAACTACATTTCCTGGAAAACTTTTACAAAGTAAAATCAGACGGGATATCTCCATTTCTGAAGCCTCTGTTTTTGGAAAACCTGTTTTTGAAACAGCCCCAGAGTCTCGCGCTACAGAAGACTACGTCTCTCTTACAGAAGAACTTTTAAAACGGTTGTAAAACAGGTTTACATGTCCAAAGTTAATGACTTTTTATCGAACAGGCTAAAAAACGCAAGCAATAAACTCTCCAAAATGACTGGCCTTGCAGAACTCTCTACAAGTGGGAGCTTATCTAGTTTTTCAGGAGTTTTTCGCGTTTCAAAACTCAGCGAAAAAGAACAAGAGAGCATTGGAAATATCCTCAGCTCTTTTGCTGATACAGAAAAAGATACCTCTCAAGATTTTACAGCTCTTTTAGCCATCACTTCTGAAGTGAAAGCTATTAACAATCAGGCAGCCATCTTGCATGGAGAGAGAATCAAGCGCGCTCAAGAGATCTTAAAAAACTACAAGGATGGAGCCTTCAGCGCATGGCTTCAATCCACTTATGGCAATCGACAAACACCGTATAACTTTTTGCAATATTACGAACTTCATCTTGCACTTCCTCAAATGCTCCATCAAAAACTCGAAGAGATGCCAAGACAAGCAGTCTATGCTCTTGCAAGTCGTACAGGGGAGATCGAAAAGAAAACAGAAATCATTGCAAACTATAAAGGGGAGCCTAAGCAAGAAGTTCTTACCCTTATCCGTGAAATATTTCCTTTAGATGCCACAGACAAACGTAAAACAAACGTTTCTGAACAGGCTGTAATTGTTCTTATGCGCCTTTCAGATCAACTCAAGCGAAAAGACTTCAAACCTTCTAGCAAACAAAAAAATATTCTCCTTGGGCTTTTAAAAGATCTCCAAAAAATGGTGGATTGACTTATGCATGACACGTATGAATCACCCTTTTCTACCCGTTATGCAAGTAAAGAAATGTCCCATATATTTTCTGCAGAATTTAAGTTTCAAACTTGGAGAAAACTCTGGATTGCACTTGCTAAAGGAGAAAAATCTCTTGGTCTTCCAATCAGTGATGCACAAATTCACGCCATGGAAACCGCTAAACTCAATATCGATTTAGCTGAAAAATATGAAAAGACTTTTCGACACGACGTGATGGCCCACATTCATGCATTTGGAGAAGAATGTCCAGAAGCAAAAGGGATTATCCATTTAGGTGCCACTTCTTGCTTTGTCACCGATAACACAGACCTCATTCAAATGAGAGAAGGACTCCACATTCTCAAATCAAAACTGATTCAGCTTATCCGTCAGCTCGCAGATTTTTCCTTAAAACAAAGCAATATTGCATGTCTAGGTTATACCCATTTCCAAACAGCACAACCTACAACCGTTGGCAAAAGAGCTTGCCTCTGGCTCCAAGATTTCGTTCTCGATTTTCATGACATAGAAACAAGAACCATCAGATTTTTAGGTTTAAAAGGGGCTACAGGAACACAAGCATCCTTCCTTTCCCTTTTCAACAATGACTCCAACAAAGTAAAAAAACTCGAAACCTTTGTAGCAAAAGAAATGGAGTTTTCCCATGTATTTTCTATCGCAGGACAAACATACACACGTAAACAAGATGTCCAAATCCTCTCTCTTCTAAATGGGCTAGCTGTTAGCAGCCACAAATTTGCTACAGATCTTCGCCTCCTGGCTCATCTTAAAGAACTAGAAGAGCCTTTTCATACTACTCAAGTAGGCTCTTCTGCAATGCCGCACAAAAAAAACCCGATGCAAGCAGAAAGAATTTGCGGTCTTTCCCGCTTCCTTATTTCCCTTTGTGAAAACCCTTCCTACACAGCCGCTACTCAATGGCTAGAGAGATCCCTCGATGATTCCTCTAACCGAAGACTCGTCATCCCAGAAGCTTTTCTTTGCGCCGACAGCATTCTTAATCTTCTCCTTTCTATCACAGCAAATATCCAAATTCATCCTGATATCATTGCAAAACATCTTCAAGAAGAACTCCCGCAAATTGCTTTGGAAAACATCCTCATTGCAGCCTCAAAAAAAGGGAAAGATCGACAAATCGTTCACGAACACTTACGCAAACACGCGCCTAAGCCAAATGATCCCGTCCTCGGCCTCTCAGAACAAGAAATTAATACACTCTTACAACCTAACACGGGAAGAGCCAAGGAACAAGTCGACGAATACCTAAAAGAAGAAATCTACCCGCTCCTCGAAAAATACAAAACAGTCAAACCTTCCCTACATTCGATAGATTTATAAAAACGATGAATAACTCACTTTACGCAAAATACTGTCGCCAGTTCCTGGCTCAGATGTGAGTATACGATTTCCGTGGGTTCCTCACATTCGTTCGTCACACCACGGCTAACAACTGCCATCGCTTGCGCGATTTGATTACCGCATTCGCGGTTAAGAACAGCATCCGATTTTGTTATGGAAACCTGATTTTTATCTTAACCGCAAAGCGGTAATCAAATCGCGCAAGCGATGGCAGTTGCTAGCCGTGGGTGGGAACCCACGGAAAAAATGCACCACCTCCTCCAAGCCAGGAACTGGCGCCACCATTTTGCGTAAGGTAAGTCACTAAATCAAAGGAAGGAAATCTCTCAACGCTTTTCTAAACTGTAAATACTTAGGCTCTCCTTGAACATCATAAACCAGAAACAAGTCGTTATTAAATTCTTTACTTGATACTTTCCAGCTCCTGCCTTCTACTTCTACAAAAATTAACTTGTCACCGACCTCTACATAAGCCTTATTGTGTGTCGCTAGCTGAGAAAGAACATTCAAAAACTCTTTGTAGTACATAGGCAATCATTATAGCATTCCCATATTTAGATATGATAAATCTCAAAAATTATCTTGGTAAAACATCACCCCAGGCGCTTTTTTTGGAGAGGCGATAGCGCTCTTTATCTTTTTTGGTCACAACCCTTTTACAAAGCCCTTCACTACAGCACACCGTAAAAGAAACGTGTCCTTTTCCTATCTGAGGATGGCGCATGATCCTTTCCCCAGAAAGTTCCTTCTTTTCCTTCGATAGGAGAATATAAGAAAATTTCTCATCCTCATGACCCAAAGCTCCTTCCTTGACTTGTCTATGCAAAGAGGTTCTCTCAACACGCGCAGCAAAATGGCACCAATCGCCCCCTTGCATGGGACACGCATTTAGGTGGGTGCAAGGCGCAATTATATTGTTCAAAAACTTTTCTCTTATCTTTCTGATTCTTTCAAAGCCTACAGGAGTTCCCGGCTCAATAATCAGCAAAAACTTATTTGCGAGGTTCCACAACTTATTAACTAACTTGTCGTAAGAAGGAAGTTCATTTACAACATAAGATAAAATCACCAAATCGGCACTCTCCATCTTAAAGTCGTTCCTTAAATCCACCTCATGCCAATTCTCATTTCCCCCAAATTTTTTCCCAAGTGCGATCAAACCTTTATCTCTTTCATATAAGTCAATTCTCTCGATTCCTTTCAACATGGTTAGCGCAGCCCACATTCCCGTCCCTGGCCCTGCCCCTACGTCCGCTACACTTCTCACACCATCCACATTTTCTAACGCCTTACAAATTGCCGCAAAAGTAGCCGGCATCCGACTCACCAAATAAGCAAGCCGATGCCCCTCTTTTTCCACAAAGCCTTTACCCACACGGTAACGCTCGCTTAAATCACGCGAATAAGAAGCCAGTTCCTTCACGCTCATACGGGAAACTTCTTCTTCCAATGCTTTCTGTAAAGCTTCAGGCAGTTTCATTGTTGTAAAATAATTCCTTTAATTTTATAGGTAACTTAAGGAGAGATTATACATGAAAACTGACAAACCCTCTAAGAACAAAAGAAATATATCCCAAAACCTTTCTGAGCTAGAACTGAATGAAACTCTCCCCATTTCCCCATTGATCAAGCCATCCTCCCGCTTCTCCAAAAAAGCATTGATTTTAGAAAAATGGCGACAACCAAAAAATCCATTATAAATAAAGTTATTGCAACAGAAACTTCTAATCAGCTAAGGTCCACAAAAGAATCTTTAACTGCGGAAGGAACTATGCTACAACTTATCTTAACCTTTAGTTTATTTCTCATCCCCCTATTTGCCGACTCCAATCTAGACAATTATCTTACAAGGCACAGCAGAAGTCACAATTGCGTGGGAGGACAGGTGACCCCTCCACAACGAGAATATTTTAGCCGCACGCTCGAACGGCATCCTGAAATTAGGACAATTTCCCAACTTAGACTCGATGCAGGACCTTTTACAGAATTCTTTTTCCAAAAGTGTAAAGGGCTAGAGAAATTTCTTACCTTTGACATTAACAACGGCTCTAACGCAAGGGCTACAGCCAATTATCTTTCTCGCAAATATGGAAAGGTTTTTCATTTTATGGATGGCGATTCTAAAAGTACGGTTCTTCAATACGTCTCCCAATTTCCCAGTGATAAATTTGATTTAATTTACATCGACGCATCTAATTCTAATCAGTCATTTTTGCAAGACATTCTCAATTGCAAAATGATCGCTCACGAAAATACTTTTCTATGGGTAGATGGTTATGAACACGATCATATAAAACAAGCCATTCACGAATGCCAACGCAATAACATCATTGTTATCGACAGAATCATTCGAAAAGATGATCACACCTGGGCTGAAGCTCATTATCTTTAACCTTTAAAACGTTACTTTTGGAGAGAACCATGTTTCGATATATCCTGTTCTTTAGTCTATCAATTCTTCCTGTATTTTCTAATTCTTCCTTAGAGGAGCATCTTGCAAACCATGGTTTGCATCATGACAATATAGAAGGATACATTACCCCTTCCCAACTAACAGGCTTTAACCAAGTCCTTCAATCACATCCAAACATCGTGTCGATTGCTGAAATAGGGCTCAAAGGTGGGCAATCAGCAGAAAATTTTTTCCAACACTGCGAAAATCTTGAACAATATCTATCTTTTGATGTCAATCAACGTCCCCATACAAAATTTGTCGCAAACTACCTCTCGAATAAATACCGAACAAAATTCCATTTTGTTCCAGGTGATTCCAAAGTTACAATACCTCTATATAAATCTCTCTTTCCTGATGATAAATACGATCTTATTTATATCGATGGCGACCATTCCTACCATGGCGTAGTACAAGATATCATGAATAGCAAAAACCTAGCTCACGATAATAGCATCCTATGGATCAATGATTACAGTTCTGATACTGTGCAAGAAGCCGTAGCGGCCTGCGTTAAAATGAACCTCATTTTTATCGATGACTACCATAGCATAAATGACCGGACCTGGGTGCAAGTTCGTTATCGCTAAATAGCTCCAATTTCCCAATCGATTAAACGGCTGCCCTGCTTCTGTAAAAAAGCATTGATTTGAGAAAAATGACGACAACCAAAAAACCCGCTGTGAGCAGAAAAAGGGGAAGGGTGGGCAGCCTGCAAAACAATATGAGCCCCCTTCACATGCCTACATTTTTCCTGAGCAGACTTTCCCCATAAAACAAACACAATCGGAGCTTCCCTCTCTACCAACTTCCCAATCACAGCATCTGTAAATTGCTCCCAGCCTCTTCCATGATGCGATTTTGGTTCCTCCTTCCTTACCGTAAGCGTTGCATTCAACATCAAGACTCCTTGCTTTGCCCAACACTCCAAGCATCCATGCTTTGGATCACTCATCCCCACATCATGCTTTAACTCCTTAAAAATGTTCTTCAACGATGGCGGATACGGAATTCCATGAGGCACACTAAAGCTCAGTCCATGCGCCTGCCCCTCTCCATGATAAGGATCTTGCCCCACAATCACAACCTTCACCTGATCAAATGGCGTCTGCAAAAACGCATTGAAAATCAACGGCTCCGGCGGATACACCACATGCCCATCCCTCTTTTCTTGCTCCAAGAAAGCCTTTAGCTCTTTAATGTAAGGCTTCGAGATCTCTTCCTTAAGCACTGCATGCCAGCTCTTCTCTAACTTTAAGTTCATTAACCCTAACTCCGAAAATAAAATGATAGCTCAATGATTGTCAAAAAATCGATTGTTTTTTTACTGAAAAAAATCTACTGTTGATGCAACGCCATGGAGGTCAAAATGTTAAACGCACTAATCGCAAGCTTTATGTTTAGTTTATTCTTATTCCCAGCATTCGCAACAACACAATCTGATACTGCCGCTTATGATTATTTGGATCAATTAGCTATTAAGGCTAAAACTGACAAAAGCTCCGCCTTCCATAACTACACTGAAATCTATGCTAAACATTTTGATGCTCTGCGCAATGAACCAATTAAATTCTTAGAAATCGGAATTTACAAAGGGGATTCTGTAAAATTATGGGAAGCCTATTTTCCAAATGCAGAACTACATTTTATGGATGTTTCTCCTGATGCAATACAATACTATACTCCGAAAGCAAAATATCATTTTTTTGACCAAGCCAACACACAACACTTGAATGTTTTTACTCATACTGTTGGAGGAAATTTTGACATCATCATAGATGATGGAGGCCATAGAATGGATCAACAAATCATTAGTTTTAAAATGCTTTTTCCCCAACTGAAAAGTGGCGGAATGTATATTATTGAAGATTTGCATACCTCTTACTGGAAAGGCTATGGAGGAAATGGATCGACTTCGAAGCCTCAAGCAGGGAATGGTACAGCGGTTGAATTTTTAAAAAACCTAATAGAAGATCTCAACTACACAGGAGCTGCAACAGAATGCGCTCATTGGGAAAAAACTCCTCAAAATATGGTGGAAAAGTTAAATATTTATCAAAAAGACATATATTCGATACAGTTTTATACAAGCGTTTGCATCATTACAAAACGGTAATAACATGCCTGTTTTTATTCTATTTACATCTCTATTGCTCTTATTTTCAGGGTCATTATTTTCAAAAGTGAGAATCTTGACATTTCATTATAACCAAGCAGATTTCATTGAAATACAACACCGTTGTTTGCAAAAATTCATGAGCGATGACTATGAGCTGATTGTTTTCAATGATGCTAGGACAGCCGACAATGAACGAGCTATTCAACAAACTTGTGAAAAATTTGGAATTCAATGTATCCGATTTGAACAAGAATGGCATTTTGCAAATCCTGCAAATATGCAAAGCCCCAGTGACAGGCATGCTCGTGTAATACAGTATGCACTTGATTACTTTGGTTACGACAATAATGACCCTGTTGCAATCATGGACGGAGATGCCTTTTTTATTCGTAAAATTAGCATAAAAGACAGACTAAAAGATCTTGATATTTTTGGGATGGCCCGAAGCCTAGCGGATACTCGCATACCCGTAAATTATTTATGGGTTCCGTTTGTAGCGTTTGATCCCAAAAAATTACCTAATTTAAAAGATCTAAAATTCCATCCTACAATAATAAATAATACATGGCAGGATACAGGAGCAGCGTCCCATTATTATCTAAAAAACAATCCTTCTGTAAAATATAAAAGAACAGAAGCTGAAATTACCGCCTTGTTTTCCCCTTTTTCCAATTCAGAATTAAGAAATTGGGGGTTTAGTCCAGCAGAAATTAGTTTAATTAGAAATCTTGGTTCACATGGATGTCAAGTGGAGCTAAACATTGACAGGTGCATACTCCACTTTCGCGAAGTTTCTTTTGAAGCTTCAAAACACCATGAAAAACTCGAATGCCTCTATAAATTTATAAACCAAATCTTAACTGATTATCCAGATAGAGACTCAAATAGGAGGATCTCAAGAAGAGGTTAATTCAGTTTTTCTTGGATATCACAGCAACGTAAAGACCGTTCCACCAATTTTCAGTATCTTGATTGAATCTTGCAGGTAAGTGTCGACTAAATAAAACTTCGTAATTCATTTTTTGTAATCCTTTTATTGTACCTGCTTCGACCCATTCCCAATTGTAATCATCAACTATCAAGACAAATAAATCATCTAGTACATCATCATAATATGTAAGGGCTAATTCTTGTGAAAGTTCACTATGATTCCCATCATAAAAATAAACGTTAACAGGTTTAGAAAATATAGCGCCTTTATCTAAAGAAAAAGAATCTGCTGAATAAAACTTGTGATTACGTCCTGTTAAAAACTTCATGCAGTTTGCATCAAATTCAAGTTTTGGGCCTTCAAATTCTGACCAATTATCAATCGCAATCGCATTCTGTATCCTGGATTCATTACGATATAGGGCAGAAATAAATGTCGAGCCCTTATACACTCCAATTTCCAAATACGAAGTGCCTGGCATAGAACATATATTATTAAGAAAATGTCTAATTTTGCTACTAGACATTCCCGGCAAGGAAATAACCGCAGGCGAAAGCTTGGATTCATTCCTTTCTGCTCGTAAAATACTATTCTCAACGTGACTTATCAAAATTGCCTCACGCGAAGATTGCGCACAAACATTACCTGGAGTAAAGAAAATAGATAGACCTAAAAAATATGCAATAAAAAAACATCGTTTAAACATAATCGTCCTTAAAGTTTTTAAGTTTTCTTCGGGTTAATAAAATTCATCAAATAACACCGTCTTATTATAAAAAAATTGCAACAATATTTCATGAATAGAAAAATCCACTTCCTGCCGAGAGGGTTCTGGAGTAAGGATTCTGAAATGAAATACATGACGGGGGATATTTTTCATAACATTTGTCCAGTCTTCTATGCTATAGATTTCTCGACTAATATCCGATACAATTCCCACTCTATTTTTAGTAAAAAAATCTGCAATGACTACATCATCAAAATTTGAGCAACTATCCATAGACCGATTTAATAATGCAGATTTGTTTATAATTAATGACATAGCTAAATCTGTAGACATAATAATTCCAGATCCATTAACCCATCCTGCTCTATGCTCGGGATTTTTATAACCATGGTGAATTCCACTATAGAATCGTTGTCTAGGAGCCCTCTTTAAAAAATCCAATAAGCAAGGGAAAACATAAAATGAGGATAAATTTGCCCGTAATACGTAGTCAAATTCATCTAGTCTCGGCAGCAAAGCTTCAAGAGATACCAAGGTCTTATTAAGCAATCCAGGAATAACACTCTCTTGCCCTTTAGACCATATTACATCATCTTTTATTAAAAAGTCGGAGGATAGCTCCGGCACAGCTCTTATAAAATAACATTCAAAATGTTCAGGATCAAGATGCATATAAGACCTCCAAACTCTTTGAAGATCTACATAAACTGGAAGATTATCCGAGCAGATAATCAAAACTAAAGTTTTGGGGTCTTTTGCCTGAATAGGCCTTGCGCAAAAAACACCAAACACTAAACATAGAATAATCGACTTTAACATTTATAAGTTTATTTAAAAGTTTTGCAATTCAGCATATTTCTTAATAACTAAATACAAATAAAGCATTATGTCCTCATGCTTTAAATTTTTATGTGCAAATTCATTTGCATTTTTTACAATTTGCTGCGTTTCTGAATCATGGCTCATTGCCCAATGAATTTTATCTATCAAATCATGAAAATCATTCGCTACCGGGATGTAATGTACAAATGGGACGAGTTCGTTATAGTACCATTGAATATTTGGAGATTCATGTTTAAACATTACTGAATTGGAAAAAAGTTCCCAAACTGCACGGGAATAAGCACAGGTATTCCCATCTACAAGAATTTGATATTTATATTGCATATGATTAAAGGTCGGAAGAAAATTTCCCAAATATCCCTGCTGTGTTAATAATTCAGCAACAGCTTGATCTTCCAACTGTACAAGACCCATAAGCCTTGCATCTAAAAACTCTGGGTATTTTAAGGAAAGGGCAACAAGTTGTATTCTCGGGAAACTAAAATAATTATGCAAATTCAGACTTCCACCTGTACTATTCCCTCTCCAAAAAGCCTGCGAAGTTTTTCTGCGCCAGGGAAACCTTCTATTGGCCAGCCTCACCTCTTCTAATAACCGGGAATACCCACCAAGCGCTTCAAAATCAGGAATCATGATACTATAAAAATCTGTAACGCTTTTTGCAAAGCTTAATACTGGCCCTCTAAAATCTCTCGCATTACCTATGCATGCACAAGAATCGTGTAAAGAAACTATAAATTCACAATTTGGAAGGGTAATAGCTGCAGCAAGAGTTTCAAGAGCTCTTGTTACTATTTTCTGTCTTTGATAATCCTCCAGCCCCTGGTTGTATTTAATTAAAATTTTCCCGTTTCTAATTTCGTATCTTACAAGAAGAAAATCGTTATTGGGTCCATTGTCTTGGATCATTTTTTCTAGATCAGACTTTGAGATTCCTGTTTTGCTAAGCGGGTCAAAATCTTTTTCTACCTCTTTTATCATCCATAGAGGAATTTCATTATTTAAAATCTTATTTTTTAAAATAAATTGCCATTCATCAGCTTGCACAGAACTGACTAAAAATATAGCAGATAAAAAAAGCTTAAAAACCATTCTCATATTCTACTCCGTGATGCAATTGGTAAGATTTTTATATTTTTCATATAGTTTTTTTTCTGCGATTATTAAGCATTCGTCTGTAATTTTATTTTCCGACCCAAGCTTAATTTTATCGGGCTTAACTAGAGTTTTATATAAGCCATGTAACTCTTGAAATTCATATTGACGCACCCACTTTCTCGCTGCACTTGCATTTTCCAAGTACTTTTCATAGTTATTATAAACATCTAGCAGAGCTTCAACAAGATCCTCCTCTGTACAATCAAAAGATTTTCCATAATATGAATTCCAAAAATACAAGGCAGGCTTTTCTATAGTGGAATTAACAGCTCTAACTAAATTCGTTTCACAAATTGTTGTTTGACCGGTGTTGTTAGTGGCAATCACAGGAATGCCTAATGCCATAGCTTCTCTGGGCTGAATAGAAAAACCCTCCGCTTTAGACGGACTAACATAACAATCCACTCCAGAAAACATCTCAAAATACGCGTTTTTTTCAAGGGTCAATTGGGTAAATTGGATATTATCGTAATTCAAAACACTAAGCTCTCTCGTTGTTGTTCTAAGAGTTTCCTCATCGCCATATCTGGCATTTATCCGAAGGATTACCTTAGGATTATTCCCAAAAGCCTTAGCAAAGGCATTGATAAGCAATATATGATTTTTTCTATCTATACATGTGCTAAAATTCGCAAAAACAAAAGGCTCATTTTTTTTCTCTTTCAAAGGAGCCTCACAGAATTGACCAAAATCCAACCCAAGCGGGAGTTCGAAAATAGGGATTTTTACCCCTGAATTTTTATAGACATCTACTAAAAATTTATCGGGTACAGCTATGGCGTCAAAATAGGTATTAAAAATCATCACCCATTCAGCAGGAATCTTTGTAGATTCGAACATAGAATAAGCAATTCTAATTTGATCATTATTTACAGGAGTTTTTAATTTATCATATTTATTCAAGCCTGGGATCCAAACACAATCCTCAAAAATGACCACGCGTCCCATTTTTTTGTTTTTCTTCTTAATGATTTTAGCTACGTCTGCAGGAACGTCTTTTAATATGATTTTTTTTTCTGTAGGAATAAAATTAATGCTTATATCATCTTTTAAAGTTTTAATGAGCTCAATTGGCTGTCTTCCTAAGCCATCCGCTGCAGTTATATATCCCATAATCGTCAAATAAGGTCGCTCGTTTTGCCGCTCATGCCGCCACCAGCCAAAGGCAGATAATCCTATAGCTAGAATTGCTGTAATAACTATGAATTTTTTCCGCTTTTTCATTTTAAGATCCAAATATAGTTAAGAAGCCATTGCTTGTAACACAAAAGAGTCTTTGACGCAAAGGACAAATTCGACTAAAGTCTTCCCTATGAAAAGTAAAAAAATCCTCTACCTTTTTATTAGTCTTTTTTGCGTAGCTTCTTTGATTGGTGGAATTCAATTGTATCAACGATATTTATATAGACCCTATTTAACTGTAATTGGCTATGTGAATTTAACTGAAGGATTAGGAAGGCAATCAGCAGAATTAATTCATACATTTAAAGACGAGATAGATATCCGCTTTGTTTCCACACGGAAAAACAAATTCGACGATGTTTCAAAAAACATCCAAACTCTTGTGAATAAAAAATGCGCTAATCTGGGGAAAGTTATTGTATTCGAGGATCTTTTATGGCAACCCGGAATTGATAATTACATAAAATTAATAGAAAAATTGCCGAAAGGAATAGAAAAACCCGCAGATCAAATTTGCATTGCGTATTCTATGTTTGAGTCCTCTGAAATCCCCAAGATGTGGACAACCCTTTTAAACACCTATTTTGATGCTGTTGCGGTTCCGGATAAATTCTTAATTGATGTCTATAGAAATTCTGGAGTAATGATCCCCATTTTCGAACTACCCTTGGGTCTAGAATTGGACAATTTTTTATCTACTCCTATAAAAGCTCATGCCAATGAACCGTTTATCTTTGCTAATTTTAGTGCCTATAGCGACCGTAAAAATCATATTACGCTTATCAGAGCTTTTGCCAAAGCTTTTGAGAATAATCCTAAGGTATTATTAAAAATTAATAGCCGTTATGGAGAAAAAGAGATAAGAAATGCTCTTACAAGAGAAATTACTAAATTAAAACTTAAAAATGTTGAATTTACACAGTTTTCTCGGGACAAAAAGGAATATCTCGAACAATTTAAAGCAATCGATTGCTACGTAAGCCTATCAAAGGGAGAAGGATTTTCCATTCAACCAAGAGAAGCTATGGCCCTTGGAATTCCTGTGATTGCTACAAACAACACAGCTCAATCTACGCTTTGTGAAAGTGGATTCATAAAGGCAATTCCCTCAGATAGACTTGAGCCCGCACTCTATCCTGCCGGAGATTACTATGGGTATTCTTATAATTGCTCAGAAGAGGAAGTAATAAATACGCTTTTGGAAGTATACAACAATTATAACACACTTCTCCAAAACACACCTGCAGCTAAAAATTGGGTAACCAAATATCAGTACAAAAACCTAAAACCGCTTTACACCAATCTAATTAAGCCAAAAAAAGTGGTTTTGGGAACAGAAAATAAGATTACTTCAGATTATTTAATGACCAATTCTGAAGACTTATATATTAAATATGTTTCCTTATGTCATCTCAAAAGTTGAGATGATTATAAAATAGTTATACCCAAATTATTATATAGAGGTTTTATGAAATATCTTTCCCTTTTTTTTGTAGTTTTTTTTGTATCTCTTTCTGCCAATGAAGAAAAACATTCCAACCGGTCTGTTTTTTCGAGTATTTATGAACGAGGCGAATGGGCAAACGATAATAATGGTTTAAAAAGCGCAACTTATGAATTTACGTCTGGCTCTGGATCATCCCCTGAAAACGCCCGGGCTTACATTGAATTCTTAAAAGATTTTCTGGTAAAAAAGAAAATCAAATCTGTAGTTGATCTCGGTTGTGGAGATTGGCAAATTTCTCGAGTTATTAATTGGGAAGGAATTCAGTACACTGGCATTGACGTTGTCGATTCCGTTGTTGAAAGAAACACAAAAAATTATGGGGCTAAAAATATATCATTTGTTCGAGCAGATGGAATTGAGTATTTGCTTCCAGAAGCAGACTTATTAATATGCAAAGAAGTTTTCCAACATCTTCCTATTAAAGATGTTTTATCAATTCTGCCTCAGTTTAAAAAATTTAAGTATTGTTTGATTTTAAATGACGTAGATCCTGTGACTCTTACTACAACAAATATCGACATCCCAAGAGGTCACTACAGACCGCTTGATCTTACTCAGGCGCCTTTTTCTCTAAAAGGAAGAAAGGTCTTAAGCTACGCATCTGGCATGGAAACCAAACAGCTTCTTTTAATCGAAAACCATTAAATCAAGAGTTTTTATACGCACAACAGGGTTTGTTACAGAAAGTGGGCAAATTAAATTGACAATTGTCTCTGATAATTAATTCCCAAACTTCCTTAGCTTCCCTGTCGGCAAATTCCCATTTTGATATCAATTCTCGCATTTTTTGAGGGATTTCCTTTGAGTGTAGCATAGAGAACAACTGCTGAATGCTGACAATTCCTAGCTCTTCTCTTAATTTAATAATTTCATTTGCGAAAGGCTTTAACCCATCAAAAGTAGTGGGATACATAAATCCATGTGCAAATCCAGAAATTCTGGTTGAGGATGCGCTTTTGTAATGATTATAAAAAAAATGCGGATTCAGATCCCATAAGGATCTTACCCTTGGACGCATTAAATGAAATCCTGTATGCCCTCCAAAAGCATTGATAACCATATCTTGCCTCTTAATGAAGTTTTGCTTTTCGTAACCAGGTTTAGATATAACATCTGCATATATAGATATTACAGCTCCATCATCGCTATAAGAGTGATGGCAAGACTGTACTCCGATTGTGTTAAAACGATATCGATTTGCCCATTGCGTAATAGTTTTTAAATTTTTTAAAAATTCGGGAGACGGTCTTTCATCGCTATCATGGAATATAAACCATTCCCCTTCACATACTCCTCTAATCGATTCGAAATAACATTTAGGCCAATTTCCATCCCAATTTTCAAGTCTTGTATAAATTACCTTAGGAGATAGCAATGCCAAAGTAGGAGTTGCATCGGTAGATCCGTTATCAACGATATGTATTTGATCAAAATAAGGCTCAATAATTTCTATTGTTTCCTTTAACATTTCATAGCGGTTGTCAGCACCACACATCGTACACCAATGTATATACGGAGGTCCATTTCTCGGAGCAGGATGTTGGTTTACAATAATTTCGAATTTATCTTGATAGGCGCATAGTTTGAAGATAAAGAACACCGCTGCAAGAAATAAAGTCAGAATATTTTTCATAAAAATCCTTTTGGCTAATAGGGCAAAAAATTAATGGACCTATGTATATAATGCAAAAGAAAAAAATGTGGCGAGTTATCTTGTTATTTCTTAAGGTTTTTCTATGATGAAAAAAATGGCATTCTTTTTACTTGTTTTTACACAGATTGTGGCGTTTGGGAAAATATATGATTGCTTTCCCTTTTTTAATGAAATAGAGCTTTTGAAAATACGCTTAGCGGAATTAGACGAAGTCGTAGATTATTTTGTCCTCGTAGAATCCGTGGAAACGCAAAGGGGGGGATTAAAGCCTCTGTATTTCGAGGAAAATAAATCTCTGTTTACAAAGCATCTGCCAAAAATCATCCATGTGAAGATTGAGACAACACATCCCCAGTTCGGATTATGGGAAAGGGAAAATTACCAAAGAAATCAAATATTACAAGGGCTTGTCCATTGTAATCCCATGGACATCATTCTTATTTCTGACGTCGATGAAATTCCTCGAAAAGCAAAAATAAAGGAGCTCTTGATACAAGGGAAAAATCACTTCCACGGTCCCATTTCTTTTGAAATGTCAATGCATTATTTTCATCTCAACCGCCAAACTTCTACACAAGATGCTTGGGGCGGAGGAAAATGGGTTGGAACCATTGCTACGGTTTATCGTAATGTGATGAAACATAGCCCCCAATATTTTCGGAAACATAGTGGTATCTGGAGCTCGATTCAGAACGGGGGGTGGCACTTTACATGGATGGGTGGGCGAGACAGGGTAAGGAAAAAATTGGAAAGCGTCGTAGAGGGTCGAGATTCTACTTTAGACCAAAGCGACGAAAGCATTGATCAATGGATCAATAGTCATCCCGTCTTTCCCTTAGATCAAACTTATCCCGAATACGTGATCCAAAACCAAGAATACCTTAAATCGATTGGATTTGTGGCGGAATACAGATGAAATTTCTATGTTTGGCAATTTGTTTGTGTGTGAGTGTGCATGCGGGATGGATGGAGGAGCAGATTGCGGAGGATTTTGCGCAGTTTGAGAAAAGAGAGGATGTGCACATTGATGGGCATATGCATGTGGGGTATGCGATTGCAGATGGTCAGGTTTGTGTTAGAGATGATGTGAAGCATGAGAGATGCGAGGCGGTTACAAAGGCGCTTGTGGAGGTATGTGAAAGTTATGTGTTGCCAGATTGTGAGTTTGTTGTTTGCTTGGAGGATAGTTGCGAAGAGGCGGTTTTGGTGTTTGCAAAAGAGAGGGGAGGGAAGGGGATTTTGATTCCAGATTTTGAGGCGCTTGGAGGTTATGGAAAGGTGCTGAGAGAGGTGGAAAGTGGAAATCAGAGGTTTCCTTGGGAGAAAAAGGTGAATTGCGCGATTTGGCGTGGAGGAAGTTCGGGGACTTTGAGGACGAAGCTTGTGGAGATTTCGATGAAACATCCTCGAGCGGTAGATGCAAGGCTGAATCGGCTTGTGCAAGTGGGAGGCGAGCAAAAGAGGGAATGGATTAGGAAAGGGTATTTTGGCAGCTCGCTCTTATTGCAGGATCATTTGAAGTATAAGTATCAGATTCTGGCTGATGGCAACACGTGCGCCTATTCTAAGGCTTTTTGGGGATGGTTTTGCAATTCGGTGGTGTTTAAGCAAGAATCGAAAAATATTCAATGGTATTACGGTAGCCTGAAACCTTTTGTCCATTATATTCCGGTGGCGGAGGATTTTAGCGATTTAGTAGATAAAATTCAGTGGGCTAATGAACATGAGGAAGAAGTGAGGGGGATTGTGGCAAACACGAATCTTTTTGCCAAAAAAAATCTTTCGCACGCGCAGGTGATGCATTATTTTTATTTAGTGTTGAAACAATATTCTAGTCTTCAGTAGTATTTCGGGTTCAAACGAGAGGAAATATGTCAGACTTAGCCGATAATAACCTGGTGCGATTTAAAAATATTTCTAAGAAAAAAGAGGCGATTTACGCCAATTTTAAAGTGAAAGGGGTTAAAGGGGGAGTGAATTTCTCTGCCTCTATTTCTGTCGATATTTCTGCTGCTGAAGTACACGCGGGCGATGTTTTGGAAAAAATCATCGAAGAGTGCGCGCGCATTGGTGTAAAAGAATTTGCCAAAGCAGAATTTCAGTTTGAAGGTCTCACAGCGATCTAATTTTTATCTGGGCGTAGCGCAGCTTGGCTAGCGCGTTTGCATGGGGTGCAAGAGGTCGGAGGTTCGAATCCTCTCGCCCAGATTCTTTTACTTTACAGATTTTTTATTGATCTCTTTTTCCAAAAGCACAGCGCTCTTTTCTGCTACGGGTAAGTCTTCTGGCATAGTACCACCTAATTCTTTAATGGTTTGACGCACTTTCCTTCCAACTTCAAAATGGGTTTGATTTGCTTTATTTTTCCCCTTGATATTCTCGCGGCGCAGCTTGTCTTCTGTTTGTGTAGCTCTAAAAAGGTTCGCTGCGAGTTCGGTACTTCCCATGTGATCTAAAATTTTTTGGCTCTTTTTTAAGCCTTTGCTCTCTTGAATGCCTTTTGCATCTAATCCCCCGTAAAGACCCTTGTATCCATGGTTTTGAAATACGGCAAAGTCTAGAGTTGTTTCTACGCCAGCTTGTTGGGCGGTTTCAACCAGGAGCTTATTGTGCTCTCGAAGTTCATTTCGAAGGAAAAGACGTTTTTCGTCCTCTCTTAATTGTTGAAAAGATTGGCTATCAGCAAGTTCTTGCCTACGCGTTTGAATAGCAAAATAGGTCTGCCCATTGGCAATTACACGCTTGGAAGAGTCTCCATTCTGAACTATTAGATAACACGCATAGCGAGATAGCTTTACATCTTCAATTTTGCGTCGAGCCCCAGAGCCAATGTCGACCATTTCGGTGATATCAACGAAATGGTCCTCTATAGGGCGTCCGCTATTTTTACAGGCTTTTTTAGCTTTATCAACAACAGCAAGAAAATTCCGATATTCTAAATATTCAAGAACTTTTGCCAGCTGACGAGCACTCCAAAACTCGCTTCCATTTTCTTCCTGCCTAAGAGACTCGAAGGTTTGGTAATGGGAAGTTTCGATTAAATTTTTCTTCATAATTGAGCTAAACTATAAAGGAAAAATACAACACAAATCAACTGAAAATTTTAAACGCTCGGCCCCTCATAACTTACATCAAGGAAGATACCGAATAGTTTATTTTAGACAATAAAATAACAGGAAAAACACGAAAAATCACAGTAACTTTTCTGGCATCAAAAGAAAGTAGCTTGTGTTGCGACCACCTTCTGCATTTTTTTTGAGAATGCCTCGATCCACGAGATCAAGAATGTCTCGATAGGCGGTATCCTGAGAACATTTTGTCATTTTTGCCCACTTGGATGTGGTTAACTTGCCTTCAAAGCCGTCCAAAAGATTATTGATCATTTTTCTTTGCCTCTCATTTACGGAGAGATTTGTATGATGCTCCCAAAAATGCATTTTTTGTAAAATGGTATCAAGAGTAAATAACGCCTCTTTTATTGCTCTTCGAAGACAACTAAAAAACCATTCTATCCAGGAAGTAATATCTAAACTTTCTTTTTGAGTTTGTTCCAAAATAGCGTAATAGGTTTTTCTTTCTTTCTGAATTTGTGCGGACAAGCTGTAGAATCTGCAAGAGCTATTTTCGGAGCGCGCCAGTAACAGATCGGCAATAGCACGAGAAATACGACCGTTTCCATCTTCAAAAGGGTGAATTGTTACGAACCATAAATGCGCAATGGCAGCTTTTAAAACGAGATCCATAGATGTTTCGTTATTTAGCCAGTCCAAAAAGAGGGTCATTTCATGATCAACTCTCTCAGCTGCAGGAGCATCAAAATGAACGGTTTCTCTGTCCATTCGTCCCGAAACCACTTGAACAGGACCTGTACGCCAAGTTCCGGCTTTGATTTTTTTAAAACCACTTCGCGCTAAGGGAAAAAGAGATGCATGCCAGATCAATAACCTTTCTTTTGTTAGAGGTTCATCAAATTTCTGCGTAGCATCAAGCACCATCTCAACAACGCCATCAATGTTTCTATCTGAGCTATCAAGAGCAGCGATATCCATCCCAAGATGGCGAGCTACAGAGGAGCGTACAAGAGATTGATCTAAAATTTCCCCTTCGATCTCACTGGACTTTACAACATCTTGCGTTAAAGCTTGCAAAACAGTTTCGTCACGCATGTGAAAACCAATAGATTTCATTCCACCAATCAAGCGCCCCTGTTCGTGACGCAACTGGATGAGTAAATGAGAGAGGTTTTCATGATCCCATAAAAAATGGGGCCAATTTTCAAGTTCATGGATGTACATATCTGAATTATAACACTCAATCTCCGCACAAGCAAGAACAATCTCCGCAAAAATGCGGAGATTATGGCGATTATTCTCCGCACGGCTATTAATAAGCACTTA
Organism: Chlamydiota bacterium; assembly: GCA_013285775.1. GTDB lineage: Bacteria > Chlamydiota > Chlamydiia > Chlamydiales > Rhabdochlamydiaceae > JABDHB01. Next base: position 18,856 of record JABDHB010000003.1, on the reverse strand, counting down.
ACACATTAATTATAAACAGTAAATGAACAGATTCCTTCTTGGAAAAATATATACAATAAAGGCCGTTAGGGGTTGTGGAAGATGTTGTTCATGGAGTGTTCGGGGGTTGATGACGGATGGAGAATTGAGGGTTTTGAACAAGGTTATGAGAGTTTGGTTGACATGTTGTAAACAGGTAGTTTTCATGGAGAAAAGGGGTGGCTTGTGAACACTTCCACACTGTTCTAAGAAGAATCTTATTCTTATATATATTATATTCTCTTAAGAAAAACGAGAGGTGTTGATGGAAAGGTTTTTTGATCTACGTTCTTTTGAGCATAAGGATTTGTTTGAAAATTGCAAGCACCCCTGGGATGCCTTGAAAAATATAAAAAAATACTTGGAATCTCGGGAACTGGGAATGATTTTAGGGGAAATTTCTCCTCAAGCATACTTGATTAATCCTGAGAGCATTTCTATTGGAAAAGGAACGAAGGTTGAACCTGGAGCGTATATTGAAGGCCCATGTATTATAGGAGAAAATTGTGAGATACGACATGGCGCGTATATTCGACCTGGGGTCATTACGGGAAACAGTTGTGTGATTGGACATGCGACTGAGGTGAAGCACTCGATCTTCTTAAATGGGGCAAAGGCAGCCCATTTTAACTATGTGGGTGATTCAATACTGGGCGATGGCGTAAACTTGGGAGCTGGAGCTAAGTTGGCTAATTTCCGATTGGATGGTAAAGAGGTAATTATATATTTAAATAATGAGAGAATTGCTTCAGGATTAAAGAAATTAGGGGCGATTATCGGCGACAGAGCTAATTTAGGATGCAATTGTGTAACAAACCCTGGGACAATAATTGGAAAACTGGCATCTTGTTTTCCTTGTACAAGTATAAAAGGACACATATTATGACCAGCCTTCAAGAGCAAGCCAAGTCTTCCCATTTTTTTTATCACCGAGATAAGATAGAGCAGGAAATTGCAAAAAGTATTAGCGGTTTTGGGGAAAAGACAAAGCTGCGTGATGCTTGTGAATACGCCCTTACCAATGGTGGTAAAAGGTTTAGGCCTTTGATTGTTGTGATGGTTGCAGAGGCTTTGGAACATGGGCTAAATGTTTATCCCGCAGCTCTTTCTGTTGAATTTTTTCATACAGCTTCTTTGATTGCGGATGATCTTCCTTGTATGGACAATGATGATGAAAGAAGGGATAAGCCTTCTGTTCATAAAGTTTATGGAGAATCTATTGCGCTGCTATCAAGTTACGCCCTGATTACGGCTGCTTTTGAAAAAATTTATGCTAATACGAAGGTGATGAAAGAGGCAAACACTCATTTTTCGATTCTTAGTGAACATGCTTGTGTTCAGGCCTTGGAGGCAGCTACCCGCTGTGCAGGTATTTTGGGAGCGACTGGTGGTCAATTTTTAGATTTATTCCCTCCTGTAAATAGTCTTGAGACTCTTAAGCAGATTATCTATAAAAAAACAGTTACTTTGTTTGAGGTTTCTTTCATTTTAGGTTGGGTCTTTGGCGGTGGCGACGTTGCTAAATTAGAACAGGTGAAAAAAGTTGCTTATCATTTAGGAATGGCGTTTCAGATTGCCGATGATCTTGGCGATGTAGGACAAGATGAGAACCGGCAAAATGAAATGAATATGGCGCGCTTTATTGGTAAGGAAAAGGCGCTTTTTGTGTTCGATGATGAAATGCGTCAATTCAAAGAGACTTTAAAGGATTTAGGCCTTTATACGCAGTCTTTCGTCAAGATGAACGATATGCTCGTTCAGTATGCCGTCTCTAATGCAAGAAGCTAAAGACTGTGAGTGAAAGTTTTTGTTGCTTTTTTTAAACGCAAAGTAAGAGGAGAAAGAAGAGATTGCGCAAAGAATTAAAGCTTGCAATCTACTGCGTAGATTGCAAGCTTTAATTACTTATAAAAGGAATGCAAAAGAAAAAATTGTTTTCTGAAAAGTGGTGAATAATTTATTATTTGTTGCCTATGGAAAATGAACTTTCGCAAAAAATTATAGGTGCAGCAATTGAGGTGCATCGCACTTTTGGTCCCGGATTGCTTGAAAGCATTTATGAAGAAGCTTTATGTCACGAGTTATTATTACAAGGGATTCAATGCGCGAGGCAAGTGCCGGTGCCCGTTAAATATAAGGGTAAGGTTATTAAGGCCCCTCTTTTTTTAGATATTCTTGTTGAAAATTTGGTGATATTAGAAATTAAAGCCACAGATATGGATCACCCTCTTCATCACACACAGTTGTTCACTTACTTGCGTCTTAGCAAGTTAAAACTTGGTCTTTTGTTGAATTTTGGAAATAAAGTAATGAAAAACGGTATTTATCGAGTGGTCAATAGATTTTAATTGTTCTTTTGCATTCCTTCCAAAAATAACCAAAGCATGCAATTTACGTAGTAAATTGCATGCTTTGGTCTTTGCGTGATCTTTTCTTTCTCCTCTTACTTTGCGTTTAAAAAAAGCAACGAAAGCTTTCGCCTTTATTCGTTGAATTCTGCGGCAATGGCTGCTGTGTCTGCTTTTGTGGGAGAGCCTCCTTTTTCGGCGCACTTTGCGATGATTTGTTTTTCGATTTCATCAGCGAGCTTAGGATTTTTCTTGAGCTCTTCACGAGCAGCTTCACGTCCTTGACCGAGGCGATTGGTGTTGAAGCTTAGCCAGGTTCCTTTTTTGTCTACGACACCCAAGTCAACGCCCATATCAAGTAGAGATCCTAAACGAGAAATTCCTTCGTTAAACAGAATATCAAATTCTGCGACTTGGAACGGAGGCGCCATTTTGTTTTTTACAACTTTTACTTTAACTCGGTTGCCAATGTCTGCAGCTCCCTCTGCTCCTTTAATGCCGCCAATACGACGTATGTCCATCCGTACGGAAGAGTAGAACTTAAGCGCGCGACCGCCTGTGGTTGTTTCTGGATTGCCGAACATTACGCCAATTTTTTCCCGAATTTGGTTGATGAAGACTGCGCAAGTGTTGCTTTTGGAAAGTGTAGAAGTCAGTTTACGAAGAGCCTGTGACATCATACGCGCTTGAAGGCCCATGTGTGAGTCGCCGATCTCCCCTTCTAGTTCGTTTTTAGGTACAAGGGCAGCAACAGAATCGATGACGATGACATCAACTGCGTTGGATCGTGCAAGCATTTCCGCAATATTAAGTGCGTCTTCGCCGCAATCGGGCTGAGAAATCATGAGATCATCGAGGTTAACGCCGATTTTTGCAGCATAGCCAGGATCGAGTGCGTGCTCGGCATCGATGTAGGCTGCAAGCCCTCCATTTTTTTGAGCGTTAGCAACGATGTGTGTAGCGAGAGTAGATTTTCCTGAAGATTCTGGGCCGTAAATTTCGATGATTCTCCCTCTTGGGACGCCGCCAATTCCAAGCGCGATATCAAGAGCTGGGGCTCCTGTTTTAATGACGCTAATTTCTCTTGAAGAAGAGTGTTTACCAAGAGTCATGATTGTCCCTTCACCAAATTGTTTTTCAATATGGGAAACGGCAAGCTCTAAAGCTTTTTTCTTTGCTGTATCGTTCTGTGACATGAAATGCTCCTTGTTGCTTAGCTGTTAGTCTAAGGGATTGCAAAAGAAATTGCAATTTCTTAGTGTGATAATTATGGATGCAAAAAAAGTTTCTGAGACAGCTGTGCACGATCACACGTATAAAGTTTTTCCAAATGATTTAAATTCGTACGGCACTGTTTTTGGTGGCCTTGTAATGGCAACATTAGATCGGATTGCTCTCGTTGTTGCAGAGCGTCATAGCGGTAGCACGTGTGTGACAGCATCTGTTGATTCGATGCATTTTTTAGGACCTGCTGTTGGAGGAGATATTCTTCTTTTTAGAGCGTCCATTAATCGTAGCTGGCGCACTTCAATGGAAATTGGAGTTAAAGTAGTTGCCGAACATTTTAAGACAGGAGAACACCGTCATATTCTGTCTGCCTATTTTACTTTCGTCGCTGTTGATGAAAATCGCAAGCCCGTAGAAGTCCCTGCTGTTATGCCAGAAACGCCTATTGAAAAGCGGCGCTTTGAAGAAGCAAACATCCGTAGAGAGGCGCGTAAGCAACAAGCTGAAGAAAGTCGAAAGCGGCGCTCTGGAGGCTCCTGATGCGGATCCTTGTGGGCGATATTGGAGGGACGAAAACGCGACTTGCTCTGTATACGATTAATGGCGCGTGGAAAATGGAGAGAGAAGAGAAATTTGTCAGTCAAGAATATCCTTCCTTGCTTGAAATCGTGAAGTTGTTTCTGGATGAAGAAAAAGAAAAAATAGAAGGGGCATGTTTTGGGGTTGCGGGGCCAGTGAAAGAGGGAAAATGTAAAGCAACGAATTTGGCTTGGGTAATTGATGTTGAAGAATTGAAGAAGGAGCTCAAGACTGATGCAGCGTGGTTGATCAATGACATTGAAGCAGATGGATGGGGAATTAACACGCTAAAAGAGGAAGATTTTTTTGTTATCAGTGAAGGAAAAAAGCAGGATGGAAATAGAGCGATTGTTGCTGCAGGAACGGGGCTTGGTGAGGCAGGACTTTATTGGGATGGGAAGATCCATCATCCTTTTGCTTGTGAAGGAAGTCATGTCGATTTTGCTCCAAGAGATGAGATGGAGATGGAGCTTTTAAGGTTTTTAAAAAGGCTGCATAAGCACGTTTCTTACGAGAGGGTTGTTTGTGGAAGTGGCCTTTATTTGTTATATCGGTTTTTAACAGATATGAGACTGGAAAATCCTTCTGAGGAATTAACAGCGGAGTTTTCCTTGAAAAATCCAGCTGCAGTGATTTCAGAAAAGGCTCTTAAAAAACAGGATAAGGCGTGCATGAGAGCGCTGGATTGGTTTATGTCTATCTATGCAAGTGAATGTGGAAATGTGGCGCTGAAATTTCTCTCTCTTGGTGGCGTTTATTTAGGTGGAGGGATTGCGCCAAAAAATTTAGATGCTATCAACCCTGAGCATTTTATGAAGTCCTTTACATCAAAGGGGAGATTTGCGGAACTTCTCTCTACAATTCCCGTAAAAGTGATCCTCAACGACAACATTAGTCTTCAAGGCTGCATCCAGTACGTATTAAATAAAAAGGTCTGTGTAAAATAACCACGGCATTTTCATTAAAAAGATTTGATAGCTTATTTATATAAGAGTAACCTCAGAATTTGAAGAAATTATTTTTCTCTGCGTTCTCTGCGGCTCAGTCTTCACTCGGCGCTGATGGAATTTGGTATTTAGCCAACAAGTCAGAGTCTTGTTGTCTAAATACCAAATTCCATCAGCGCCGAGTGAAGACTGAGCCGCAGAGAACGCAGAGAAACTTATTAAAAAAATTATAGGCATTCTTTTTTGAGTCAAATCTTTTTAATGAAAATGCTGTGGTAAAATAACATGCTTATGGCTTTGGCACATCTAAACGCAAAGACGCAAAAAAATATTATAATAATTTCTACTTCTTTTTGCGTTTTCGCGACTTTGCGTGGATCTTTGTTATAGGGAGCGCATTTCGGGGTGCCATCTCCGGATGACGAAGTCATTGGGATTGTCCCAGGAATCAGCGGGAGTTTTTGTTTGCATTACTTCGGCTAGTCGGTCTTGTAAACAAGTTTTAACGACACCAACTCCTGCCCTGCTTTCTATGGCAGTGTTGGGATCGAGGACGATGATCATGTGTCCTTTCCAAACAATCAGATCGAGGGGTTTTAGTTGTAAAATAATTTCTTTATCAATGATTTTTACAGCTTGTCCGTAATTGATGAGTTGAGAGGTATTGCGAGGAGTTGCCCCATCTGTAATTTCATAAAGAAGGCCTGAGCAGTCCACCCCTTTCATCGCCCAAATTGCTTCAATGTGAGAAGCAATTGGCCTTGCAGGAGGATAAAATTCCAGCATTTCGGGGATTCCTTTACTATAGTTTCCACCCCAAACGTAAGGTAGGCCTAAAAGTGATTCGAGTCGCTCTAGTAATTTTTCCGCTTTGGGTGTTCTGATGATCCTTTCAGGTGTTGTATCTCTCGCATTTTCTAAGAAACGAGCGTCAATAAAAAGCTTGCCAGCAATATATTCAGATGACACAATGCTGTATATCCCCCTGCTTGAACGGCCTGTGATTTTTACCTTGGTTTCTGGTAAAAAAATGGTTTCAAGTGGCCTAAAAAGGCCCTGCTCATCAAGTGGAAGAGAGATCCCATCTTCACCACCAAAGAGCTTTTGAAAATCAGGGGAATTTAATACGGGTGTGGGAGCGACAGTTTTTGCAAAGTCGCCACATTCAAAATGATACATAAGGAAAGGTTAATCCATATGCGTTTTTTTGCCTACGTCATTTCTTTAGCGGTTTTACTTATTGGTTGTGGTGAGCCGTGTCATCGTTGTAAATCTGATAATACTGCCCGAATCAATTTGGGAGCAGAACCTCAAAGCTTAGATCCAAGGAAAGCCAAAGATTTGGGAAGTCATACAATCATGCGGATGGTTTTCGAAGGGCTTGCGCGTATCAATTTAGAGGAAAAAACGGAGCTTGCTCTTGCAAAATCTGTTGAGGTTTCTGAGGATTTAAAAACATACACTTTTCACTTAAGGCATACCCAATGGTCAAATGGGGATCCTGTAACGGCATCTGATTTTGAATATGCATGGAAAAAGGCCCTTTCTCCAAGTTTTCCAACCGACACGGCGTTTCAACTTTACGTCATTAAAAACGGACAAGCTGCAAAGCAAGGGTTATGTGCTTTAGATGAGGTAGGTGTACGCGCTTTGGATCCTTTAACTTTGCAAGTTGAGCTTGTAAATCCCACTCCTTATTTCCTCGATTTATTAGCGTTTCCTATATTTTTCCCCGTGAATAAGAGGGTCGACATAGAGACTCCAACCTGGGCTACAAAAAGTGAAACATTTCTAAGTAATGGCCCGTTTTGTTTGAAGAAATGGGAGCATCAAGATTTCATTGAAGTGAAGAAAAATCAAAAATATTGGGATGCAGAGCATGTAAAACTCTCCCATATTCAACTGATGATGGTAAAAGGGGAAACAGAATTTATGATGTTTGAAAAAAATGAGCTTGATTGGGCAGGCTCCCCTTTAACCATCCTTCCCCTTGACGCTCTTCCAAGATTACGAGAACTCAATCAGCTGAAAGTTAAGCCTGCACTTGCAACCTATTTTTTAAGAGTAAATACAGAGAAATTTCCCCTGAATTCTACCAATTTAAGAAAAGCGCTTGCTCTTGCAATTGACAGGGAAAGTCTTTTAGGAAATATCACTTATGGAAGTCAAATTCCCGCTACAAGCCTTGTTCCTCCGGGTATAAGTTTACAACAAGAACCCTATTTTAATGATGGAGATTTGGTGCAAGCGCAAGAGCTGTTTGAAACTGCTCTACAAGAGCTTCAAATTACAAAAGAAAATTTCCCTAAGATCACTTTGTTTTATAAAAATACTGAGAGAAATCATTTGCTTGCGCAGGCAGTTGTCGATCAATGGCACAAAGTTTTTGGGGTGCGCATTCATTTGGAAGCGAATGAAGGAAAGGTCTATTTTTCAAGAGTGTCAAAGCAAGATTACGATTTAGCGAGTTGTGATTGGTATGCAGATTTTAGTGATCCTATTAACTTTTTGGAGATTTTTAAAACTAAAAAGACAGGCTCTAACAATACGGGATGGGAAAGTCAAGAATTCTCGAATCTTATCAATGAATCTTACAGTGTAGTTGGAGAAGCGCGCAGAGAACTTCTTCAAGAATCTGAAAAATATCTTCTTGATGCAATGCCAATTATTCCCTTATTTTATTATTCCATGCTATACACCCAAAATGAGAGGATACAAGATGTCGCGGTCTCTTCAATGGGAACGATCGATTTTAGATGGGCATCCTTCAAGGATAAAAAATGAGATTTTTACTTTTTCTTTTGAGTCCGCTTTTAGCGTGTGCTGGCGTGCATTTAATCAATGATAGTCCTTATACACTCAGAGCTGTCATTCAAGGTTATGATGGAACCTATTTAGGTGAAATGATCCTTCAGCCTCAACATTTAGGTGATTGGTCTGATTCTTATGGAACAATGGGACGCTACGGCCCTGGAACTGCGCAAAGCAATACTACGCGTATCCCTTATACGGTGCTTTGGTATTGTCTCGAAAGTACAGAGGGAGACGAATACTCTATTTGTACGGGAGTAGCTACAGGATCTACTGTTACAGCGCAAAGCTGTCAAGGAAGACGGATGTGCAAACCTAAGAAAAAACCAGACGGAAATAATCCTCAGCAGTCTGAAGGATTACTCAATGATGAGAATGGTTTCTCAAGTCAGGAAAAAGGTTCGATGCTACCTGGTCAATAAATTGCTTGCATTATTTGATAAATTTGTTAAAATTGTTGCTTGCATATTTTCAATCACATTAGCGTTAGGTGCCTTATGTCTACTAGAATGTCCCCGATTAGGTATACGGAAGAAGGTGTAACTATAGCTGAATTAATGCGAATGAACGCAGACGCAACTGGAATTAATACTCGATTCCTTTTTATAATGAATGGTTTAATCGAGCAGAATCAATCTTTACTGAATAAAATAGCGGAATTACAGTTACAGATGAATCCCTTGGAAGCCAAGATTAGCATGCTCGAAAATGCGTTGAACAACACAGTATCGCACATAAGGCTCTCGGAAAACAGATTAATGATACTCGAAAATTCTATCGTTTGGATGGGCTCTTGTATTAGCGCGCTTCAAGCACAGTTTAAGCAAGTATAGTGATTAGCTTATCTCTGGTCGAGAAGGGGTTTTCCTTTTTCGTAAGGAACTTTTTTGAGGAGTATTCCATCTCCATCATATAAAGTGGCTGTTCCTTTTCCATTTTCGATTGTTGAGACTGGTTTTTTGTCTTTCTTCTTGTAATAGGAGCCTTTAACAAGTTGATCTTTTTCGTATTCTTCTATGAGCATTAAAGAGGCATCTTTGTACCAGGCAAAGGAGGATCCTTCTTTCTTGTTTCCATTAATTTCTCTCTGGCTTTCTAACACACCGTTTAGATACCAGGTTTTTATTTGCCCTTGAAGAAGGTCATCGTGCCATTCAAGAGAAATTTTTGGCTGAGAAGGATGAGAGTCATGATAAATGATCTCTTCTCCTTCTTTTTTTCCGTCAGCAATCCGATAAGTTGAAGAGAGATTGCCGGAAGGATCAAAGATTTTTACAAGGCCGCAAGGGGCTCCGTTTTGATATTCGGTTAAGGATTTTAGTTGTCCATTTTCAAATGAAGCATAGAATCCTTTCCCATTTTTAATTTCAGAAACTTGATTGAGGAATTCTGCTGATTGTAGAAGTCCATTTTCAAATGTACATTTTTCTAAAATAGTTCTGTCTTTTGCGTAGACAATCAGAGTCCCGTTGATTTCACCATTGTAGAGAGGAACCTCTTTCCAAAGTGTTCCATCTGCATAATAATAGTGAGAAATCCCTTGTAGAACTCCTTTTTCATAAGGAATCTCAGCTATTTTATTTCCTTCCTCATCCCACACATTGCTTAATCCTTCGAAAATCCAGCTTGTTTGAGCAGTTTCGTGTAAATCTGCTACTCCTTCAATGATGGAAGCTTCAAGTTTCGTTTTTCCGTTGGCATGCCATTCTTTGTAATTTCCATGAGCCCTGCCATCGACTACCTCAAGAGATTGCCAGATGAGTCCGTTATCGTGATAACTGGTGATAATCGATTTAGTTTTTCCTGTTTTGTCTTTGTTATAAACCCGGAGCACTTTTTGATAAGGCTGTGGAGAGGTAAAATCGATCTGATTGAAAGTGACTAATCGGTCTTTTGAGCTAACAGTTTCTGCAAAACCGTTGCGGTCCATCACTTGGACACTGGTAAGAGGTGGCTCATCTTGGGTGACCTTTGAGGCGCAGCCTGCAAGTAGAATTAATAATAAAAAATGTTTCATAGGAGTTCTCTTTTAATAAGCTGCATATTTAAAACAAAAATGCTTTCTTGTGGGTTGTGACTTTTTTTTGTCAGATTGAATTGTTTAATGATTAATTGGGGAGAATTTTCAGGTGGAGAGTAAGGGCCAATTTGGATTCCTTCTACGACAGATAAAATTCGTTTTAGATCTTCGTCGTCGACTTGGATGGGCTCTATTTGAACTTCTTCCATTTCCTGAATCCCGTCAGCTTTTCTTACTATTTCTTCAGAGAAACGAAGCATATGCAAACTTTCTAAGTGTTTATCAATAAAAAAGTGATCGGCGTGATCAAGTGCTTTTATTAACTCGCTTTGCGTTTGCTTTTGTTTTTGAACGAGCAGGGCTTTTGACTGGAGTATTTCGATTCTTGTTTGGAGCTCATCGATCCTTTGGATATCAAAGTAAAAAGAAAAAAGAAGATACAAAAAAGGGATCGGTAGAACCGCTAAGAGAAGAGGATGATTCTTTATTTTATTCATTGGTCCTCATTAAAAAAAAGGAAGTCGCATAGGTCTCTTGAGATATTTTCCATGAAATTTCTTCTTTTTTATCGACAATAGAGTCCTTTTCTAAGGCTTCTCTAAATTCTCTTGCTTGTCTTGGAGTAGGAGCGGTAAATTCCATAGAGACTTTTACTTTATAACCTTCTGAGGAAATTCCAAGTTTTGGGTACTTTACAAGAGAGTATTCGATATTTTTAATATTTATTCCTGGAAGCTTAGGATGCGTGCTTAAATAACTTAAAAAATCGCTGACTTTAGGAACATTTGGTAAAAAAGGAAATTGAGTTTTTTCTTTGGAAAGGGTCTTTTCTAATGTAAGAATTTTCTCTTCTAAGCTCCCGTTTCCTCCAGTAAGAGCTTTTTCTCTTTGATGAATGTAAAAAGTACCAAGAGCCCAAGTGAGTAGAGTAAGTGTTCCGCAAATGACAGCGCAATGGAGGAATTTTTTGCTTCTTTTTTTTACTAAATCGATAGAAGCAAATGGTCCCTGTCTAAATTGAACGCTGTTGGTATTTTGGATATTCCCATCGATGGCAAGACCTAAAGGTATGGCGTAAGGAGCCATTTCTGGGTTTACTAGAACATCGAAAGAATTTTTTAAAGCTTCGGCATGTATAACGGCTCCTGTAACGACAACCTCTTTTGGTAACGGTCCTGGTGCTTTTTGTTTTAAAAATTCTAACGCACGATCGAGATCTTTTATAGAGTTCAAAGTTTGAGATAAGACCACTTTTTTATCTATGACAAGGCCAAAAAACCCTTTTTGAGCGCTAAAATGGAAAAAGAGGAAAGAAGAGAGTTGAGGATAGAGAAATTGTCCAAAGCGGTTTAAAGCTTGAGGGGTGCAAGAAACAATGTGAGGGTCTACATCTAAATTATTTAAGCTTTTTAAGTGATTTTCTAGGGTTTCATGGGAAGTAGAGAAAAGATTGACCTTCGAACCTTTAATAAAAGGAATTAATATGCTTTTATCCAAGGGGTAAGGGAGGAAAGATTCTGCTTGAAAAGGGAGGGTTGCTAAAATTGCCCGTTTTTTTGAGAGTTTAAAAGAAATTTCCCGAATAAAGACCTCCCAGGCATTGAGGCCAGATACAAGGGTAGGATTTCTTCCTGCAAGCAGCGATTTCATAATGTAAAGCGGTTTTACATCAATTCCAGGTTCTATAGGAAACGAGCGGAGGAGATCAACTTTAATCTTTTTTTTGTCAGAATGGATCAGAGCTACGAGGATCTCCCCTCCCTCCACAAATATTCCGAGTGTATGCATGGGTATATTTTGGCAAAAATTGCCTTTTAAGGCATAATGGTTTCTACCTATGTTGGCATATATAATTCACACGATCTTTTTTACCTATACGATGCTGTTATTTGTCAGGATTGTCGGTTCTTGGTTTCCTGCATTTGCGCGGCATAAAATCATGCGGTTTCTAACATTTTATACAGATCCTTATCTGAATATTTTTAGACGGATCATTCCTCCCATTGGAGGGACGTTTGACTTAAGTCCCCTGCTAGGCTATTTTGCTTTGCAATTTGCCGAACGGATTATCCTTAACTTCGTGCGATGATCTTATGCTACAAACCCCTTTTCAATTAGGTTCTTTAGAGCTTCCTTCAAATGTCTTTTGCGCGCCTTTGGCTGGGTGCTCCGATCTTCCTTTTCGAAAAATGACGACCTCCTTTAAGCCTGGACTTGTGTATTGTGAAATGGTCAAAATGGATGCTCTAGTCCGTTATGATCCGCACACATTTCGTTATCTTGATTATGAACCAGGTATGCACCCGATTGGGGCTCAGTTATGTGGAAGCAAGCCTCAGTATGCAGCGCAGTGTGCAAAAATTGTAGAAAGTCTTGGTTTTGATGTGATCGACCTTAACTGTGGATGCCCTGTAGACAAAGTGACTAAAGATGGAAGTGGTTCTGGTCTTTTGAAAAATCCAAAAGTGATTGGCGATATTATTTCAGAGATGGTGGCAGCTGTAAAAATCCCTGTTACAGTAAAAGTGCGGATAGGTTGGGATTCCCAAAGCATCAATGCTCCTGAGATCACTAGAATTGCTGAAGCCGCAGGGGCTAAGGCCATTTGCGTGCACGGAAGAACCCGCGCTCAAGGCTATGCTGGGCCAGCAAACTGGGACTATATAAGAGCATGTAAACAAGAAGCGCGTACTATTAAAGTGATTGCTAATGGGGATATTTTTGATGCTAATAGCGCTGTGAAAATTTTTAGCCATACGGGCTGCGATGCGATATTAGTAGCAAGAGGAACTTTTGGACAACCGTGGATCATCGAGGACATTTATCGTGCGCTTTCAGGATTAGATCCGATCGTAAGATCAGGGATTGATTACCGTGATAGTTTGCTTCAACATTTGGAATACGTGATTTGTTATCAAAGCGAGAGAAAAGCGATGCTCGATATGAGAAGAATTGGATGCTGGTATTTGAAAAATATTATCGGCGCAAAAAAACTTAGAGAAGCATTAAACAAGTCAAAAACCATTGTAGAAGTCCGTGATCTTATCATGAGCTATCCCTGGGCGGAAGCTGCCTTTAAAACTCAACCCGAAGAAGCCGAAGCCGCCACATGCGAATGCTAATCTTGCTTCAACCCAAAGTTCAGATAAGCTCTGTGGGAAAGATTCCTAAAAAACCTCGAAGAGCGCTTTTGAGAGAGGTTATTTCTTCGGGGGTAAGCTTTTTGGAAAGGGTTTTATCTTTTTCGATCACTTCTTGCATTTGAGCATTGATCTCTTTTGATCGGACAACCACAGTGAGCTCGTCGTCGTAAAGGCCGCTTTTTGGCCCAAGATTAGAGGAGCTAAAAATCGTGATATCATCCCCAATTGCCCAGGCTTTTTTATGATAGATTCCATCATCAATATTGTATTCGTAAATGGAAAGGTTCTCAAGATTCCCCGATTGCTTTGCAGCAGTAAGAACATCTAAAAAGCCATTGCGATTCACTCCAAAAAACATTTGATTTCCAAGGGCTCCATTTTCTTGCAAGTTTGTTGAAATAATCGTTAGCTTGGCGCCACTTTTCATCACATCTTGTATTTTCGCTAAAAGATCCTCTGTCGGATAAAAGATCATGTTCAGGATGGTGACATCTTTTTTTTGCTCCGCAGCTTCTTCTAAAATCCGACAATATTCCTTAAAAATCCCGTTTTCTGTAAATGTGGGAGAAGAGGGGATAATTTTTATCGCACAATCGTTCACCTTTCGAGGATCTATTTCAAAGGCTTCACAATAAGCGTCTCTCCTATCAACAGGCTTATACCGATTCACAAGAGTCTTATCTATTTTCTCAATATAAGACCATTTAGCCCATAGTTTATAAAATTCCCGTCGTAATACTTGAGCGCCGCTTCCTTTTCCTACCATATCCATGTCACGCCAGTTAGAGCCTGAAACTTTTTCAACTATCGTTCGTCCCCCGCGAGGAATCTCACCACCTTCTCCAGTACTCAGCATCGACTCTTGAAGATTCGACCCCCCCATAACAAAATAGGTCTCATCAACAATTAACACTTTCACGTGGTTTTCTGGCAGAGAAACGCCTGGAGTTGTTGTAGGAATCCGCTCGGTAAGTAACACATGAAAATTATCTGGAAATTGAGATTGAAGATTTTTCAACCTTTGCTTATCAGCCTTCAAAAGAAGATCTGGACTACTTGTAAGGTGGATCTGAAGCTCGCTATTCGCATGGAGTTTCCTCTCCATAATATCGAGAACTTCTTGAAATGCATCGCCCGCACAAAAACTTCCCGAAAGTTCAATAGAATGGTTCGCAGATTCAAGCAATTCTTTTTTCCACTTAAAAGATTCAGCGCCATTTTGTGTTGCAATCACAGAATGATCCTCTAAATAGGTATTCAGCTTTCCAGTGCTTAGACCAAGAGAAGCGGTATCTGGATGTTCTTGAGTATTGGCGTAATAAGAATAAGCACTTGCTACGGCTGTAGCTACAGGTATCCCAAATAAAGCCAATGCCCCCATTTCAAGAGCTGCACTCGCAAGCGTAAGAGCCCCTATAGCAGCGCCGATCACCCTTTCATTGATATCAACATGTCTTGTCGCATAAATTTTTGGATCAACAGCTCCAAACCCTTCGCTAAGGTTCTTAACCTCGTCAGCAAAAATCAAAGCATTTACAACTCCATAGAGATTGAAAGGCTGCCCCTCTTTCTGCTCCATTTCATGAATCTTGCTGATCTCTGCAGATTCGTTGATTTTAAGTATATCTTCGGCCATAATAAAAATAAAAAATTGTTTTTAATAAAGTATTGTACCAACATGCGCCCTTTTATTCTATTAGAGCTTTTGATTGCCTTGAGCCTTTTTGTATTATGTATACCCCTATTTATCAATGAGCCGCTGCTCCTCTTGAATAAAGAAAGCCTTACTCTTGAGAAAATGGAGATCCAAAGAATTGCTGAAACCTCCTTTGCAGAAATAAAATCAAAACTTTATAAACAAGAGATCGACTGGAAAAAATTCTCCGATGTAAAGAAAGAAACCCCTTTTATAGAAACCGAAGAGCCTGTAAAAATTTTTTCCAAAAAATACAAACAAAAATACAAAATTTGGACCATCAAAGAAAAAGAAGAATCTCCTAAAATTTTTCGCCGAGTAGGGATAGAAATTGTATTTACACCACCAAATAAGGGAAAACCCCAATCATTCCTGTATGAAGTTTTTGCCTTATCCATTCCGAAAGAAAAATCGGTATGAGAAAAAAACGGCCCCTCACACTACTTGAAATTACTGCAGCCCTTTTTTTAGCAGGGATCCTTTTAACTACGGTGATCCATTTTTTTCACGAATACGCTCAAACAGAAGGAAAAATCAAAGCAATAAAAGAAACAGTCTTATCAAGAGCTTCTCTCCAACTTCGTCTCAATCAAATCTTTTCTCAAGGGGAAGCCTTTTACACAGATGCTTATACAAATAGCCCTTCTTCAGCCCTTTTTTTTACTAGCAGTGAAGGAATAGATGTTGATGGGATCCTTTATCTAAATCAAAAAAACGAGCTCGTATTGGAGATCAAAGAAAAAAAAGAACTTCTTTTACAGAGTATTTCTGAACTAAATTTTCGCTTTTTTAACGGAGAGAACTGGGTAAATTCCTGGGATAAAGAAGAAGAAGATCGCCCCCTAATGCTCACTCTTTGTCTTAAGGAAAAGAAGATTCAAGAGCCTCTCCTATTTTCTTTTTTCTTTTCCTGTGATAAACCGATTACCTATCAGAGGAAATCATGAATATCCTCCCTCTTATTCTTGCTTTCATCATTGTTTTTACTCTCTGTTCCTCTCTATTTATGGAAGAAAAAAAAAGTACCCTTCTAGAAGAGAAACATTATTCAAGTTTTATGCTTACCGAAAGAAAATTACGTAATCTCTTAGAGAAAAATCAATTTGTAAAATCCACTGCTCCAATAAAAAAAGAAGTCAGTGGAAAGCCAACTCCAACCCTGAGAAAAAATGCTATCTATACCAGTCGTAGACAAGCTTCTTATCCCAAAGAAGCTGCAAAACTCAATATACATCTCCTTCTTGAAAGACCGAGCCCCCATCTGTATGAGGCTGCAGCAACCCTAATCAAATCTCTCTACTCTCATAAATCTTTTTACGCTAAAGATCTCGAATATCAAGTCTTGGATACAATTATAGATATGGCAAAAAAGAACAAAGACTCCTTTTCATTTACTACTCTTCCCTTCTATAAAATCGTCAAAGGGACCAACTACTATAATATAGAAACGCAGGAAGGATACCCACCTCTACAAGATTACCTCTGTATAGATTCAAAGACAAAGGCTGCAAATTTTTGCCATGCAGCAACTCCCGTCTTATCCGCCCTCTTAGGTTTTGAAACCACAAGACAAATCCTCGAAAAGGAACAAGCGAAATGGGAAAAAGATCACAAACATCATACCGTCACCAAAGAAGAACTTATCCATTACAAAATCCCTCCTGATCTCTACGACCTTTTTAACTTCTCCAAACACACTCCCCCAAAAACCCAAGAAACTCTCACCGACCCTCTTACCAAAATCTCTCTAAAGAAACAGCCTTACTAGCCCATTTCCAAAATGGAATGCATCGAATGATGATCCCTTCTTGAACGATCTCTTCTTCATGATCCTGTGTAATAATAAAGGCACTCTTTAAATCAAATTCCTTGCAGGCAACAAAGAGAGCAGAAAGTTCACGTTCACGTGTTTCTTCATCAGTCATTTCCAAGCATGCTTGTAAAAGAATCAAGTCGCCAATAGGTGTTGTCACAACAAAATCGACTTCTTTTTTTCGAAGCTCCGTTTTGTAATAACAAATATTGCTATAAGTTCTTCGTAAATGCATAAAGACAGCATTTTCCAAGCGAGAAGATTTTTCAAAATCGTTTTTTACTGAATATGCAGTGATCACACCCGGGTCAACAGCGTATATTTTTTTAGGATTCACTTGTCGAACACTCTCTGAAAGACTAAAAAAAGGAGCAGTAAGGATGGCATAAGCATCTTCAAAATATTGGAGATATTCAAATAAGCTATTTTTCCCGATCGCAAGCCCCATCGATTTTAGAGTATTATAAACTTTTGTAACGCTTAGAGGAGCTGCAAGTTGCCGCAAAATGCGTACGAGAAATTTTTGTAGAGTATCCACATTGCTAATTCCATGCCTTCTTACAATATCACGCAAAACAACTGCATCCATATACCCTTGGATCAGTGCAGCATGAAGTTCCTTGGATTCTATTACAGCTTCTGGAAAGCCGCCATAAAGCAAGTATTCTCCTGCTAGATTTCTCACTTGCGCCTCTATTTTAGAACTCATTTCCCTATTTAGTTCAATTCCTTTTATCTTAAGGAATTCAGAAAAACTAAAAGGAAAAACCTCTTGGGGCCAAGCCCGCCCTCCAAGAGTTGTGCCAAGTTCCTTGCTTAGCATTTCAGCGGATGAGCCGGTTACGCAAATCTGCATTTTTTCTGTGTCAATGAGCCTGCGGATAAATTTTTCCCATCCAGGAACAACATGAATTTCATCAAAACAAAAAAACAAGTTACTATTATTAATATATTGAGGGTACAGCTCAAAATAAATATCTAGAATTAACTGAAAGTCATTGATTTCGAAACCAGCCAATCGGTCATCTTCAAAATTAATATACAAATTTGTTTCTTTGGCTAATCCTTGTTTTAACCGAAGTTGGATCTGCTGATAAGCTACCCAGGTTTTTCCTGAACGACGCATGCCCATGAGTACCCAAACCTTTCTCACATCAGGATGGTGCTCCGGAGGAGAAATAGCACGAAAAATCGGGTTTGGAAGATCTCGTTCTCGAAATTCTATTAAAATCGAACGGAGCACCTGCTTCATATTGTCTTTCATATAAAGCTTATTATGCCAGAAATCATCTTTTTTAAAAAGATGATCTAAAAACTTAATAACGCAATATCTTAAAAACCAGAGTGTTAGAAATACAAAAACGGCAATTAGACTAGGTCTAATTGCCGTTTTTTACACTGAAAAATGCTTAATTCGAGGATCTCTCATCGTTAAGAGATAGGTGAGACAATGCAGAAGCAGCTTGTAGATCTGCGTTCATTTGCTCAAAAGCTCTGGTTACAATAATAGGAGTAGGAAAGAGGCATCTGCGTACATGCGGATTTCCCGTGCGAGAAACTTCATGTACAGGCTTAAAAGGAGCTCCAGGGATCTCAGGAAGAGTTCCACGATCTCTGGGCGGAGTGACTGGGGGAACGGAACACTTCAGGATATGCCAGAGCTTCCTCCAGAGATGATTTCTGATATGACAGAAAAAATTGTCCGTAATTGTCAAAGGATGGAATCTTTAGTAAAAAACCTTCTTACTCTTGCAGATATTGAAAATATTCCTGAAACCAACTTTCAATCAGCCGACCTTGTTCTTCTTATCGATAATTGTAAACATCTTCTTCTTTCTGTTCATCCTGCTGTGCATTTTAACTTTGAGAAAAGTAGCGATAAAATCATGATCCATGCTGATGCTGATTTGTTAGAATTAGCCATCATTAATCTCTTAGAAAATGCTGTAAAATATTCTTCTGCTCCTGCGCAGATTACGGTAAGCCTTGAAGAGCAAAGTCAAGAAGTAACGATTAAAATTTCAGATAAAGGGATTGGGATACCACCTGATGATGTGGATCATATCTTTGAGCGTTTTTACACGGTTGATAAAGCTAGGTCCAGACGTCTTGGTGGAGCTGGGCTTGGCCTTTCTATCGTAAAAACAATCATCCAAAAACATGGTGGCACTATCCGCGCTACTTCTACTTTGCAAGTTGGCACTACCTTCATCATTTCCCTTCCAAAATAAAAGTAAAATATTCAATGCTTTGT
>JABDHB010000002.1 GCA_013285775.1 Chlamydiota bacterium | reverse complement strand
TTCCGCTGATATCTTCAAACGGCAAAACTTGAGAACTTACCTCCTAATTCTTTTGCCGTTTGAAGATATCAGCGGAATTTCTTCTCTATTGAAGGAAGAAAAAAGGACCCAAATAAGTTTATAAGAAACAACTTGAAAGTCACCTTTTGCATTCCTTTCTATAACAAACAAAATATCACCCTGAGCGTAGCGAAGAGAGTGATATTTTGCTTTGCGTCTCTTGCCTCTCCTCTTCACTTTGCGTTAAAATAAAAACTAGGCAAGTTTGCATAGAAATGAGCCTTCTAGTGGTCAAACGATGTTCGCATGTCAGTTTCCTGTACGAAGGTATCGATTTACCGGATGAACCATATTTACCTAAATAACAAAAATGATTTGCCTAGATTATAAGCTATTGCATTCCTTTGCCACATCCGTGGCAAATATTAGGATTCATATGATACCCAGGGCAGCTAAGCTGCGCCTGGGCTAATAACCTAAATCCCTACCGGGATTTTTTTGTAATTAAAAGGGCCAAACTCGAGCGGTCCTTCGAACCTAAAGACGCTCCCCAACTGTTTTACTATATACTCGTTAAATGAGGAGGAGGGCGAAGACGAAGGCGAATAGGGAGAACGACTCCACGATTCCAAGGGCTGCAAAACATTTGCCGATGATTGCTGGCTGCTTTGCAGAAGCTTGGATCCCTGATGCTGCGCACATCCCTTGATAGATGGAAGAGAACATGAGTGCGAGTCCAACGGAAAATCCAATACCTATGCCGCCCATAGCAGAGAGGGTTCCTGCTGCGATGCTGTTTTTCATGAGGAGCATCAATACAAAGCCGTAAATCGATTGAGAAGAGGCCATCGCTGACATACCAATAAATTTTCCGTGATTCTCTTCTACTCTGCTCATTACAGCGTGAGAGGCCATGCCTCCAATACCGCAACCGATAGAGCTACCAATACATGCAAGGCCTAAAACAAGTGCTGGGCCAACCATGTTAAAATTCATACTGTCCATAAAATTACTCCGGTTTAATCTTTTTTAGTGGGTTAAATAATTTGCCGTTTCCATCAAAGGAATAATGATACCATTCAAGGAAATTAAGACGAAGGCCATGTATGACTCCAGCCATAATTCCCAGTAAAATATTGACTGCGTGACCAACGATGGTCGCAAATATTCCTGCAACAAGTCCTATATACTGTCCGATCCCATTAAAGGTTTCTGCCATGATCGATCCTGCAAGGCCAAGAGCATAAAGACGCAAGTAAGAAAGAACGTCGGCAAACACTTGAACAAGGTTTGGGATCTCTGCAAGCCCAGCAAGTCTTTTTTGAATGAGAGCCAAAGCAATGGCACCCCCAATTCCTCCATAAATGAGCTGCAGACCAATTTCTGTTCCATTGTTGATATGAAGAAGAGGTGTTGCTTTTAAAACGCTTGGAAAATAAAGGTATCCTCCAACTAGGAAGATTACCCAACCAATGGCTGACCAGTTCCGTTTGACATAGCGAAGCAAGGAGATCGAGACATGGACGATTCCGACGATAAGAGAGAGCTCTAAAAGAACGTCGCGCGAATACTCCCCTAACATCTCATTAGATAAGGAAATTTCTCCTGAAGAAGAAGGAAGAGCTTGCATAGCCCCTTCCGCTTTAAAAGCGGCAAGATGTTTTAAGACAGAGATTTCCCCTAAAAAGCTTTTCGAGTCTATGGCTACACCAAAATAGGAAGAGGTAAGAACTCCCCATCCAATACATGCGCAAGAAAGGATCAAAAAGAGGTTCAAAAATCTTTTTTTTGCGCCATGCAAGTTTGGAAATTTCCATTTGCAAACTAAAGCGATTGTCAAATAAAGGAGGCCATAGCCCGCATCATTTACAATCATCGCAAAAAACAGGACAAACGCCCAAAAAACAAAGGAGGATGGATCTTTATCAGTCGTAGCAGGGATATCGTAAATTTTTACGAGATCTTCCCCTATACGAGAAGTCCCTTTGTTTTCCATACATGTAGGCACTTTATCTGTCTCTTCGATGATCACTTCCTCACAATAAATTGACATTCCATCCACAAGAGCAAAAAGGAAAGCAACTCTATTTTCTGGAACCCAAGCTTCAATGATAAATAAGGAAACATCTTCCAAAGGATAGGAAGCCTCTTCCTTAGCTCGGTTGAGATGATGGTCATTTAAAAGTTCGATGACAATGTGCTGGAGAAAATCGATATGACCAGCAAATTGTTTGAGCTCTGTTTCCATTCTGTGCTGAGATTCTACCACCTCTGAGAGCTGTAATTTAAGTTCTCCAAGAGGTCTATCAATCCTCATTTCAATCATATGAGGATAAGTGACCCGCTCTGGATTAATGGTTATAAAATAATCGAGATCATATTCCGTTCCTACATAGATCACTTCATCACTAAAACTTGTCTGATGGCTCTTTGCTTCTTTCATAGCAAAAAACTGGATCTTCTTTTTGCCAAATTTCTCAATGTATTCAATGTCTGCTCTAGAAAAATCTCCAAAAGGGGAAACTCTTGCAATTTCAGCGCGTAAAAGACGGATCTCTTCCTGCTGTTTTTCTATCTCTTTCTCGTAAAACAAGACCTTTTGACAAACCTCTAAGGCATACTCGAGCTCTCCTCCCCCAACATAAGGCTTTTTTAGAGGAAGTTTTTTTAAGCTTTTTAAAACATGCATAATCTGAGCGATATTCTCACTCGTTTCCACACTCTTTTTATTGCTTAAAGTGATAAATTCTAAAAACCCTTGCTCTTGCGCACGGTTGAAGAATTTGTCTAGATCTTCATTAGCTCCAAGGATAAGATACTTTCTTAAATTTACGATCATCGTTGCATAATCTTCTTTTTCGATACTTTTGCTTGTGATACAGCAGCAAGCTGCTGGTCACCTAAAAATATCTTAATCTTTTTAATGTTTTCAACAGCTCTGGGAATCATGATCTTTTCAAATAAATTCACTCTGATCGAAACTTCCCTAAGCTCTTTTTCTAACGCTTGTTTTTTTTCTTTTGCAACTTTAATTTTCTCTCTTAAAACAAGAAGCTTTTTCACCCCTTCTGCTGCAGCTTCAAGCCACACCGGGGCATCAAAAAGAAAATAATTTTCCTCTTCAAAAACAACCCCTTTGAAGATCGGAATTTCTACTCCTGCAATATTTTCATATTCTTTTAAGCTCTCCTGAACTTTCACAAGAGAAAATAGATCTGTTGCTGCTCGATCTGAAAAAAGGAGGGCATATTTCTTAATCTTCTCTTCTACAAGATCAAATTTATTTGCAAGCTCTTCTATCTCCTGCTGCACTACGTTAACCTCTACCTGCAACATCGCCTTTTTAAGCTGTAACGTAGGCAAGTACTTACTTAGCTGCGCCAGCTTCACTTGTTGATCGCGCAGCTCCGTCTTGGTTAACTTTATCATGGCCAATACTTATCAATAAGTGTTTGTTTAATGCCCACTTCATTTTTCTCAAAACACTCAGCTAAGGTTTTCCAACCTAGATCAAGCGCTTCTTCGAGAGTGTAGTTTACGTGCAGGTTCATCATTCTTTCTTCAAAAAGTTTTAGATAATGGAGAAGTTTTTCATCCCAACGAGAGAGCTTAAAGCCCATGCTCTGTCTTTCTTTTGCTTTTTTTGATTCTGCATACAGGCGGATCTGGGCATTTGCGATATCTCCATGATCTTCTCTTGTCACTTTTCCAATCACTTGCTGTTTTAGTCTAGAAAGAGAACCGAATGGATCTATCCGGCCACCATGCAGATAAAACTGCCCTTCTGTGATATAACCGGTATTATCTGGGATCGGGTGAGTGACATCTCCGCCTGGCATCGTAGTAACTGAAATAATCGTGATCGATCCACTTCCATCAATATCGACCGCTTTTTCATAGCGTGCAGCCAGATCTGAATAAAGAGATCCTGGATACCCCCTATTCGAAGGAACTTGATCCATTGTAATCATGATCTCTTTAATGGAATCCGCAAAAGCTGTCATGTCAGTAAGAAGAACAAGGACATTTTTGTCATGAACTGCAAAATTTTCTGCGCAGGCAAGCACCATATCTGGAACAAGAATACACTCTACCGCAGGGTCAGTTGCTTTATGAATAAACATGATTGTCTTTTCAAGAGAACCTGATGTTTCCGCATTATCGATAAAAGCTTGATAATCATCAAACCTGAGGCCCATCCCTCCAATAATCACTACATCAGCATCTGTCTGATTGGCAATACGCATTAGGAGCTGGTTATATGGCTCTCCCGCAATTGAAAAAATTGGAATTTTTTGCGATTTTACAAGGCAGTTAAAAACATCGATCATAGGGATATTTGTACGTACGAGATCTCTTGGAATAATTCTTCTTACAGGATTAAAAGAAGGAGTTCCAATTTCTTTGGGCTCACCGATGATCATCGGCCCTTTGTCAATCGGTTCGCCCGCACCGTTTAATCTTCTTCCTAAAAGAGCATCACTCCAGGTTGCCTGCATATCTCGAGCCAAAAATGTAACCCGATCATTTGTAGAAATGCCTCGAGTATTTTCAAAAGCTTGCAAAGTCACTTTATCCTCATCTATTCTAAGAACAGAAGCATAAAGACTCCTTCCATCACTTTTTTGAATGCGTGCAAGCTCACCTAGACTCACATCTTTTGCAAGGACAGTAATTAAATTGCCCCTCATATCCATAATTTTGTCGTAAACTTTTTTCATATTTTCTCCCGAATACGGGTTAATGCTGCAAGGTAGCGTTCTGATTTATAGGGCATAAAATTTAAATTCTTGATTTCATTTTGGAGTTCCAAAAAGTAAAATCTTGCATCATCATGAGATTTAAACTCGTAATGTGTATCAAAGATTTGGTTCATAAACTGAAAGAGATCAATTTGCCGCTCTAAGGGGCAGTAGGCGTCTTCTTTATCAAAAGCATTTTGCTGTAAATAAGCAAATTCATAAGCCTCTGACTTTAAAAATACAATCATATCTTGAAGAGAAACCCCTTCTTCTCCCACAACTTCCATTCTTTTGCCAATGTCGTCCCCTTCTCGTAAATATCCCGCAGCCTTTTTTACCATTTTGCCCCAACCAGGAGCACGCTCTTCTAGCTCATGGCTTACCTCATCGATATATTTCGTCCAAGAGATCAGAGGATCAATTGCAGGATAACGACGCGCATCAGACCTAGCGCGAGAAAGGCCATGGAAAGCCCCTACAACAGAAAGGGTCGCCTGAGTCACCGGCTCTTCAAAATTCCCCCCTGCAGGAGAAACTGTACCCCCAATGGTCAAAGTACCTGTTTTTCCATTTTTCAACTCAAGAACACCAGCTCTTTCATAAAAAGCCGCAATACGAGAGCCTAAGTAGGCAGGAAAAGCTTCTTCTCCAGGAATTTCTTCCAATCTTCCTGACATTTCCCTCATCGCTTGAGCCCATCTAGACGTGGAATCTGCAAGAAGAAGGACATCAAGACCCATCTGCCGGTAATACTCTGCAATAGTCACTCCCATATAAATGGAAGCTTCCCTCGCGCTTACTGGCATGGAGGAGGTATTACAAATAATCACTGTACGATTGATGAGTGGCTCATTGGTATGGGGGTCTGTTAAATGGGGAAAAGTGCGTAAAACTTCGACAACTTCTCCTGCACGCTCACCACAAGCAACGTTGATCACAATATCTACAGCTGAGTATTTGGATAAATGGTGCTGCATCACCGTTTTGCCAGCACCAAATGGCCCTGGAGAACAAAAAGTCCCTCCTTTAATGACAGGAAATTGGGTATCGAATATTCGAAGCCCCGTATCCATCATCTTTTCCCCTTTAGTCTTCTCTCCTGCAAAAAGAGGGAGCTTAATCGGCCACTTTTGCACCATCGTAAAGTGATGTTCGACACCTTTTTCATCAACAGCTTTGGCAACTACAGCATCAATTGTATGAGAGCCTGGTTTAATGACCCACGTTACCGTGTACTTTCCGTAATAGGTAAATGGGACCATGATCTCATGATGAAATCTTCCCTCCATTGTATAGCCAAATGAGTCCCCCCTTGTGAGGGTATCTCCTAATTTTGCTGTGGGATGATAATCCCAGTGTTTTTGACGGTCTAAAGGCTCCATATAGATACCACGGACTAAAAAGAGGCCCGCAGCATCTGCCACTTTCTCAAGAGGGTTTTGCAGCCCATCAAAAATCGATGTTAAAAGGCCAGGCCCAAGTTCTGCTTCTAGAAGGTGGGTTGAAAAAGAAACAGGAGTGCCAAGTTTAATCCCACGCGTGTCTTCAAACACCTGAACTTTTGCTTCGTTTCCTACGATTTCTATCACCTCTCCTTTGAGGGAAGTATTACCTAAATTTACCATCGCAACTTCCCCTTGCCGGATGTTGCCTTCAAACTCTACCTGAATAAGATTTCCAAAGGCTTTTACAACTTTGCCATGTGTTTTCATAATTGCTCGCTCGCTTTAATTGTATCTAAAATCATCAACCCTTTTTCTTCATCAAGCTCATTCCATTGCTCTACTATCATCAGCTTGGCAACGTATGCCAAAATCCAATCGATAGAAAAAGAGGGATGTTCTACTAGTTCCTCAATTTTATTAAATCTCCAAGTCTGCACTGACTTATACTGTTGCCATGGGTCTTCCCCACAAGAAAGATAGATCTGCTTCAAATCAGCATATTCTAAAGGAGGTTCGTAATCTTTCTCATCTTTTTGTGCGAGAATCTGTGCAACAATAGGGTCTTTAAAATCTTCAAACTGCAACTCTTTAAGAATCTCTTTTTTGCGTTGTTTTGCTCGAAGAGCGGCTAAGACAAGTCTCCATTCTCTTTCAAATGTTAAGTACCGTTTTAAAAACCCTTCATTAGAATCTGTTTCTTCGATAAAAAATCTACTTAAAAGCTCTGAAAAATATTTCAACCTCTGAAAAGGGGTTTCATACTTATCTAAAAAATCAAATACATAGAGAGGAAATATATCATGAGTCAATAGAGCTTCATCAAGCTCCTTTTCATTGAGATTTCCTCTATTGTCAATTGGCTCTTCCAAAGCAAGCGCTCGGATATTATTGATATCTGTAAAACGCCTTAAGACTTGAGCCTTTTCCATATCCTCTTTTGTTAGGTTCATTTTAAACCTAGCAAAAAGCTCTTCTGAAGTGATATCAGGAATATGCCCAAGCTCAAGAGGAGGAAGGGAAGGCGCCAAAAAATAATAGTTCATGGATTACATTTTCCCTTTTCCAAAAAGCATTTCCCGAAAATCCTTACGGATATAGCGAGAAACAAGCTCTCTTAAAGCCACATCACTGATATCAATCGTGATGTTCTCCTTATGAAGCTTTACCTCTATCCCACCTTCGATTGTACTTAGCAAAACACTTTTCTCTCTTAAATGGGAGAGAATTTTTTCTCCTAAAAGAGCATTTACATCTCTAGCAGGCACAGCAGCAGGAATATACACGCTTAAGTCAGCATTTATTCCATCCCTTTCAAGAGCCACTGTAACAGCTTCTATCAATCTTGCCAATAACGCAGGCTCCTTAATATTTTTTCCAAATATAGAAGCAAGCTCCTTATTGAACAGTTTTTCCTCAATCGATTCTTTTAATATTTCAATAGTCTGCTTGCAAGCCGCATTTAAAGCAGCTTGAAAAATACTTTTTTGCTTTTCTTCAAAATCTCTAGCATCTCTATGAAGACGTTCCACCTCTTTTTTAGCTTCACTAATGAGGAGAGCGGCTTTCTCTTTTGCATTCACTACAAGTTCTTCCGCTTCTTTTCTTGCGGGGTCAATGGTTTCTTTCTTTAGAAGATCACAAATTTTTTTTACCTTGTCTTTTCCAGTTTCAACGCCTTTCATGGTTTACCTTTAATGTAGTTACACATAAGTTATTTTATATATGGGGATATTTTTCAATGGCTTTTTTCGTTTTGGCGTAGTATTAAGTATTTTAAAGGGTGGTATCCATATGAAAAGACTTATGTTGATGATTCTGATTGCAACAGCTCCGCTCGCTGCAAGAGACTGTGATACAATTGACGATCTAGCACAAAATACAGATGCTTTGTATCGAGAAGGAGCGTGTGCTGGCGATGGAGCGTATACCGCTCTTGGACTTTCGATGTTAGGCTGGGGCGCTGGTTTAGCCGTAGGAATTGGAGTGTTGGCAGCTGTCTTGCATCAAAGCACGGCACATAGTCATTAGAAAAGGAAAGAGATGTTATCGTTTGTAGTGATTTTGGGTCTTTTTTTTGTTCCTCCAAAAGATTGGAAAAAAGTAGATTCTGAACATTTGCCCGCGAGTGTAAAGTCAGGATATCTGTGCAAAGGAGAAAAAGGGTTTTGCCCTTCTCTTAATCTTGCTGTTGAAAAAGTGAAGTCAACTCAGGAACAGTATATAAAATCTGTAAGAAAAATCCACGAACTCAATCCACAAAATAGATGGAGAAATCTCGGCAGTTTTCAGACTACAGAAGGAGATGCTATTCTCACAGAAATTGATACAAAAAATAAACTAGGCGATGTGCGCCTCTTACAATTGATCCTCGTGAAAGAGGGCTACGCCTATATTTTAACAGCTTCAGCTCTCAAAGAAGAGTTTGGTAAGCACTGCAAAGAATTTCAACAATCATTTAAGACCTTCCAAATAAAGCCAGAATCTTTTATTGTTGATGCATCAAATTAACCTAAAAGGTTTCAGATGAAAGCTATCATTATTTTGGCAATCCTTGCCACTCCCCTTTATGCAGATGTTAACAGTGAAGATCAACCCGTTGAAATGGTAACACCACCATCTCAACCTCAAGAAAAACCAGTAGAGCAAGTAGCTCCAGAAACTGCTCCTCCTCAGACTATTGAAAGCGATGAAGGAACAACTCCCGTTGTCGAAAAAGAAGTATCCAAACTTCCCGAAGATGCAAGAAATAAAAGCACAACTAACTGGAGCGCCATCATTATGGCAGCTAGCGCTGTTGTAATCGCTGTTGTGGCACTTGTTCTTGTCGGAAAAAACCACGGAAAAAACAAGTAAGCTTACATGCTCTTTCAACGCAAAGACGCAAAAACGCAAAGACGCAAAAAGATTGAGATATATTTTTCAAATCTTTTTGCGTCTTTGCGTTTTTGCGTCTTTGCGTTCATTTTTTGTCTTCTATCAAGTTGTGGAAAAACTTGTTTTACAACTGATCACATCAGCGGAGAACACGGATCTTCTAGGCTGGTTTACCATGCGCCAGATCCTGTTAATGGGATCGACTTCGAAATTCTAAAGACAAAGAACGGCTCTAATTTATATCTCATTGTCCATTCTCGCCCCGTATCACAAGCTGCAAGCGCTGTATTTAATATTGATGGGCACATACATCAAGTGGCTCTTCTTAGACACGAAGGAGGACAAAGAATGCTTGTCGCAGATGCAGAAATTTTGGAAATTTTAAGAACAAGCAAACAAGTTCACATTGAAGTGGAAGGGTATACTGCTCGAATAGACGGATCAGAATTTGAAAAATATTATCAAAAAATGCAAAAACCTTTTTTTATGCAAAATCCATTTCGCCTTCCCTACTAACCTTACTTTTGCTATCATGAACTTATAAAAGGAGTGTGTATGAGCAAGTTAAATCAGTTAAAAAAGATGACAACAATTGTATCGGATACAGGAGAATTTGAAGAAATCAAGAAATATCATCCTACAGACGCTACAACAAATCCTTCTCTGATTTTAGCTGCTGCCGACATGTCAGAGTACCACTACTTAGTCGAAGATGGAATTCAGTACGGAAAAAAAATGGGTAAAAACCCTAAAGAAGAATTAACACTGATCACCGATAAAATCTTTGTAAATTTTGGCCTTGAAATATTAAAAATTGTTCCAGGAAGAGTCTCTACAGAAGTGGACGCTAGACTTTCCTTTGATATAGAGGGAAGCGTTAATAAAGCGAGAACTCTGATTGCTCTTTATGAAAAAGAAGGGATTGCAAGAGACAGAATTTTGATTAAGCTTGCCTCCACATGGGAAGGGATTAAAGCTGCCGAACAACTCGAAAAAGAAGGGATCCACTGCAATATGACCCTATTGTTCAGCTTATGCCAAGCCATAGGTTGCGCAGAGGCTAAAGCGACCCTCATTTCCCCCTTCGTAGGAAGGATTTTAGATTGGTATAAAAAAGCAGAGGGTAAAGACTCCTATCCTCCAGCTGAAGACCCTGGCGTTAAGTCAGTTACGTCTATATACAACTATTATAAGCATATGGGCTATAAAACCGTTATCATGGGCGCAAGTTTTAGAAATAGCGACGAAATCTTGGAGCTTGCAGGTTGCGATCTTTTAACTATTGCTCCTAAATTTCTTGAAGAACTTTCTAAGACGGATGGCCCCGTACCTCGCAAATTAGATCCACAAGTAGCTAAGGCTATGAAGGTTGAAAAAATCGAAATGGATGAAAAAGCCTTCCGCTGGATGCTCTGCGAAGACGCTATGGCTCTTGAAAAGCTCCATGAAGGGATCCGCACTTTTGCTAAAGATCTTGTCAAATTAGAAAAAAAGATCCAGGCTTCTGTAAAATAGAATTTTAAAAATTTTATTATTATATTCTCTTGACTTAAAATCGTTTATCTTGTATTATTTAGGTTATAACAGAGTAGTTATATCTTTAAATTTGCAATTGCGTGTTTCTTCCAACTCTCAATCTCTTTATTAATAACTGCTTTAAATAAACTAAAAGGGAAAATATGGCTATTTACAGCGCTACACAACTAGACCCACATCCAGTTCATCCGCTTCTCGTTCAGCCTATGTTTATTTCCAAGCAAATGAACAACCCCACGCAAAAAGCAGCCATTATCACTGCTCTTCAAACCTCAATACAGCAGCTCAATCTGCAAATACAATACAACAGCGAAAACATCGATCCTCGCGTAAAAAAGATAGAAGTTATTGCACCTCAGCCAAACATGTTACAATTGTATGACTATGACTATGACGATGATAAAGGTCCTTCAAGATCGATCTATAAAGGCCCCCGTGATACAGGGACCTCAGGCCAAGAATTCGCTCTGCTACCCTATCTAGCAATAAATCTAAAGAGTCAAAAGAAAAACGAGGAAATACAACTGATACCCACTCAATTAGAATCGATACCAAATAAAATGACGCAGATAGAAAAAAAAATTAAACACCTTCAAGAAGCTCTTTTAAGAACAAATACTTACGAGGATCCATTTTTTGTACAAGATCCTGCTCTATTTAAATTAATGCAACTCCAAATGAAATTATTAAAGAACGAATTGGAATCACTAAAAACTCAAGAACTTTCATTAATTGAAAAATTTAATAAATTAACAAAAGGAAGAAATTATGGTTTGTTACACCAATAGAAGAAATACCCCTCCAATATCATCCTTTCCTACATCTAAAGTAGCAGACTCATCGAAACTTTTCTCTGCCATAGCAGCTCTAAAATACGGTGCTGCTGAACAAAGACAAGCACAGCTTAATAGCGAAAACATACCTCCCCTTAGCAATAAAATCACTAATCCTCTGGTTATTGCAACTGACCCGGTAAGACCTTTTTCAGAAGTTGAAGAACAAGAAGAAGACCTTGAGCTGTTAATAGAGCAACTAGGCCTAGGTTCCCTAGACTCTTCCGATGATGAAGGGATTCCTCAGGCTCCTTCGGCATCCTTGTTTGGAGATTCCAAGCAGAGGCCTCTCTCTGTTTTTAGTAGAACTTCTTCTCCAATACCTGATTCTGCAGAACCCCCTTTTTTACTGAGCATGATTAATGCTCCTCAAGATCCAGAAGAGCAAAGACAAATTCAGGAACTACAATTGCTATCAGAGCAATACTTAAGCAATCAAGACAAGATAGAATCTCTTCTGGAAAAGAAAACAAAACTTTTACAAAAAGAATCCTCTGAAAGCCCCTCTTTTATATCAGATGAATCGGGAAGTCATTTGATTACACGAGCAATCCAATCTCTACAAGCAAAACAGCGTATGTTGATGCTTAAAAGCTGGCAGCTAAAAAACTTCGTTCCACAATAGATAGGTATTAAAAGGAGAGTAAATATGAGTTGCTTTGGTATAGGTTCAAAAAAAGAGGTGCAGCCACCTCCGCGAAATATGCAATATTTTCCTGATAGTGAAAATCAACCGCCTCCACGTAATTCTATTCGGCCTTATCTGGGACATTCAGTGCCAATGAATACAGGAATTCTTGTAGCGCCAAAAAATAGTCCTGTTATATCTCCAATTGCACGCCGAATTAGCCAATCTTACAATGCTAGTATGTCTGGTCATGAGTACAGCTTAAGCGATATTATGGGGAGAAACCCAGAAATACAACGTCTTACTACTCAACAAGAAAAACTTAAAGCGACGAGACGAGCCTATCAACATCAACTTAATTGCATAGAGCTTCCCGGAACCCCAGTTTCTGAAGAACATATGGAACAGACTGCAGCTTTCAGCGACGCAATTAAGGATATAGACAAAGATATTAGAACAATCTCAACTAATCTCCGAAAAGTAGAACACGAAATATTTGCAAAAGAAAGCGCATGGGTAGGTAAGTAATAACCTACTCTAGACGGGCAAGCCCTTTGCTGCGGCTTTTTTCAAACATATAATGAAAAAAGAGCATGCTGAGTACGAGGTAGGTTATATTGAGACCTAGGCTTAAAAGAAATTTTTCCCAAGAAAAGACCCCCTTCTCAAGAAGTTCTCTCATCCCTTCAAAAATGTAGGTAGTTGGTAAAATATGAGCGATGTGTTGCGCCCATAAGGGCAAAGCAACGACTGGGTAATAAACAGCGCTAAAGGGGGCAAAAATGTACGCTGTCATCCAAGCGAGCATTTGTACTCTTTGTCCCCAATAGACCATGATTCCTGCGCTTATGAATCCCATAAACCATCCTGAGAGTGTAAGGGATACACAATAGGGCAAAAATGCCCATCCAAGGGAGAAGACATTCAAAGCATAAAGAAGATACACAAGAAGCGCCCCAAAACACAGGCTAATGCAAATTTTACAGACACCCACAAGCATGATAGCTGCGATCCATTCTGAGAGCTTCAAAGGGGTAGAAAAAAGATTAACCAGATTTCTATTCCAGAACTCTTGGAGAAGGTTTACACCCACTTCATAATTTCCACGCCAGATAATTTGCCAGAAGACAATCCCCGTTAGAATAGCAAGAGCTATATCAGAAGTAGGGCCTTGTTGGTTTTGAATCCAAACACTTGTTACACCCCACAGTACAATATCGAGAGCTGGCCAATAAAATAGGTCGCACAAATGATCGAGCTTGGCAAATACATAGAAATACCGAATAAATACTGCCCAGATCCGCCCAAAACTCATTTTGGTACCCTCTTTTGTTTTGCACCAGCAACCATCTGTAGAAAGTAATGCTCTAAGGTGGGCTGAATAATATTGATATTCGTATACCAGACATTTTCTTTCGCAAGTGCACTTAATAACTCTGCTATTTGTATTTCATCAAGCTCGACTTCAATCGTTCTATGATCTAAGCGATAGGGCATTTTTAGACGCTCTGCAATCTTCATCGTTCTTTTCATCCCATCTCCTACTAAAAGTTGCACTTTACAAGTGGAAACACTTCTAGCAAGCTCGTCAGGAACATCATCTGCAATGATTTTTCCATTCTGTAAAAACAAGATCCTATCGCAAACTTCAGCTACCTCTGTCATGTTGTGAGATGTAAAAAGAATGGAAGTGCCATATTCGTTCCGTTGCTCCAAAACAAACTGGCAGACATCCGCAGCAATGTCGGGGTCTAAAGAGGCGGTTGGCTCATCCAAAAGGACAACCTTGGGACGCACCATAAAGGCTCGCACAAGCATTAATCTTGTAATTTGACCTGCTGAAAGCTGAGAAACGGTCACATTTTTTTTCTCGATAATTCCAAAACGAACAAGAAGATCATCGATTCTACGAGTCAGCTCCTTCATAGGAATCCCATAGAGCCTACCAAACACTTCTAGGTTTTGCCTTACTGTTAACATCCAGGGAAGGCTGACATAAGTACTCGCAAAAACAACATGCTTTAAAATATCAGAGCGGTATTTAAAAAAATCTTTTCCAAAATAATTGATCGCTCCTGAAGTGGGCTTTAATGTGCTGAGGAGCATTTGAATGGTGGTTGTCTTGCCAGCTCCATTTGAGCCAAGCAGTCCTAATATTTCACCTGGCGCTAAATCAAACGAAATATCATCGACAGCAACAAATGTCTTTTTCCCCTGATACACTTTTCGTAAATTTCTAACTGACAAAACAGGCCGCGTCATAAACCGACCATACCCCATCGCTTAAAAAAAGAAAAGAACGAAGGATATTATCTGAGTTACTTACCTTACGCAGAACAAGCGTGTAGTAAAACAGTTAGGGAGTGTTCTTATAGGTCCGAAGGACTGTTATGCTACAGCCCAGGTCGCAGGCCTGGGTAAAGATAAACGTAGAAAAGGAGTCCTGAAAGGACGGTATAAAAAATGGAACAGGATTTTAATTTATGCCGTCCTTTCAGGACTCCTTCCTTGTGTTCGTAATTTACCCAGGCCTGCGACCTGGGCTGTAACATAACAGTCCTTCGGACCTAAAGATACTCCCCAACTGCTTTACTATATGCTCGTTCTACATAAGGTGAGTGAATAAAAAAAACGGAAGAGCCTTGTGAGCTCTTCCGTTTTGCGATTCTTTGATTTGCGTTTTGCGATTATCTTGTTAAGATGAAGTCGAAGATGTGCTCATCTTTCGCTTCTTCTTGATCGATAAACTTCACAAGACGGTCTCTAAACTCTCTAAATCCAGTTCCGCCTGGGATTTGATGCCCCATGATCAGGTTAGATTTAAAGTCGAGTAGGTAGTCCGTTTTGCCTTCTGTCGCTGCATCGGTAAGTACACGTGTTGTCTCTTGGAACGCAGCTCTAGATATAATAGAGTCTGTTTCCAAAGAGGCCTTCGTGATACCGAGTAACACAGGAGAGGCGTGCGCAGGTCTTTCTCCGGCTTCTTTTGCTTTTCTGTTCTGAGCAAAGAAGTTTTTACTGTCGACATCTTCTCCATATAAGAAGACTGTATCGCCCGGATCTGTAACGCGTACTTTACGAAGCATTTGACGCACGATAATCTCGATGTGCTTGTCGTTAATGTCTACCCCTTGAAGGCGATAGACTTCCTGCACTTGATTTACAAGATATTTCTGAAGTTCACGAACTCCACAAATTTCAAGAATTTCATGTGGGATAACAAGACCGTCAGTCAGCTGCTGTCCTTTGATAACGTTGTCGCCTCTTTGGATGATTAAGTGTTTCGTAAGAGGGATTAAATGTTCCTCTTCCATTCCAGTTTCATCATCTCGAACAACAACGATCCGTTTATTTTTTTGGACCCCTCTGAAGTCAACAATACCATCGATTTTTGCAATCTCAGCTGCATCTTTTGGCTTTCTCGCTTCAAAGAGTTCCGCAACACGAGGAAGACCACCGGTAATATCCTTTGTCTTAATCGCACCACGTGGAAGTCTTGCAAGCAACATACCAGCAGATACTTTTTGACCCTCTTGAACTGAAATAACAGCTCCAGATGGGATCGCATAAGTACCGATGAGCTCTTTGCATCCTTGATCTGCATAAATCACGATTTGCGGATGGAGTTCACCTCTATGTTGTTTTACGTTCAGTTCTGTTTGGCCAGTCTGCTTATTGACTTCACGCTGCGTAGAGATCCCTTCAACAAGGTCTTCATACTTAACGTACCCTGGGCGTTCACAAATAATCGGGATATTGTGTTGTTCCCAAAGAGCAATTTTTGTCTTTTTATTCACTTTAGCGCTATCAGGAAGCAAAATCTGCGTGCCTAGCTCAACAGTGAATGTTTGTAAAGGTTCGATCGATTTTGTACTTAAGAGTTTTTTGTACTCTTCTAAAGATCTGCCTTCATCTCTAACGATATGCAAGGTTCCGTTTTTATTTAACGCAAGCCAGACACCATCTTCATTTTGAACGGTACGCAGATCTTTATAGATCAATATACCATCATGCTCAGAAATAAGTTCTGGGCTAAGAGATGCAGACGCGATACCACCCAAGTGGAAAGTTCTCATCGTAAGCTGAGTTCCTGGTTCCCCAATCGACTGAGCGGCAATAATACCGACAGCTTCCCCCATACCTACAATCGTTCCATTCGCAAGGTTTAATCCATAGCATTTTGCGCAAATACCACGCTTGCTTTCGCAAGTCATTGCAGAACGGATTTTTACACTTTCAATACCAGCATCATCGATAGCTTCAGCTTGTTTAAGCGTCAGCGTATCATTTGCTTTGGCTAATCGTTTTGTGCTATCGCCCGGTTGGTAGTTATCATCACAAACTGTACGTCCAAAGATCCTGTCTTTTAGTGAAAGAAGCTCTTCTTGACCTTGTTTAATCGCAGAAATTTCAATGCCGTTTAAGGTACCGCAATCAAATTCTGTCACAAGAACATCTTGAGCTACGTCAACAAGACGTCTTGTCAAGTATCCAGAGTCAGCAGTTTTAAGGGCTGTATCCGCAAGACCTTTACGAGCTCCGTGAGAAGAAATAAAGTACTCAAGTACACTTAATCCTTCGCGGAAGTTCGCCGTAATAGGAGATTCAATAATCTCACCAGACGGTTTTGCCATAAGACCACGGAGCGCTCCTAACTGTTTTACCTGTGATTTGTTACCACGAGCACCAGAATCCATCATCAAGAACAGAGGATTCAACTCCCCTTTCTTAGTTTCGCTGATGAGTTTAAAGAGCTCTTCAGATAAAACGTCGGATACTTCAGTCCAGATACCAATGATCTTCGACTTTCTTTCACCATCCGTAATGATCCCGTCTTCGTACTGCTTTTGAACAACGCGAATTTTGCCGTAAGCATTTTCAATAACTTTCGTCTTGTTTAAGGGAACGCGAACGTCGCATACGCCCATCGAAAGAGCAGCTCTTGTTGCTTCTGAGAATCCAAGATTTTTTAAATTATCAAGGAATCTTACTGTAGCTTCAAGACCTACTTTTTTATAAGTTTCAAGAACGAGCTCACTCATCTTTTTCTTACGAAGAGGATAGTTTTGGAAACCAAGTTCTTTAGGGACAATCGTATTAAAAATGACCCGTCCAGGTGTTGTTTCTATGATTCCGATATCAAGCCTTAACTTGATCTTCTCATGAAGACGAAGGCCTCTACCGATTTCATCTCTTCTACCATCAAGAACTTTTCCATCTTCTTCAAACCAGTTGAAGCTTCCGCCTGAATTCATAGCAAGGAGAACTTCCTGAGTATTGCCAAAGATTTTTGTCTTCTGACCGTGTTCTTCTGGAATATACAAAGGATCGTACATCAGATAGTACAAACCTAAAATCATATCCTGAGAAGGAACAGCAACAGGTTTTCCAGACGATGGAAGGAAAATGTTATCAGGTGCCATCATGAGGAGCTTAGCTTCAATCTGAGCTTCAATAGAAAGAGGGATGTGAACCGCCATTTGGTCACCGTCAAAGTCAGCGTTGAACGCTGTACAGACGAGAGGATGGATCCGGATCGCTTTACCTTCAATTAAAACTGGCTCGAATGCTTGGATACCTAATCTATGCAATGTAGGCGCACGGTTTAGAAGAACAGGATGTCCTTTAATGATCTCTTCCAATACATCCCACACTTCAGGAGCTTGCTTCTGAATCATTTTCTTTGCAGAACGGATTGTATAGACATATCCCATATCTTTTAAGCGTTTCACAATAAACGGCTCAAAAAGTTCGAGGGCCATCTGTTTTGGTAAACCACACTGATTAAACTTCAGTTCAGGACCGACGATAATGACAGAACGACCTGAGTAGTCTACCCGTTTTCCAAGAAGATTCTGACGGAAGCGCCCTTGTTTCCCTTTCAACATTTCAGAAAGAGATTTAAGAGGACGGTTTCCCGCACCCATCACAGGATGTCCATGACGTCCATTATCAAAAAGGGCGTCAACAGCTTCTTGCAACATCCTCTTCTCGTTACGGACAATCACGTCTGGCGTTTTAAGTTTTAAAATCGCTTTAAGACGGTTGTTACGGTTAATCACTCTTCTATAGAGATCGTTAAGATCTGAAGTAGCAAATCTACCTCCGTCTAGAGGAACAAGGGGTCTAAGCTCAGGAGGAATGACAGGAACTGCAGAGATCACCATCCAATCTGGACGGTTCGGAGAAGAGACGAAGCTCTCTACGATTTTCAGACGTTTTGCAATCTTCATTCTCGCTTGCATCGACTTTGTTTTGCGCAACTTGTCTTTTAAATCAGTGACGAGAAGGGAGAGATCTTCTTTTTCTAAAAGTTCTCGAATAGCATCGCCACCCATTCTAGCAGCAAACGCATCTGAGCCCCATTTTTCTTGTGCTTCTCTAAATTCTGTATCGTTTAAAAGCTGTTTTCTTTCCAAAGTAGTGCGACCTGGATCTACAACGACGTACTCTTCATAATAGATTACCCGCTCCAAATCAGCGGAGGTCATACCTAAAATATTTCCAATGCGAGATGGCATGGTCTTAAAAAACCAAATATGAACCACAGGAACAGCGAGGTCAATGTGAGCCATTCTTTCTCTACGAACTTTAGAAAGTGTCACTTCTACGCCACAACGATCGCAAACAATTCCTTTGTGTTTGATTTTCTTGTACTTTCCACAAGCACATTCCCAATCTTTTGTAGGACCAAAGATTTTTTCACAAAACAAGCCGCCTTTTTCAGGTTTAAAAGTTCTGTAGTTGATTGTTTCAGGCTTCTTAATTTCTCCTCTTGACCATTCGTTACGAATGACATCATCAGAGGCAATTTTTAAAGTGAGCTTATCAAATTGTTTTTCTTCGTCCATCTTTATATCCCCCCAGTGGCTATTTCAGTGCGGACGTCAAGGCAAAGGCCTTGCATCTCTTTAAACAATACATTTCGAGACTCAGGGACACCTGCAACGAGTAAATTGTCTCCTTTGACAATCGATTCGTAAATGCGGGTACGTCCGGCAACGTCATCTGATTTGACGGTCATCATTTCCTGGAGCAAGTTTGCAGCGCCGTAGGCTTCAAGAGCCCACACTTCCATCTCCCCGAATCTTTGACCCCCCATCTGCGCTTTACCGCCAAGTGGCTGTTGCGTGACAAGTGAGTAGGGACCGATAGAACGTGCGTGGATCTTATCTGCGACAAGATGGCTCAGTTTTAAGATGTAAATGTATCCTACAACGACACGGTTATCAAAACGATACCCTGTTCTACCGTCGTAAAGATGCATTTTGCCATCTTCAGAAAGGCCGAGCTCTTTCATCATCTTCCAAATGCGAGATTCTGGGAATCCTTCAAATACAGGACTCTTTACATAAATCCCTGAGCGTCTTGCAGCAAATCCTAAATGCGTTTCAAGGAGCTGTCCCATATTCATACGAGATGGAACCCCAAGAGGATTCAAAATAACCTCAACAGATTGCCCATCTTTTAAGTAAGGCATATCCGCTTCTGGAACAATTTTTGAAACAACGCCCTTGTTACCGTGGCGTCCTGCCATCTTATCGCCCACTTGAAGTTTACGCTTAGATGCAACATAAACCTTCACCTGACGGATCACGCCTGGATCAAGTTCTGTGTCCCCTTTGCGCATATACTCCACTTCAGTCTTGTGCTGCATCTGCACTTCTTGTATTGCATGATCAAACTGTAGTAAAATTTCTCGAAGTGCACGATAAAGTTCGTTATCAGCTATAATGAGATCTTCCACTTTTTCAGTTTCCAGAATTTCGATCATATCTTGAGTGATAGGTTCTCCCTCACTAATCAAGATATCTCCACTCTTACGATGCATGATTGGACCAGGAGCTTTTTCCCCTATTAAAAGAGCACCAACTTTTTCATGAAATTCCATGATCAGTTCCGCTTCTTTTGCCTTATAATCCATCTGAATTGTTTTAATTCTGGATGTCTCTTCTACAAGTTCGTCATCTGTTTTTGATAATCTGTCTCTTCTGCTAAAGACTTTAACATCCATGACAACACCCTCAGTTCCTGGAGGTGCCGTTAATGATGCGTCTTTAACATCGGCAGCTTTCTCACCAAAGATGGCTCTTAATAACCTTTCTTCAGGGGCAAGTTCCGTTTCTGTTTTTGGAGTGATTTTTCCAACGAGGATGTCGCCTGGTTTCACTTCTGCGCCAATACGAACAATTCCATCTTCGCCGAGGTTTGCAAGAGCTTCCTCAGATACGTTTGGAATATCTCGAGTAATCTCCTCTTTGCCAAGCTTGGTATCACGAGCTGTAAGCTCAAATTCTTCCAGATAGATCGATGTATAGTAGTCTTCGCGAAGCAACTTTTCAGAAATGATGATCGCATCCTCGTAGTTATATCCACACCAGGGCATAAATGCCGCAAGTACGTTTTTACCGAGAGCTATCTCTCCCTTATCTGTTGCTGGACCATCTGCTAAAACATCTCCAGCTTTTACTTGGTCACCAATATCGCAAATAGGAGTTTGATTAATGCACGTTCCTCCATTTGAACGGAGGAATTTTTTCAAGAGATGCGTTTTTTTGCTTAAAGGATTTAACTTAGAAGCAACAACGATCTTAAATCCATCACAAAACTCAACTACTCCATCTTCTTCCGCGATAATTACTGCTCCTGAGTCACGAGCTGTTCTCGCTTCTAAGCCAGTACCCACAATCGGGGCATCAGTTTTAAGAAGAGGAACTCCTTGACGTTGCATGTTAGAACCCATTAAGGCACGGTTAGCATCATCGTGTTCAAGAAACGGAATCAAACCAGTGACAATCGAAACAAGCTGTTTCGAAGAGATATCCATGTGAGTGACTTTGGAAGTGTCTATTTTCATAGGTTCACTTCTGTATCTAGCCCAACACTGAGTCTCTACAAACATGTTCACTTCATCAAGAGGCGCAGATGCCTGAGCAATCACGTTATGCTCTTCTTGATCAGCGGTCATATATTCAATTTCATCAGTTACCACACCCTCTCTGACAATACGATAAGGAGTTTCTATAAAACCAAACTCATTGATCTTTGCAAAAGAAGAAAGAGATGTAATCAATCCGATGTTTGGACCTTCAGGAGTCTCAATAGGACAGACCCTTCCATAGTGGCTAGGATGAACGTCACGGACTTCAAATCCTGCGCGTTCTCTATTTAATCCACCTGGCCCAAGAGAAGATAAGCGTCGTTTGTGCGTTAACTCAGCAATAGGATTGGTCTGATCCATAAATTGGGACAATTGTGATCTTCCAAAGAAGTCTTTTAGAACTCCAGCAAGACCTTTTGCAGAAACAACCTTTCCTGGGGTCAATGTATCGGAAGAAAAATCAAAAAGATTCATTCTTTCTTTGATGATTTTTTCCATACGAGCTAACCCTACACGGCATTGATTCTGAATCAATTCACCGACAGAACGTACACGTCTATTGCCTAAATGGTCGATATCGTCCACATTAGCATCTTCATCTCCTCTCTTAAGGCGAATCAGATACTTCAGAGCTCCAACGACATCTTCTTTTCTCAGAGTCACATTGGTCAAAGATTCATCGCTTGTATCCAAGCCAAGTTTACGATTTAACTTATAACGACCTACTTTACCTAAATTGTAACGTTTCGGATCAAAGAAAAGGCGCATAATAGCAGAACGAGCGTTCGATAAAGTCGCAGGCTCACCCGGTCTGATTTTGCGATAAAAATCCTTTAACGCAGACTCATAAGAATCTGTTGGATCTTTGGCAAGCATTTTGATAATAGGACTTGTTTCGTCTGCATCTTCCGCAACACGAACGGAAGTGATTTCAGAATCTAACATCCTTTTTAACATAGAGGTTGTTAATTTTTCTGATGCTTTTCCAAATACAACACCTGTTGCTTCTTCAATAACATCTTCTGCAAGAATTTTCCCTACTAATTTGGCAAAGTCCTTTTCAGATTTAATTTTAACTTTAATGGTGCTAAAAAATTCTTCGATAATATCTGCATCTGTAGAATATCCGAGTGTACGAATAAACGAAGTTGCTAAAACTTTACGTCTTCTTTTCTTACGATCTACATAGATATAAATTAAATCATTTGTATCAAAAGAACCTTCTAACCAGCTTCCACGGTACGGAATCACGCGGAAGGAATAAATGTTCATTCCCTTTGGATGTCTTTCAAATTCAAAAGAAATACCAGGAGAACGATGGAGCTGAGATACGATAACTCTCTCTGCGCCGTTAATGATAAATGTACCTTTTTCAGTCATTATAGGTAGAGTTCCCATATAGACTTCTTCTTCTTTAATCCCTGTTTCATCAGTCAGGCGAAACTTAACTTTTAAGGTGACATTGTATGTGATCCCTCTTCTGATACACTCTTCAGGTGTATACTTAGGAACCCCTAAACTATAGGATAGATATTCAAGAATAGTTTTTTCATCATAAGATTTAATAGGGAATATCTCATTGAATACTTCATGCACACCGACATTTTCCCTCTCATGCGGTAGCTTATTCGTTTGCAGAAATTGGTTATAAGACTTAATCTGGATTTCAATGAGGTTTGGAAGATCGATGATCTCTTCCTTTTCACGAAAACTCACCCTGTGTGGCGGTCTTTTTAGCATTGAATGGCTCCCTGTGGCTTAAAGAATAGAACAACAAAAATATCGCAAATCTACAATTAATAGCAATATTTTAAAAAAACTCAATACACCGCGTTAGCAAATCTAACGGTTTGCGGTATAAAACGGCAGGCAGGAGTGCAGTTCATGCACTCCCGCCTACTTGAAAAACTTGTCTTAGAGACCTTTTACAGTCACTTTTCCGCCTGCAGCAGTAACCTTTTTATTGATTTCTTCTGCATCGGCTTTAGTTGTAGTTTCTTTTAGAACTTTAGGTGCGCCTTCTACGAGGTCTTTAGCTTCTTTTAAGCCAAGGCCTGTGATTTCGCGAACTACTTTAATAACGCCGATTTTTTTATCAGCAGCAGATTCTTCTAAAGTAACTTTAAATTCAGTTGATTCAGCGTCAGCAGCAGCGGCAGCAGCAGGTGCAGCAGCCATCATAACTGGTGCAGCAGCAGCAGCTTTTACACCCCATTTGTCTTCTAAAAGGGTTTTTAGTTTCGCCATGTCTAGGACGCTAAGATCGCTTAGTGTTTCTACGATTTGGTCTAATGTTTGTTTACTCACGGGTTACCTCTCCGATATAAAATGTTTAATTGTTAGATTGTTCTTTGTTTTCCATGCAATATAGTACGCTAGTAAGAAGTGATTCCATAACAGCTAAAGTTTGGCTTAATGGAGCTTCGAGCGTGCCTAAGAATTGAGCGCGCATTTCGTCTTTTGATGGGAGTTTTGCAATTTGCTCAACGTCAGTCGCTGTACAAGATTGCCCTTCAAACCGGCCGCCTAAAACTTTTAGCACATCTTCATTTTCTTTGCGATATTGATAGATGACTTTAGCAACAGATACAGGATCATTAAGGGCAAAAAAGACCCCAATATGACCTTCAAGCATCTTTTGCTCTAATTTAAATCCTGCAGCTTCAGCAGCTTTTATAAGAATTCTCTTACGGACAACTTCGAACATCCCACCAGAATTGCCTATTTTCATACGCAAATCAGATGCCATGTTTGGTGTCATCTTTTGATAAGAGGTTAACACGATAGCTGAGGATTGATCCATTTTGTCTTTAATTTCATCTAGTAGCAGTTGCTTCTCTTCTCTCATCTACGCTTCTCCAGTTACTGAATGAAGATCCACTTTAAGTCCGGGTCCCATTGTCGAGGATAATACGAGTGATTTCAGATATTGTCCTTTAGCAGTAGGAGGCTTTGCTCTTGAAACAGCTAAAATGAGTGTATTGATATTTTCCACTAATTTGTCTGTGCCAAAAGAAAGTTTTCCCACCATATTGTGGACCACTCCGGCCTTATCTGATTTAAACTCCACTTTCCCCGCTTTGACTTCCTGAACGGCTTTCGCAACGTCAGTAGCTACGGTTCCTGCTTTAGGCGTTGGCATAAGTCCTCTTGGTCCGAGAACTTTACCTAACTTTCCTACTTCTCTCATCATATCTGGTGTCGAAATGACCGCATCAAAATCGGTCCAACCGCCCTTAACTTTTTCAATTAAGTCATCATGACCTGCAAAATCTGCTCCTGCAGAAAGGGCTTCTTTCACTTTATCCCCTCTTGCAAAAACCAAAATTCTCACGTTTTTACCTGTACCATTCGGTAATGCTACAGTTCCACGGATTTGCTGGTCTGACTTGCGGTTATCGACGCCAGTAACGAGCGCTAAATCGACCGACTGATCAAATTTGACAGCCGGACATTTTTTTAAGATTTCGATAGCCTCAGAGACTGAAAAGGTTTTTTCCTTATCAATCATCTTTTCTATCTCCCGAAATCGCTTGCTTCTTCGCGTCATAACTTCCTTACGTTAGTCTACTATATCAACGCCCATAGAACGAGCTGTACCCATAACAAGCATATCTGCTGCTTCATCACTGGTAACTCTCATATCTTGACGTTTTTGTGTTACAATCTTTCTCACTTGAGCTTTCGTGAGTTTACCCACTTTATCTCTATTAGGCACCTTTGAGCCAGACTCGATCGCCAATTCTTTGAGGATCAATCTAGATACAGGTGGCTGTTTTGTGATAAAGGTGAATGTTTTATCAGAAAATACAGAAATAACAACAGGGAGGATGTCTCCCGCTTTATCTTGTGTTTTCGCATTAAATTCTTTGCAGAATCCCATAATGTTGATACCTGCAGAACCAAGCGCAGGTCCAATAGGAGGCGCTGGGTTTGCTTTTCCACCAGGAATCTGCAATTTTATCGTTTTAACTAATTTCTTTGCCATATGCCCTATCTCTTATTTCTTATTCTAATTCACTATGACAGATCTGTGTCAGCTGGAACTTGCTCCACTTGCCAGAATTCTAGGTCATCTACGCGTGTATCACGTCCAAAAATAGATACGAGAACACTGAGACGTCCTTTATCATGGAACACATCTGTAACCGTTCCAATGAAGTTCACAAACACTCCATCAACAATTTTTACTTTATCACCAGGAACAATGTTGTGCTTTTGAGTAATACCCTTTTTCTTCTCTTCCAAGTCTTGAAGGATAACATCTACTTCAGACTGAGCAATCGGCTCAGGTTTTGCACCACCTAAAAACTCGATGA
The DNA here is from genome assembly GCA_013285775.1 of Chlamydiota bacterium. Taxonomy (GTDB): domain Bacteria; phylum Chlamydiota; class Chlamydiia; order Chlamydiales; family Rhabdochlamydiaceae; genus JABDHB01. The sequence goes on along the minus strand of JABDHB010000002.1, from coordinate 24,097 downwards.
CACCATTCGTATTTTTTACGTACATCCACGAATCATCAGTGAGATTCATTTTTACAAGGATGTAACCAGGCCAAAGTTTCTTTTCGCTAACTTTCTGTTGCCCTTTCTTGACTTCAGCTACATTCTCTGTAGGAACAAGAATTTCATCAACAAGCTCTATCATTCCTTGAGAGTCACGATTATCCTCAAGTGCTTTCTTGACTTTCTTTTCCTGACTTGAAATAACTTGAATTACGTACCATTTATGCATGTTAAAAATCCTTTATCCAAAAATTCGATGTAGCAAAAAAGTTAAACTTTCAAGCGCACCTTTTATAACAAGGTCGAACAAATAAATTCCAAGGCCAAAAGCAAAGGTAGTAGTGACTACTAGTTTGGTAAAAAAAATCAGTTCAGCCTTATTCGTCCAAGTTATCTTCTTTAATTCTTCTTTAACTCCACTGATAAAACCAACTTTTGGTTCACTTTGAGTTGTATCAGGCAGATCTACTTGCTTTCCTTTTACTTCCATCAATGTCACGTTTCCCCCATACTACCCAAACGAGTGAGGAGGGATTCGAACCCCCGACCAGCGGCTTTGGAGACCGCTGCTCTACCAGCTGAGCTACCCACCCACAATTAAAGGTCAAAGTATAAATGCTAAAGGCTAAAATGTCTAGCCTTTAGCATTAATTATCTAAAAATTCCTATTTAAGAATTTTTGAGACTGTTCCCGCGCCGATTGTTTTTCCACCTTCACGGATAGCAAATCTCATTCCTTCTTCCATAGCAATTGGATAGAGTAGTTCAGCAGTTAGCTCAACGTTATCACCTGGCATAACCATCTCAACTCCGTCTGGGAGAGTGACAGTTCCAGTTACGTCGGTTGTTCTAAAGTAGAACTGAGGACGGTAGCCAGTAAAGAATGGCTTATGACGTCCACCTTCATCTTTATTCAAAACGTAAATTGTCCCTTTGAATTTGATGTGAGGATTGCAAGTTCCTGGAGCCGCAAGAACCATACCACGATCGATATCTTTCTTTTCAAGGCCTCTTAAAAGGATCCCTACGTTCTCACCTGCTCTAGCTTCGTCCAATAATTTATTGAACATCTCAAGACCTGTAGCAACTGTTTCACGTGTATCTCTTACGCCGACGAGCTGAAGCTTATCGTTCACTTTTACAATTCCTCTTTCCACACGACCTGTAGCAACAGTTCCTCTACCAGAGATAGAGAAAACGTCTTCAATAGGCATTAAGAAAGGTTTATCAACTTCCCTTGCTGGAGTAGGGATTTTTTCATCCACTATATCCATAAGTTTTTTGATAGCCTTAACATACTCTGGGTCTCCCTCAAGAGCTTTTAAAGCAGATCCACGGATAATAGGAACATCTTTGTAGCCTTTTGCTTCGAGAAGTTCTGAGAGTTCCACTTCGACTAGGTCAACGAGTTCTTCGTCGCCTTGGCCGATCATGTCCATCTTGTTTAGGAACACAACAATTGCAGGAACGCCTACTTGGCGTGCTAAAAGGATGTGTTCTTTTGTTTGAGGCATCGCACCGTCTGTAGCAGACACAACGAGGATAGCTCCGTCCATTTGCGCCGCACCGGTAATCATGTTTTTTACGTAGTCAGCGTGACCTGGGCAGTCGACGTGCGCATAGTGACGTTTAGCTGTTTCATATTCTACGTGTGTAGAGTTAATTGTAATACCACGCGCTTTCTCTTCAGGTGTATTGTCAATCGACGCATAGTCACGAAATTTCGCTCCTCCTGATTCCGCAAGTACTTTTGTAATCGCGGCTGTTAAAGACGTTTTACCGTGGTCAACGTGGCCAATAGTACCGATGTTGACGTGGGGCTTGGTCCTCTGAAATGTTTCTTTTGCCATTGTAATCCTCCGTTAAATCTATAAAAGTTCTTTTTGCCCAAAATAGGAATTGAACCTACGACCGCTTGCTTACCATGCAAGTGCTCTACCACTGAGCTATCTGGGCAGATGGTTTTGCATGAAAGCACTAAAGTTTATTCTGCAGTCTAAAAAAAATCAAGCCCGAAAATAAAAAAACTTATTTTTGACGGTAAATAATCCTTGCTTTCGTTAAATCGTATGGAGACATCTCCACTGTTACTGTATCACCTACTAATACGCGGATATTGCGCATCCGCATTTTTCCACAAAGATGGGCGATCACTCTCATCCCATTTGCAAGAACTACGCTAAAATGCATATTAGGCAGGAGCTCTTCTATCTTTCCGTCAATTTTGATTGTATCTTCTTTAGGCATGAGAATATGCAGCTATTGGTTAAAATATAGCGAGATGAAACCATGAGGGGGATATTATTGTCAAGAAGAAGAAAGAAGAGGGGGAAAGAGGGAGAGGAAGATCGGGCACGCACGCGGGCACGGGCACGGGCACGAAAATCCGGAAAGGGGAAAAGCTTTCTTCTCTTCATCTTTCGTGCCCGCGCCCGTGCCCGCGTGCGTGCCCGATCTTCTTCTTTTCTTCGACTTGTAATTATGAACCTTGTCTACTATAATACCCCCATGGACAAACAAACTGAGTTAAAACAAATTTTTGCGCTATGCCCAACTAGCGAAGCGAAATACCAAAAAATTATTGAGCTTGGAAAAAATCTCCCTCCATTTGACCCAGCGCAAATGGTTACAGAAAATATTGTACAGGGGTGCCAAAGCATCATGTATTTGCATAGCCATTTAGAGGATGGTAAATTGTTTTTTAACGCCTCTTCTGAAGCTCTTATTTCTAAGGGGTTAGCTGCCCTATTGATATTTGTCTATAGTGGAGAGGCCCCAGAGACTATCCTGAAGGCACCTGCAGACTACTTGCAAGAGCTAGGGATCTATGCTTCCCTCTCACCTGGCAGATCCAACGGGCTTTCGAGCATGTACCTCAGAATGAAGCAAGAAGCAGTAAAACTTTTTTTATCCAAAAAATTAATCCTTTCTTAATCCCTGTTAGGTATAATGCCCGAAAAAAGGGGGATTATGTCTGTACCATCAGTTACTTCACTACCACAAGCAAATCAATATTTTTTTTCACCTGCGGAAATTCAAACTAAATATACAGTGGAAAGTTCCTCTGCAACAAAGTACCGTGTCCTTAAATACATAGCCACCTTTGCTATCGTAGGCATTTTTGTAGCAGCCAACCTCACTTTAGGCCTTACAGGCAAAACACACACTCTCGTTGCGATGAACCTCGTCGTTGTCCCCTTTCTCCCAAGGCTCCTATATGATCATGTGCTTAAAAAAATCGACGACATCTACAGAAACCACAAAACAAATGCTGAAATTGAGCAAGGAGTTCTTAATAGCTGCGCCTTCATTGGACCTTATGCTCCCGACTCCAAATATATCTATGTAAACAACGAGACAGACCCCTATTGCAAAGGGCTCTATGCACGCTATGCCTACTGGAACAACAAAACCCTAGACCTCGAATCAGATCTTCAAAAGCTAAAAGAAGAAAAAGTAAAAGGCAAACCTGAAACAGAAACACAGGCAGACTTCGACGACAGAATGTTTACAGAATCTGCTAACAAAACCGATGAAATGCTCGAAGCTAAGGCACAAGCAGCCTATTTTTATGGTGTCTATCACATAAAAAATACAGCCAGTTTTTACAAAGATGATGAAGAAAACAACTACGAAATAGACTTTAAAGATCTATGCACATTTGCCTTCAAGAAATTTGATCATGAGAGCAGGCTAAAAGCAAGAAATGGCGCTACCTTGGCTAAAGAAATGCAAGCTACCTTTAAAGAAGACGATACAGCAAATGCAGGAATCGTCCTAGGAAATCAAAAACACCTGCCTTGGGAGTTTCTCCTCAATAAAGCCACCACCATCCCCCTCCTAGCGCAAATCCTCATCGACAACATGAACCCACAACCCGCAGCAGCCCCGGCAGCCTCGGTCACACAGGCAACGCCCAATCGAGCCCCTTCTTTGGGCGATGCCGCAGATATATCCGCTGAGGCCTTGCGCATTGGAGTTGATATTGCGCGATCTATCCGATAGTGATGCCCCTCTTGGATCACCCTCGAGCTTGCCTAGTTTTTATTCAACGCAGAGCGAAGAAAAGGTGCAAAGACGCAAAGAACAAAATCCGCTGACTATCTTCAGAACGGCAGAATCTGAAAACTTACACTCTGTTTCTCTTCTGCCGCCTGAAGATAGTCAGCGGATTTTGTCCTTCTGTTGAAGGAAGAAAAAAGAACATCAATAAGTTTGTCCGAGAATAACTCGAGAGCAACCTTTTGCATTCCTTCCAATAAACAAATAAAATATTGTCTGAGCGAAGCGAAGAACGATATTTTGCTTTGCGTCTTTTGCGCCTTTTCTTCCCTCTGCGTTGAATAAAAGCTAGATAAGTTTGCAATGTAAAAAACCCTTATACCTGTTCTACTATACCCCAAAGGAACAAGGCAAAAAAACCATGCTTAACCCATTGATTATCACATGATTGCATTATATGCCTTGGATAAATTACATCTACGCACATTAGACAGGGATTAGATTTAATGATAAAGGCATTGTATTAAGGCCGAGGCGGCAACAACTCTTAAGACTTGAAAAGGTTCATTTAAGACATCCATCAGAAAAGGGATCGACTTCGCATCTCCAATATGCCCTAAAGCTTCGAGAATATGGATTTTCATCTCTCTATCCGCTTTTTCATAGGCAGCTTGAAGCACTTCGACAGCTTTGGGCTCATTGCCAACCATGGCAAGAATTAAGGCTGCTTGAATGCGGATTTTTTCCTCTTTATCTTCGAGAAGCTCTTTTACCGCATCAAAGGCAAACTCATCCCCTTCTTGAATGAGGGTTACTGCAGCAGAACCACTAACGCCCCATGCGCTATTTTTTAAAAATTCTTTTACAGCTTCAAGAGACTGGGGATAGCGCATCACACTCAATAAAGATAAAAGCTCAAGCCGTGCCATCTGATCGACAACTGTGGGATAATTGGGAATCTGATCAATATGAACTACTTTACTTGGGGCTAACGAGCGAAAAAGAAAATGATTCTCATGTTCCCACATCCACTTTGTCGTGGTGTCCCTAAGAGCTACATGCAATGCAGAACAAGCTTTGTCTACATGATCTCTTACGCCAATAAGACCGATTGCTAAGTTCACCCGAACGTAAGGATCCTCACTTGCTTTTAACATTTTCCATGCAAGTTTCGCCCCGTGATTACCCGTTTTTGCAAGAGCTGCTGACGCCATCCTTCTGTGTTCTGGATTATCTCCCAGGATGGAACGCTTTAAAACCTCTTCCCCTCTTTTGTCATCTTGCAAAATAGCCAGCCAGCCAGCCGTAATAGCTACAGGAGGATTCGTATCTTCAAGACAAGCAATGAGATTTGTTTTGGCAAGTCCCAGCGTCGTAAGCGCAGAAATCCTCACATCTGGAGAAGCATCTTTCAGAAGAGGGAGAATAAAATGCACCTTATCCCGCAAATCTAGAAAAGAGACCACCTCGCAGGCAAGTTGCCTTAATCCCGCCCGATCGCTTTTCACAAGAGCTTTTAGTTCACTATCTTCTACTGCCTCATACATGCTGGCTAAAGCTATAAGAGCTGCGCTTTTTTCTTCTGCAAGAGTTTTTCGATGGCCTATGATCTCTTTTAGCTGTTCCTTGGCTTGGAAAATCCCCATTTGCCCAACAGCCTTGATCACTTCAAGCCGGACATACCAAACTTTTTCTTGTTTCAAAAGACGCAAAAGCTCGTCTCGTAATGGTTCATCTCGGTAAGTTGCGCTAAGACGGATGGCAAGAGTTCTAAACAGTGCACTAGAACTTCTAAGATTACTTAAAAGAATGGGAATGGCTTTTGCATCTTTGGTTAAAGCAATTCCAATAAGAGAACTTATTCGAACAAACTGTTGCAGGGAAAAATCGCTTTTTCTCAGCACACCCCATCCAAGAAGCTCTAAAATCTTTCGATCATAGCTACCGGTTTCCTTCTTCCACACAGAGATCGCCTCAGAATCTTCTCCTTTCTCACATAAAGCACGGATAAGAGCAAACTGCAATTCTTTTGAGTCGGGGTATTCTTTTAAAAATCGTTTAGCTTCTACTATAGCAGTTGCTGGATCATGAATAAAAAGATGCGTGTGAACCCTGTTTGCTAATTCTTGTTCATCAGCGTGAAGCGGAGAAAAAATCAACGCAAAGACGCAAAGTCGCAAAGTCGCAAAAAGAATCGAAAATAAAGAGATTTTTTTTTTGCGTCTTTGCGTTTTTGCGTCTTTGCGTTTAAAGAACATGTTTAATTTTGTTATCCTGTTATTTTTCTTTCTTACGCTAGTTTAGTAAGCTTTCTGCCTCCGATGAGGTGGAAGTGCAGGTGGAAAATGGTTTGTCCTGCCTCCTCGCCACTATTTGTCAAAAGACGGTACCCATCTGTTATATCTAATTCTTCTGCGATATTTTTGGCTACCTCGATAATTTCTAAGATGAGAGGATAATCCTCTTTTGCAAGGGATTGGAGACTGGGAATTTCTTTTTTGGGCATGATTAAAATATGAACAGGAGCTACTGGCATGATATCTTCGATTGCCAAAATCCTTTCATTTTCAAATACCTTTTTGCAAGGCATTTTTCCTGCAATAATTTTTCCAAAGATCGTCGTCATAGATCTTCACCTAAAATATACCTCAAGGCCGTAAACGCATCCTCTTTTGTTTCCCAAACTGAAACAAAACGTCCTTTATGACAAAAAACAGCCCCGGAAATTCCTGAGATTTTTTCAAGTTCTTCGTTTTGAAGCCCCGCCCATTTTTCAGGTAGAGGATTGCGCACTTGCATCCGATGTTCCAAATTAGGAGCAATTCCTCTTAATTTCCAATGTTCCTTAGCTGGCATAATCACGAACTGCGCAGGATGTTCCTCTCCTCCTAAATCAAAAAAGCTTTCGATCCAAGGGATTGCTTTTTCAAAATACAAATATTTCTTCCGAGGTTGCATTGCATCAAAAACAGCTTCCCTGCAACTTCTGATATAATGGTATCTTTCGAGCTGCCTTTGCAAATGTCCCACCACAAAATCTACAGCCTGAAGAAAAGCATTGTATTGTTCTTGGTCAGAAGCATCGTAGTGGGGAGGAACAAAATTCGAAATCACATGAGAAAAGCTGCACCATCCCATCTCGTAATCGACCCGTCCATTATCATGAGCGTCAACCCCTTCAATCAACATCCGATTCAAAAAATGATAAACCTCAGGATCAACAACTTTTTTTTCTTTCAAATAGCGCCAAATCATCCCTGCACTGCTTAAATCTCCATGATACTCTGCTTGGTGATGATCAAACCGTTTTATTTTACTATCATAGATTCCGCCTACATCGCATACATACTCACACGTTGCAAGTTTTTTAAGATCTCTGCTACGAACAATCTTATCTCTGTCGATTAACTGAAAAACCAAAAGAAGTGCACATGCAGTCACATCGTCTGCATGAAATGCCCCATCGTGTGTGCCAAAACTTTTTGCTATTATCATAATTGTGTAATTTTATCCGGTCTATGATAAATAGACAATATGGAAAGTTACTTAAGCTCCAACCTCTATGACCTAGTCACTCCGGATGGGAAAATACGTTCTATAGAAAAAGGGATTGCAACCGTTTTTATAGAAAATATTTCCCCAGAATTTAGAGGGTTTCAGATCGATCCCAAACTTGTTTCTTTTAATCTAAAAAGCACCCTTGCGCAGCTCGGAATAAATGGGATAGGGAAAGAATATATTCTTGACCCTCTTCACCTAACTGCCGAGATCAAAGTGGAGCTTGCAGCCTACGGAAAATTCGCACAAGCCATGATTGAGCTTCTCCAGGTAGGATCCTATATTGGAAAACTTTTTGCAGCAGACGATAAACGAAGGGTTAGAGATCCAGAATATCTCCTACGAATGCTCGGAAGGACCGATAGAAACGGGCAACCCCTTCTCTATTTTGGTTCTAACGAACTTAAACTCGAAAAAAAAGATGGAAGAACCATTGCTTACATCCCCGTCCGAAAAGGATTCATTAGCTACGACAATGATATATTTGGATTTCTTCCCATCCTTGCAAAAGCTCTGTCAGATCCGAACATCCCCACGAGGCACTTACTTAGTCTTAGTCAAAAATGGGATGCAAATCCTCCTAAAAAAGGAGAGATTATCCTCCTTCGTACAGAATCACTGCATGTACGCACCGTATTTGCTAAAGTAGTCGATGAGCTTTTGCCAGCAGGATACAAGCACACAGCAGCATCTGTTCTTGAACCTGACACACAAGCCTCTGGCGATGTCTACGAGTTATATGGGGAGTCTCAAGAAGAAGTCACACTGATTCCACTCGAATTTTATACCCTCGAGCCCCATAGAGAATACGTGTTTTTTACAGATAGAGACGAGCTTAAAACCTCCTTACAAAACACAGAAACGCTCTTTAAAGTTTTTGAAACAGCCCCTGGGCCTACTCATCGCTCCTGTGCTGTTTTTGTTGTCAAAGGGGAACAACTTCTCCATCTTACAGAAAAAGACTGGATCATAAGAGACCCCCATTTCTACGAGTTTCCCGGAATGACCCATCCTGAAACTCAAGGCCTTCTTGCTGAACGTTACATGCAGCAGCAACCCTCTTATCCTTTTCTAAAAGCCATAGAAGATGGCCAGATCACGAGCCAAGGAGTCTTATTCACCAGATATTTGACATCTCCCCTCATGAAAAAAATGATTTTTAGCAAATACGTACAACACAACCTCAAAGGGATCTACTTTCAATACCCCTCTCACACATACGGCAATTTCTTTTCCCATGAAGACAGATCCTTTCTCTTTGATTTAGCCAAATTTGGGATTCCCGTTTTTTGGGTCGACTCTACATCAAAAAAAATCTTAGAGTACATTCCTAAACCCGGCAAGGACTCGGGAATGTTTGTTCCCTTAAACCAGATCGAAACCTTTATTAAAGCAACTACCATTGGGATCTACGGATCTAATCTCATCTCTGGCACCTTTGAAGAAGAACTAAAAAATCTCCTTCAAGGCCTTTTACAGATGCGCGAGGAGGTCAACCATCTCCTTCTGAATAAGGATACCCCTCTAGCTCTTGTAACAGGAGGAGGGCCAGGCGTGATGGAAGTAGGAAATCGGGTCGCAAAAGAGGTAGGAATTCTTTCTTGTGCAAATATCGCAGACTTTAAATTAGGACATGAGCAACTTGCCAATAAGTATATCGACGCCAAAATGACCTATAGACTCGATCGCCTCATCGAAAGGCAAGCAGAGTTCAATCTCGACCTCGCAATCTTCTTAATCGGAGGGATCGGTACAGACTTTGAATATGCCCTAGAAGAAGTGAGAAGAAAAACCGGTAGCACACCCGCAAACCCGGTACTTCTTTTTGGCGATCCAGAATATTGGAAACGAAAAATCACCTCCCGCTTCCAATGCAATCTTGAAGCAGGAACAATTTCAGGATCAGAATGGATCTCCAATTGCTTCTACTGCGTACAAACAGCAGCGCAAGGCCTCAATATCTATCGACAATTCTTTGACGGAACCCTCCCTATCGGAAAAAACAGTCCCATCTACCGAGATGGCTTTAAGATATAAGAGAAGATCGGGCACGCACGCGGGCTCGGGCTCGGGCTCGAGTCGGAAAGAAAGGTTCAACCTTCTTTTTTTTAGAAGCCCCAGGAGATCCCTAGCTCTCCGTAAGTGACCCGCTCATTAAAGAACTGCCCTTCATAAGAAAATCCATGATGGTATTCCAAATAGATACGCATTTTGCGGCCCACCCCCTGAAGCTTGCTAAGCTCATAGCCGAGCATGTAAGTAGCATCAAGCGACCACCCATGCTGCTGCCAGTTTTCTAAGTTGATTGCAAGAAAAGGGGTCCCATAAAGTCGATGATACTGAAGCTTGCGACCAAAAACCCTCAGCTCGATCCCATATTCCACATAAAGAGGCTTCAAATGAAACGATTTGTCACTATGAAAGACCCATCCAGGACCGAAATATCCTCTAAGACCACTAGAAAATTGATAAGAGGTAAAAAAATCTAAAGCTTCGTAGCTCGGATTCTTACGCCTTGCAACCCATTTCGGATTATCGCATAAAAACTCATCGCCTAAGTGAGAGGAAATATGATACGCACGCAAACGAAACGACCACTTATCAAAAGCGTAAGTCAGAGGAATTCCCACAAAATAGTCAGTATTTACAAGGGAACAAACATCTCCATTGCTATTCTTTGGCTTGTCACTAAAATTAAATAAAGCCCAAATTCCCGCTTCAATTCCAATTTGCATGTCTCCATGCCATCTAAAAACATCTCTCCAACGGAAAAAAGGAAAGTCATCGCCTAAAGATACAGCAACAGATTTGTGCCCACAAAGATGGTCATTAATACGAGCATTTGCAGAATTGATAGGCTGACGAGGATCGGCAATCAGAGGAAGAAATAAAACAGTCTGCTGAGGAAACCAAACACCACTTACTCTTGGCTGATCTATACACTCTTCTCGAAAAGCCAATTCCTCTTCAGAAAGCTCACATTTTACACAAACACACTCAACACCAGGTATGTCTCCAACAAAGCTCATGATACTATTTGCAATAAGCTCGTTATTTGGAAGATTCGTTAAATAAACCGTATCCCCTTGAACAGAGACTACAACCTTAAATTCATAATAATGCATATCGACAAGAGCCTGAATATACCCCTCGAGGTAACAGTCTCCCGCATTATCAAAAAGGCCTGAAGTCGAAAGAGCATCAGATCTGCGAGGCTCTTCACATTCATCTGCAAAGCATCCGAACATCGTCATCAGAATAGGAACAAGCGCAACAGTCATTTTATTTCGCATCATACCTTGCCTATATCTGATCGCTCAATTAACTTCAAAAATTTATTTTATAAAAGAAAGAACAAGAGAGGGATCAGGCTTACACGCATTAGCTAACAAGCTTTTAGAGTGAATGCCGAATTCCATCAGCGCAGAGTGAGGACTGAGCCGCAGAGGGCGCGGAGGAAGAGAGAAAGAGCTCCTTTTTTCGCGGAGGCGAAAAAAGGAATTCTTTCTCTCTTCCTCCGCGCCCTCTGCGGCCCAGTCCTCACTCTGCGCTGATGGAATTCAACATTTAGTTAATAAGCCAATTATCTTAACGCGCATGTATGCCCGTGCCCGATCTTCTTCTTTTCTTCACTTGAAATTTTCTTTTCCAAGTTCTAACATGTTACAATGCACAAGAAGATTTCGTTTTTTTCACTCGTTATTCTCATCATTGCAGCGATCGATAACATTCGAAACTTGCCTGCAGCAGCCCTCTTTGGCAGTACCTTAATTTTTTTCTTTGTCTTCTCTGCACTTGTTTTTTTAATTCCTACAGCGCTTATTTCTGCAGAACTCTCTGCTGCGTTTCCCGATAAAGGGGGGCTTTATCAATGGGTCAACAGAGCTTTTGGCAAAAAGTGGGCCATGGCAGCCATCTGGCTCCAATGGATTAATACCATGGTTTGGTATCCAACCATGCTCTCATTTGTTGCAGGAACCTTAGCTTATTTGATCAATCCCGATCTTGCACAAAATAAAACCTACCTAATCACAGTGATTCTTACAGTATTTTGGGGCCTCACCCTCGTTAATTTAAAAGGACTACACATATCTGCGCTCATCAATAACATCTGCGCAACTATCGGCACCATCTTACCGATCATATTTTTGATCATACTTGGAGCCATCTGGATTTTTATGGGAAAACCCCTGCAATTCCATCTAAACTCTTCCAACCTGATCCCATCTCTGACAAACTCCTCAAATTGGGTCTCCTTAATCGCTATTATGGCCTCCTTTCTAGGGATGGAACTTTCTGGAGTTCACGTAAATGATATCAAAAACCCACAAAAGAACTTCCCTAAAGCCGTTTTTGTAGCTGCCACTTTCATTTTTCTGTCTATGGGCTTTGGATCCCTATCGATCGCTTTTGTCCTTCCTGAAAAAGAGATCAACCTTGTTTCAGGAATCATGCAAGTATTTACCAATTTTTTTCATGTTTTTGGCCTAAGACCCCTCATCCCCGTTCTCACATTAGCAATTGTCATAGGCTCCATCGGCACCATGATCAATTGGCTCATCTCTCCTGCAAAAGGCCTTTTACATGCAGCAGAATTTGGATTCTTGCCTCCCTTCTTTTCACGCAAAAATAAAGCGGGAGTTGCCTCCAACATCCTCCTTGCTCAAGCGATCCTAGTCTCTCTCTTCTGTCTTATCTTCCTTCTCGTCCCTTCCGTAAATGCCTTCTACTGGTTTTTAACAGCCCTCAGCACCGAACTTTACATGATCATGTACATTTTAATGTTCACAGCAGCCCTCCGCCTTCGATACAAATACACCGATCGACCAACATCATTTAAAATACCTGGCAAAAACCTAGGAATGTGGACAACCGCCATCTTCGGCCTTTTTGGCTGCGCAACTACCATTATCGTCAGTTTTTTCCCTCCAGAGAATATCGACATAGGCACCCCCACACGCTACCTCATCATGATCATCGTAGGCAACCTCTTGACAATCAGCCCCCTCCTCCTCTTCTATCAATATAAAAAAAGAACTAGCACTTAATTATACCTCTGCGTAATATCGAAAGTATGATCCCATTATTTTTAGCTTTAGCAGCACTTACGACAGTCGAACCCAGATACCAGTGGAACGAAAACCATGGATACTGCGGTGAAGTTTGTTTCATCACAGCAGGCTTGAACTACGGCCAATATATGTCACAATACGATGCGCGAAATTTCGCATCGCCAGGTATGCCGCAAGATCAAGGACAACTCCTTTTAGGAATGAATGCCACACAAGCTGCAGAACAAATGCATTTAAAAGCAGAGGAATGGGACTCGTCTCAAGGAGATTTCTTTGCATGGGTAAAAGACAATATTAATAACGGCAACTCCGTTTCTATTGGCGTCTACATGAACCAATACCTGTTTTATGATGACACAGATCCTGATGCCGGTGATGCAGATTACGACCATATTGTCGTTGTAACAGACGTTGATGGCACTAAGATTAGCTTTAGCGATAACGGTGTTTGGAGCGATCCTTCTAAACCTCCTCAATACTTTTTCAGCGCTACCCCAGCTACTAGAGAACAGGCAAATGCTCAAGATGGAGCTATCTATTCCCTTCCCCTAAACGATTATTGCGGAATCTCCCTTTCAGGAACAATAGATGCGACGCTGCCAGTAAAAGTAGAAACAAGCGTAAATTATGAACGGCCTGAAATCGCAGATAAATCGAACACCCGCCCAACTTCGATGCCCCTTACTCTTACCGTTACCGTCTCCAATCTACAGCCCAACGTGTCCTACAACCTCAGTCGCTATAACGACTTCACGCTAGCTACTCCAGTACAGCAGTTACCGATCCAAATCTCCTCAGGATCCACCTACACCACAACCCAGCAAATTCAGTCTGACGAAATCACCATCTATCGTTGCACAGAACACCCGTCCAAAAAACTCAAACACAAAAAGCCCCCCAAAACCAAACATACTCATCAATAACCTGATTAGCTGCCGCCGCTGCCGCGGCTTTGGCTGTGGAGGGCCGATTTCCCGTGGGTTCCTCACATTCGTTCGTCACACCACGGAGAAGATGCCTTACCTCATCCAAGCCAAGAACTGGCGTCACCATTTTGCATAAACCTAGCAGCTCTCCTTTAAAAGCGCTTTACGTGGAAGTGGCAATAGGGCTGATGCCTGGTTTTATTGTAATAATCTTGATGGTAATCCTCTGCAGGATAAAAGGGTGCTACTGGAAGAACTTCGGTGGCTACGTCAAACCCCTTTTTCACAAGAATGGCAATAAGCTTTTCAATCACCTCTTTTTGCTCTTCGTTTTCATAGAAAATAACGGAATGGTATTGGGTTCCGATGTCAGGCCCCTGCCCATTTCTTTGGGTCGGATCGTGAATTTCAAAGAAAAATTTCACTAATTCCTCATACGTGATTTTTTCAGGGTCGAAAATCACTTCTATCGCTTCTACATGACCTGTTCTTCCGCTACAAACCTCTTTGTAGGTAGGATCTGCACTTTTTCCTCCTGTATAGCCTACCTGCGTGGAGATCACACCGGGCAGTTTCTTAATCAAATACTCCACTCCCCAAAAACATCCCCCGGCAAAAACAGCTCGCTCTGTCATGAGACACTCACTAAGACTGGAAAAACGAAACAAAGGCAAATAGACCTCTTTCCAAATTTGCTTTGCTCGAAAAAATCGCCCTTTTCTCGGCCTTTCGATCTGCTGCTGCTGCGCCTACTCACTTGAGTATGTCTTGCAGCAGCAGATTGAAAGGCCAAAAAAATCATCGATTTTTTCGAGCAAAGCAAATTTGGAAAGAGGTCTAATAAAAAATTTAATCATAAAAACTCCTTTCCCTTATATATATCCAATTTGATTCTTTTATCGCTTTAGAAATTAGGCGCTTAATAGTATAATTCTGCCTATGTCGGCACCCCCAATTGAATCAAGTGATCCTCCTCTGCTGCAGCTCTTTTCTGGGGGGATGCTCCTTGATGAGAGGATCGAAGAGCTGTTCCAAAATTTCCGTGAAGCGATGCTTGCTCATGGAGTAGACAACCCCGAAAGAGAGATCCTCCCACGCTATGAATATGGCCTGATCGGTAAAGGGGGAACCCTTTTTTCAGAAGAAAACTCAAAAATTCGCATTTCCACAGATAGCTATTCTCTTGTAGGCATTCTGGATTATCAAGGAGAGCAAAGAGAAATTGCCATGGCCTTTTTTGTAGCAAACTTTTCCTATTATTTTAACTGGCTGCTGAAAACAAAACAGTGGAATTATGCCTCCACTTTAGAAAACATAGTTTCTGTATTTGAATTGAAACGTCCTCAAACATTTGTAAAAGGAGGCATGTCCGTATCTATTATTTGTAAGGATAACTGGACCAACATCGCATATGCCCTAACACTAGGAAATGTAGAGTCAGCTATCCTCAGAAATGGGCACTTTGCTTTCCGTTCTCTAAAAGTGGCTTCTACTTCTCCACCTAAAGTGACTTTTCAAACAGTACAACCTGAAGATATCCTTGTTATAGGAGATCCACATAGCTGGCCCAACTTATTAAAATACGGGCCCGACATCATCAAAAATCCTGAGACTGCTTTGCAAAATGCTTATGAAGAATGTTGCACATACACTTCCCCTACAAAATTACAACAATGTGTTATTCAAACTCTTTATACTCTTCTCTATCAGCTGCATAGAACAAAAGAGATTGAATTTCTTGAAAGACAAGTGCAAGTTCCCTGTAAAGCCGATCTTTTATCCAACTCCTTAAAAAAAGTAGACCTTAGTGTATTTGTTGGAAAACTGCTCTATATCACCTCAGCAATAAAGGAAAATAAGCAAATAAATTGGAGGGCCTCTATCCAATTAATACAACGAACTTCAAAAGATGGTTTTAGTATTGCCAAGCTCAATCTAGGAAAAAATCCTCTTCTCTCCAAGCTCGTATATCAAACTCTTATTGGGATGCAAGAAAGAGACATCTCACAACCTGAACAATATATTCTCCCCCGCTATGAAAAACCTCTTCAAACCAGCTTCAATGGCATTGAATTCATGGGGAAAAAACGCCTTTACCAAGATAGATGTTGCGTTCAGACTTTAAACGAAAGATTTTTCCTGTGTGGAGTCTATGATGGGCACTGTAATATGGGAGAGCTTGTAGCTATAGAGATAAAACACACTCTCTCCTTATCGCTATTACGAAAAATTGAGAAAATGAGCGGGGATATTGAGCAAGCTTTTATTGATATTTTTCATAAACTAAACGAAAAAATTTGTTCCAAATATCCAACTGGTGGATCCACTGCCTACGTTGCTTTAATCGATAAAATAGACAACATTCTCTACTCATCAATTATTGGAGATTCTGAAGGGAAAATTTACCGAAAACAAAATGAAAAGGGAACTCTCTTTCCTCTTTCTCCTGAAAGAAATTTCGACCATCCAGAAGAGTACGTTAGAGCTATTTTGGCTAATCCTGCATACAAAGAAGCTTTTGAACTCACCTCTGGGAAAAAAAGAAAACGAGTTGGACAGATTGGTTCAAACGGAAAGGCCGAAGGACTTAATCTTAGTAGGACTATAGGAGATCGAGACTTCAAAGTAGAAAAAAATTCAGGGATCATTATCTCTACCCCACTTGTTACAGCCATGACACTACAGCCAAACGATCTTTTGATTACTGCGACAGATGGACTCTGGGATTTTGTGACTGATAAAGAAGTGATCGATGTGATAGAACACCCCGAAATTATTGTCCAAAAAGCTCATCAATTTTTTATTAATAAAGAAACCTTTACTCCCGACGATATCCGCATGTTAAAAGCGATGTTTGCCTTCATCCATTCTAGCCTCTCCTCCCAAGAGTTCGAAAAAATCAGACGCCCTATATGCGAGGTAAGCCCAGATTTTATGTTCAAGCTTATTTCTCCAGATAAGTTCTCTAAACATTCTTCCACCCTCCTTTCATTTCTTGCCTACATGAATGGTGGAACAGATGACATCACCATCTTTGTCGTCAATATTCGACCCCTGTAAGAAGATTGCTTATAATAATTATTATCTATACAAAGAAGCAAACGGAGGGAATTTCATGAAAAATCTTCTATTGCTAAGCGCAACCACATTACTTTGCTTGTCTACAAGCGATCTCATAGCCTGGGAAAAAAAAGCTAAGAGCACCTGCGAAAAAAAAGAAGACTCCTGCAAAAGGGATATCGACAGTTGCAAAAAACGGTGTGAAGAAAGACGAAAAAAATGCACAAGAGACACAGATTCTTGCAAACAAGAAAATTCTGACTGCGTAGACAAATGCAAAGAAAAGTCAACCAAATGCGATGAAAACAATACCGCATGCAAAAAAGAGATCCCTCAAAGCGATGAGTCTAGCTTTAAATCTGCCATGGGCTACCGAGCGAGAATGAAATACAATAAATTCACTCCCGAACAAAAGACAAAAGCCATGGATTTAGCCGACAATAACAAAATGACCCCCGACGAAGCTGTAAACAAAGTCGCCGGTAAATAGACCTCTTTCGAAATTTGCTTTGCCCAAAAAAATCATCGATTTTTTCGGGCAAAGCAAATTTCGAAAGAGGTCTATTTACCTGATTTTCATCTTAGAACCTGTTTAAAATTTTTAAAGAAATATCGGTTACGCATACGGGGGCGGTTACGGTTACGACGAGTTAACGAATACGAGCGCGAAGCAGCAATCCCTCTTCCGTAACCGCCCCCGTATGCGTAACCGATTTTAATTTTTCATAACCTGAGTTTTGGGTTTTAATGAAGCGAGCGCAAGCGAGCTTTTTGGAGTGCGCAAATTTATTTGCGCTTTTCTCTACATCGATTTATCGATGTACAACTTAGCGGCGATAAATCGCCTTGAAAAAAAGCGCAAATAAATTTGCGCACTCCAAAGCTCGCTTGCGCTCGCAAACTAGAATCTTACTTTAACCCAAAACTCAGGTTCATAAAGAGTTTAAACAGATTCTTAACCGCAAAGCGGTAATCAAATCGCGAAGCGATGGCAGTTGTTAGCCGTGGGTGGGAACCCACGGAAAAGATGCACCGCCTCCTCCGAGCCAGGAACTGGCGACACCATTTTGCGTAAAGTGAGTAAATAAATTTCGAAAAGATTTTGTTCTGTATGCCCCTTTGGACATACAGAACAAAATGATTGCTTCTAAATGACTCCTAAAAGAACCAAAATCAAGATGATAATCAAGATAGTCATTAAACCGCCAAACGGAGCATAACCCCAATCACGACTGTAATTCCATCTTGGGACAGCTCCAATGAGCATCAAAATTAAGATAATAAGTAAAATTGTTCCTAGCATAAAACCCCTTTATTTTTTTCGACGGAAACATCCTATAATAAATACGACAATACCCACGCCACAGAGGACATATCCACCTGTTTGCAGTTGACCAGCAAGCCGATCATACTTATCTGCTTCTTGAGTGCCTGCATTAATCTTATCTTGTGCAGACCCCGTGACTAAGCCACCTATCGGCTTTGTCCTTTGATTCATAGAAAACAGCTCATTTGCTGTATCAACTTTTCTCTGTCCACTTGATATCTCTCCTCTTCCTGCTGCCACACGCTCAGCAATATTATTGGAAGCAAGGATCAAAACAACGCCCCCAATAAAAATCAAAACCCCTAAAACTTTAGTCATCATATTCCCTCCTTTCTGTATTCCTCCTGTATCTTTTATCCGACTATCTTATCAAGAAAAATTTTTATAAAAAACAATAGATTCCCTCGCAAAACGTGACACACTAACTATAACATGCTAAATTATAAAGAGTTAAAGAAGACTCAGCCAGGCAGCTATACCAAAAGCGGCGATGAGCGCCCCAGCAAAACGATTGATCAAAGTCATTACCCTTTCGCTTACCATACTACGAAATAAGGTAACTCCCTCGCTAAGGATAATCCACCAAATGGCAGAACCGAAAAAAACACCGAGAATTAATTTTGTTGGACTCCCCTCTTCCGGAGTGAGCCCCAAGCCTGCAAAGATCGCCAAATAAGAAATAATGGTCATCGGATTTGTCATTGTTAAAAAAAACGTCGAAGCAAAGTCTTTGGTAAGAGTTTTATGGGTCACCTCGTTCCCTTTTCCCATTGGTTTTGCCCTAAATGTTTTTATTCCCAAATAAAGTAAAAACGCCCCGCCAACTACTCTGAACCAAAATTGCTCAGCTACCATAAAGCCTGAAAGCCAAGTAAGCCCCAATGCTGCAATCATTCCATAAAGAGTATCTGCGACCGCAGCGCCCATTCCCGAAAAAAAACCCGACCATCTCCCATACTGGATCGTCCTCCGAATACAGAGCACTCCAATTGGCCCAACCGGCGCCGCAATTGAAAAACCTAATATCATCCCCTTCACAAAAAAACCTAGCTCCACAAAAAACTCCTCAATTCTTTTTATAGGTTTCTATTAGAGCATTGATAATACAGCCCCGTACGCCATCTTCTTCCATTTTTTTAAGGCCAGCAATAGTTGTGCCGGCTGGAGAAGCAATTCTATAAGTGAGTTCAGTAGGAGTTTTCCCTTCAAATTGAAGAAGCTCAATAGAACCTTTGATCATCTGAAGAGTATATTCTTTCGATTGATCCGCTGTAAGCCCCATATAAATTCCCCCTTCAATCATAGCTTCAATAATCAAATACATAAAAGCTGGACCCGATCCAGCAAGAGCGCTAATAGCATTTATCTTGCTTTCAGGAACCCAAGAAAGAAGGCCAAGCCCATGAAAAAGAGTATCTATCTTTTTCTTTTGCTCAGAGGGTAAACTCTGATCATCTACAATCCCAATAACCCCTTCGTTACAAATAAGAGCAAGGTTAGGCATGATTCTTAAAAGATGGGAGGAGGGAAAATGAGTTCTTAATGTATCAAGCGTTACTCCAGCTAGCATGCTAATCAAGATTTGTTCTTTTGTCAGCAAAGGCCCAATTTCTTTCGAAACAGCAGCAAGGTCTTTAGGTTTTACTGCAAGAAGTACAATCTCTGCCCCCTTAATAAGCGAAGCTTTCTTATCATGACGTCCACAAGTCACAACATCATGCGCTTTTGCAAAATGTCCCACAAAAGCACTTCCCATAGAGCCAGGACCAACAACAACGATTTTCATGCTATACCTAATGTGATTCAAAATTTGACGATAGGCGGGTTCAAAGCGCCAAAAATCAACGATCGCAAATGGATTAATATTAAGTCAATTTATGTGTTTCAAACTCAGGAATTGCATACAATTAAACGCAAAAACGCAAAGGCGCCAAGACGCAAAAATTAATTATTTATTTTCTCTTTTTGCGCCTTGGCGACTTTGCGCTTTTGCGTTAATCTTATCTATAGTTAAAATTTCATCGCTTGAAATGTAAAAATTAACTGGAACCTATTTCTTCATTTTTGTTAACGTGACTGAAAATAACAGTTAACAGAGTGGAATAAATTATGGAAAATAGAAAAGTCAACTACCCCATCAACCCGATCATTAAAAATCGATGGTCACCCCGGTCGATGACTGGAGAAGAAATGAGCGATGAAGAACTTATGCCTCTTTTTGAAGCGGCCCGTTTTGCTCCCTCTTCTTATAATGGGCAACCTTGGAAATTTCTCTATGCAAAGAAAAACACCTCTTCTTGGGATACGTTTTTTGATCTGATGATTGATTTTAATAAATCATGGACAAAGAATGCAGCAGCTTTAGTCGTTGTTGTTTCGAGAACTCTTTTTGAACACAATAATAAGCCTGAGCGCACACATAGTTTTGATACAGGTGCCGCATGGATGTCTCTTGCCTTAGAAGGGACAAGCAGAGGATACGTTGTCCATGGAATGGAGGGTTTTGACTATGATAAGGCGAAAAAGGTCCTTCATATCCCAGATGACTACAATGTTGAAGCGATGATTGCCATTGGAAAACTCGCCCCCAAGGAAAAACTCCCTAAGGAACTACAAGAACGAGAGATCCCCTCACCACGCAAGCCCTTAAGCGAAATCATCTCAGAAGGCTCCTTTTAGGCAAAAAAAAATCGAGCAAGTCAAAACCTGCTCGATAACAGTTCAAAAATACTTAACCTCAAGGGTTAAGTAGTCGATTTACTATCGACGAGCTGCTTTTTTTCTACGTTTTGTAGAAGTTTTTGCTTTCGCTCTTTTTGTAACTCTTTTTCTAGAAGATTTTCTAGATTTTGTTTTTGCTCTAGCTTTAGCCATAATATTCTCCTTGTTATGGGGGCAGTTACTGTTATTTATCTACCCTACAATCGTTAATATAACATATTTCGAATTAAATTAAATAAAAATTTTTTTAAAATTAAATTCTATATGCTTTTTAACGAAGCCAAAAAAAGAAAAAAGCCTTCTACAGCAATGTATAGAAGGCTTTTTGTATTAGGAAAGAAAAATTAAAAAAAATTTATTTAACAGTATTTTTTTGATACTAATCTTAATCGTTTTTTAAGTCTTGCTTCCAAAATTGCTTTTGCATGTTTAGCTTTTAATTTATCAGCTAATGGATTTTTAACAATCGCTTTGAATTGCGGTTTTTTGCATTGAATGTTCATATGAATATCCCCCTCTACCTTCACAAATGTCGTTTGCGTCAGTATTTCTGACTATACTCACTAACCGCATTATTTTTCAAAATAATTTTTATTTAATACTAATTTCCACACTCTTAATGACATCTCCCTGGCTGATCTTTTGGACAATATCCATTCCTGAGACAGTTTGTCCAAAAACAGTGTATTGGCCATCCAGATAAGTAACTTTGTCTAAAGTAATGTAGAATTGAGAACCGCTAGAGCGTCTTTGTGGATTAATTTGATCTGATGTCCTAGCCCAAGCTAAAGCACCTTTTTCATGATTCAACCCAATTTCTGCAGGAACAGTATATCCAGGGCCACCACTTCCATTCCCTTGAGGATCTCCACCTTGAACGACAAATCCAGGTACCACACGATGAAATAGAAGACCATTATAAAATCCTCCTTGCGCTAGCTGAATAAAATTCGTTACAGAAAGAGGAGCTTTTTCAGGATATAGCTCACATACAACATCTCCTTTCGTTGTATGAATAATGGCTTGGTAGGTTTTTCCCTTTTCAAAAGTTAAGGGAGCTTTAGGTTCTTGATAATTCATAGTTTCATCTCCATGTGCGAATACAGTTAAAAGGGCAGAAATTAGCCCAAAAAATATTTTTTTCATAGACACTCCAATTAATAATGCCTTTTCAATTTGTAAAAAATCTCCCTAAATTGCAAGATCATTTTAGGAGGCATCTATGAAAAATTTATTTTCCCTACTATCTGCGATAGCAGCGATTACGCTCTACTATACACCGAATTGCCCTTATTGTCACGAGGTGATGGACTACCTACACAGTATTCATAAAACTGTGCCAATGACCAATTTAGATGGAAACGATGCGGGACAGAAAGAATTACAAAGAATCGGAGGCGAAGTACACGTCCCATGCCTAGTGGTTGATGGTAAAGCGTACTACGGCTCCGACGATGCTATTGGATGGTTATCCAAGCATCAGAGTCAGCTCAGCGACGAGTAAACTCTTACCACTGCTTACCTGGTTGCTTTTGACCAGGATGTTGTGGTTTTTGACTTGGTTGTTGTATAGGATGCGCAGGTTTTTGACCTGGATTGCTTGGGTGAAAAGGTTGTTGAGGCTTATTAGGTTGTTGTTGTTTCATAACTTCTCCATTAATGGCGTTGTTTGGCATAAAAACACATACACTTTAGATATGGGCCCTTTGCCTTCTAAACTTTATTCTATAATATTAAAATAATGTTTCCTATAAAATAATTCTTTCCAATTTATAAGCATTTAAGTTAGAACGATAAAAAAGGAGAATTTTTGTGGCTTTTGCAAACGGACAACGTCGGGTTTTAAGTGTTTTCGTCCTCGCCATGCTTAACGTCTCCATTATGGCAAGCTTACGCAATCTTCCTCTTGTAGCGGAATATGGATTGGGAATGATTTCTTATTTTGTCATTGTTGCTCTCCTTTTTCTTGTACCAAGCGCTCTTGTTTCCGCAGAATTGGCAACGGGATGGTCAAGAGAGGGAGGCGTCTATATTTGGGTTAGAGAAGCTTTAGGAGATCGTTGGGGATTCTTCGCTATCTGGATGCAGTGGGTCCATAATGTGAGTTGGTTTCCCGTCATCCTCTCTTTTTGCGCTGCGACCCTTGCTTTTATTATAGATCCTAAAATTGCACCTTCAAAGGAGTTTGTCCTTGCAGTCATTTTAGTCGGTTTTTGGGGGATGACTCTTCTGAACTACTTAGGAATAAAAACTTCTAGCTTGTTTAGCACCATCGGAGTCATTTTAGGAACAATTGCTCCTGGACTACTCATTATTGGATTAGGACTCACCTGGCTGTTCTCCACTCACCCTTCTGAAACTCCTTTAACTGTCGATGCTATGTTTCCAAAATTTGAAGGGATTGGAAGCTGGGTATTTTTAGGGGGATTATTTTTAGCGTTTGCCGGATTAGAAGTATCCTCTGCACACGCTGCAAACGTCAAAAATCCACAGAAGAACTTTCCTAGATCCATCCTGATTGCAGCAATCATTACATTCGTTATTTTTATGTTAGGCTCTCTTGCTATTGCAATTGTAATCCCCAAGGAGAAAATCAGCCTTGTAGCAGGCCTCATGGATGCATTCCATATTTTCTTTAATGCATATAATCTAGAATGGATCCTTCCCATCATGGGAGTGCTCCTGATTATTGGAGCTATCGCTGAAACAAATGCTTGGATAGCAGGTCCTGTAAAGGGGCTTTATGCAACGTCCATCCATGGAAATCTTCCTCCCTATTTTCAAAAGGTGAATAAACATGGAACACCGGTAAATCTCCTCCTTTTCCAAGCGATTATCGTAACAGCTGCCTCGTTAGTCTTTCTATATATGCCTTCTTTAAGCAGCTCTTACTGGATATTAAGCGCTTTAAGCGCGCAGAGTTATCTTGTGATGTATGTATTGATGTTTATTTCAGCAATTAGACTGCGCTACGTGAAACCTCATGTACCAAGAGCCTATACAATCCCCTATAGACATAAAGGGATCTGGCTTGTCGCAAGTGTTGGAATGATCACATCCATTGCGGCAATTCTATTGAGTTTTATCCCTCCCACGCAGATCGCAACAGGAAGCTTGCTTTTTTACGATAGCTTTTTAATCATTGGCCTTCTCATCATGTGTGGTATTCCACTGATTATTTACCAATGCAAAAAACCCCACTGGTTCTTACCAAATAAAATTACCAAGACTTGATGTAGCGAGAAAGTCTTTTAATTTCTGCAGACATTCTGTGGATTTGTCTCATAATCATGGTGCTTTTTTTGTGCGTTGTTTTGCTTGATCTTCTTTTTTTCATAAAAACCCCTTGTTAATTATATCTATCTTTAAATTTTAGTATAATCAGTAAAAATTTATTTGTCAAGCATACA
>JABDHB010000001.1 GCA_013285775.1 Chlamydiota bacterium | reverse complement strand
TAAACCTATGTCCCTGAGGGACGAAGAATAGCCCCATCCTCATTAAATTAAAATTATTAATACTTCAAAATAACAATACAAATAAATTTAATCAATTAAATTTATTAAATATTAATATGTTTATTATATACTACTTAAAAATAAAACAGATAACAGGGGGTTATTATGGTTAAAATTCCATCAATGAATGGTACTGAATATGTAAGCACTGGCGCTGCACGGGATGGCTGGAAAGATTTTACAAATGACGACGGGCAAACAATCAACAGACAAACGTTTGTCGATAGGCACAACCGGGATCAAAGAGTGCGTAAAATTGCCATTGTCACAATTCTTATCCTTATTGGGGGATGTGTTTTAGCAGCTGTGATCTGCGGACAAAAGGCCCATGCACTCCAACCACAAGTTGATGCATCAAGCTCTCAGATTGACTTGTTACGGAATCAAATCATGATGCATGGTGGTTGGTCACAAGCTCCCTCCGATTTAGTTTCTCAATATCATCAGGCATTTAGCCAACTGAACAACCTAGAAGGAACGCAATTAGGCTATTCCTTTGCTATTGTTGGAACTGCTTTTGCGTCTTGCGCTTTGGGTGGTATAATCGCTGCGTTAGCCAATAAAATGTACCAGACTAGTCACTGTAAGCTTGAGAAAGAAAGTCGTGAGATTAACGACATTACAAGCTTTTTGCAACGCCATACAACAATCCCTCTTCACTCTCTTATTGCAACAAATTCGCTAGACGCATTTAAAGCGAAATGTCCTGATCTTTCTACGATTAATGGAACAGAAGAAGAAAAACAGTTTTTACTCGTCCAAAACTGAAATCGTTTTCGTCATTAAAAGGTGGGGCACGCCAGCGAGCTGGCTGCTCTCACCGTTTAAATGATACCCCATTCTTTTGTAAAAGCCGATGCTCTCATCACGTACGAAAAGATAGACTTCTTTGTAGCCGTTTTTTGCAAGAAACTGCTCGAGAGTAGCAATCATCTGCCTCCCAAACCCTTTTCCCCGATATTCTTCGCTAACAGCCATTTGATAGAGGCGCCCTTTCTCTTTATTCTCTGGATAAAAGACGACGCAGCCTACCATTTGCTTTTTATCATAAGCAGTATAGTGGAGGCTTTCTTTATCTTCAGGGAGAACTTCAGAGCCAGGGGGCAGTCCCAGCGGCTTTCGCAAATTCTCCCAACGGAGCATGAGCTCTGTCGTATATTCAGGGTCTTGTGTCCTGATAAATCTGAATTTCATAGTTTCCATATAACTTAGGCCCAAAACTTGCGCAAGCTATTTTTAGAAAGCAACACAGATCTCTCCACCAACGTTGCTATCTGAGTATCTGTTCCCAAAAACTCCATTGTAGTAAAGAGTGAAGGTCAATAGATCATCTGAGGTGGTAGCGGTTAGGCTGCCTCCCAAAGACAAGAGGTTCCGATTAGGAAAGAAGCCAATGGTAGTAAAAGGAACATCTGTTGTGACAAATTCTGATTGTACAGTCTTGCCACTCATACGCACTTCTCTTACCCAGCCCACTTTTCCATCGATCGTTGTTTGGATTTTTTCGCTTCTGCGGCTAGCTGCGAGGTTAAGCCCAAGCTCATTGCGGAGCATATTTGCACGAGTGCTTTTTACAGATAAATCATAGGCTCCAGCTCCATGTTCTACAAAAGAACTCTCTTTTTGGAAGATCCAATCAAGAGAATCAAATGGGCGGATGGTAAGAGCTTTGTATCCAAGGTTGAATCCTGTGTCTACGTGAGATAAAATTTGATTTCCATGGTGATTATTTTTTGCTGTTTGAGATACTCCAGGATAGATGATGTTTCTTTTTGCATCATAGCCGCTCCACGCTCCAATAACAGAGAGGTTGCCGTAAAATATTCTCCCAAGCATAGAGAAATAAAGCCCTCCGTAGCCGCTATTAATATCACCACTTCCTTGCTGATTGTTCCATTTCATATGTGAATGAGTATAAGCGGCAAGAGCCCCTGCATAGAAATACTTAGAAAAATTGTAGTCCGCCCCTGTAACAATTCCCCCTGTGCTATCTCTGTAGCCAGCAACAGGGCTTCCAAAAAAGTGGGTATTTGACTGATGCAGATAATCTCCCATCCCTGCAGCCCATAGATTCACATCATAATCAGGTTCACACTCTTGAGGACAAGGGTCATAGCAATGCTTTCCATCTAGTACAACTTGAAATCTCTGTGTAAGCGCTTCTTGCACAATCACACCATTATTTTCTTGGACAATTCCCAGTCCTTTAAAACGGGAAGGATCCATCGCATTAAGCGCGCTAATTAATTGATCAAGCGTTAAATGCATGAGAGAATCAGCGATTCCTTTAAGCGCTGTGTTTCCCGATGCATTGACTGCGTCTATGGCAGCTGCCACTTTGCCGGCATTTCCACCTGTTACAACCGTCTGAACCGGTGGCGGTGAACCTAAAGTTAGCACTACAGTAGAGCCTACATAAGAAAGAGTTCCCACAATTAAAGGAGCTGTGGAAGTGAGGGTTTGATATTTCCCAGTAACACTACCTGTTGCATCGATCACTGTGTACGTGGTCCCCGAGGTGTAAGCACCCATCGTTAGATCAGGTACTATTTGAAAAGTAGTGCCAGAGTTGATGATGACATTCCCAGTAACAAATAGCTCAGCCCCTATAGTAGGAGTAATCGCTTCCACAAAAGTATTATTATCGATGTAGTTTCCTACAAAGAAAAACTGTCCAGGACTTGCTCCTGGCGCTACAAAGCCATTATTTATCACATCTCCAGTTACAGTCCCTGTTCCAGAGAGCGTTGCACCAGAATCAACTGTGAGAGTGGTGTTTGCAGTTAATGTTCCCAAAACTGCAAGTTCTCCTCCTGCAACTTCCACACTTCCACATTGATTGTCGTTTCCTAAAGGGAATGTGAGCAATCCAGTTCCTGTTTTTGTTAATGGCTGAGAGCCTCCAATTCCTCCACTTACGACAAACGCATCAGTCCCGTTTACTGCGATTTGTTCAAGAGCAGTGGTTCCCATTCCGTTTAATGTTAAAGTTGTTCCATCTGTTCCTGTTAAAAGACCTGAGAATATCGCATTTGCGCTATTTGCAGCGGCAATCGTTGCATCTCCTGTAACATTTACTGCATTTGGCAAGGTAAGAGTAACAGAAGGGATGAGAGTTGTTCCGGCGCTCATAGCCAATGTTCCACTACCTAAACTTGCCGGATCTCCAACAGAGAGAATCCCGCTATTCAAATTTGTCCCACCTGCGTAGCTGCTAGCTAAAGGCAAATTAAGGGTTCCACTGCCAGCTGCTATATTCAAAGCTTGGGAGCCTGCAATGTTTCCGCTAATGGTAAATACGCCAGTATCAGTCACACTAACTGAATTTATTGCAGTAGTCCCAGATCCGCTTAAAGTTAAAATCGGACTATTAATTCCCGCTACCGAATTGGAAAGAACAGTATTGATTCCTGTCCCTGAATTTATGGTTGAATTTGCTGTTACATTTAGTCCATTTGCGAGCGTTAAAGAAACAGAAGGTGATAATTCCCCTCCACTTAAATTAATAATGCCTGTTCCTAAGCTCTGAGCATTTCCTATCGATACAATTCCACTAGATAAAACAACTCCTGCAGAGTAACTGCTATTTGCATAAGGAATAATAAAACCGCCTGAGTTCGACAAAGAATTTTTAAAAGTAAGAACCCCACTACCAGTAATAATGTCTGCCCCTGTATTCATGTTGTCGCCAAGGGTTACGCTCGCTGCATTACAATCTATTGAACCACCTTGCGTCATAGTAAGGATGTTATTGTGAGGACTAGTATTAGAGAGAGTGAAAGAAGCTAATATTTGATCTCCAAGCGTTAAATTCCCTCCGTTAAAGGTTATAGGCCCATAGCCTAGTGCATTTATAGTCCCTGCAGTCAATCGAAAGGCTATAATAGTTCCACCCAGCAAATTGGTTCCACCAGGATAGGTACTATCTGCAACAGGCAGAAGCTGTAAAGTTGAAGAGCCAGCATTAAGTTGCAAAGAGGGACTTCCTGCAGGACCTGTAATCGGCCCTGTAAGGGTCGGTTGAAAACCTGTGTTGCTGATCACAATTCCGCCCATTGCACCTGTGCCGGGTGCATTAAGTGTGATACTATTAGTAAATGTCTTATTTGTTGTAGTTATATTAAAATCAAGAGTAATGTCACCGCCTGACGTATCTAAATTCTGAAAAACAAAGGTACCGCTTCCTAAATTAGTAGCGTCCGTTACTTTAATTGTTCCTCCATTTAAAGTCGTTCCATGAGAATATAGATTTTGAGGTGCCGTGTTATTAAGAATGCTCAGAGTACCCGTTCCTGATTTAGTTAAACTAAGGTTGGCACTTCCTGAGGGTCCTATCTGTCCATTTATTGTTGAGTTAAGGTTTCCTGAAGTTGTAAAAGATCCAATAGTTAAAGCGGCAGTTGTTGCGATACTTGTATTTTCAATGATAGCAAGAGATGGCCCTCCACTATTAGTAATACTATCTATTGCTTGATTAAATGCATTTAAATCTAAAGTACCTCCATTGAAAGTCAAAGTAGCTATTGGCGCAGTAGCAGAGGGGAATATATTAGCAGCAGTACATTGTATATTAAGAGTTGCAGCAGATGAACCGAGTGTGGTTATCGTGGTACCACCGCTATAACTATTAGCTCCAAAGCCATGAGCTATCGTTTGCCCATATTGAAATCCTGAATTTGTGGAAGGCGAGCCTGAAGTAGTAAAAATCACAGAATCACCTCCTGCAGATACCCCTGCACCGATGATAGAATTAACAACTGTCGGAAGTGTAGTGGTTGTATTTGCTTTAGTTAGTGTTAAGCTCCCGTTAGCCTGTAGGTAGTTAAAAGTAGGACGAGCTGTCCCTCCTGGGCCAATTGAGATACTTGTATTTGTAGCCATTGGGATCGGCAGAATAGTAAACGGAGAAACGGCATCCTGAGAACCTTGAATTGTATAAGCATTAGCAGTAGGTACTGCAAATGTCCCTACAGAAAGATTTGAAATGGGATGACCGAAAGTATAAGTTGATATGTACCGGCCACTTGCTATTGTAGCTGGGAATGTGAGAGTAGCAGGCGTTACCCCTCCAGAAAGAGCAGTCCCGCCCCAATTGGCAGCAACGCTCCAGTCTGAGTTTGTTGTGCCCGACCATGTAACACTATTGGCAAAACTCATATTCGTAGAAAGAATACACACAATACTTAACGCGATTTTCGACTTTTTCATGTTTCCCCAAAATTATCTTATTTATTTTAGGTATAAATGATGGGTTGCTTCTCTTCAATTCTTTTTTCTATCGCGAAGCGATAAAGGGTGAATTATTCGATGTAGAGGAGAAGACTTTTGAGATATTCCCCTTCGGGATGATGGATGTTGGTGGGATGATCGATGGCTTGAGAGTGTTTTTCTAAGATGCGCACATTCCGATTGCAAGAAGCTTGGGAAATGAGGTTTTGGAAAAGATTTTGGTCGATAAAGTAAGAGCAAGAACACGTAAGGAGAAGAGAAGCGGGAGGCATTTTTTCGATAGCTAGGCGATTAAGCTCGATGTATCCTTTGCAAGCTTGTTCCACATCATTCCGTTTTTTTGCAAAAGCTGGGGGATCTAAGATCACTAGATTGAAATTTAACGGGTCGTTCCTTAAAAAGTCAAAGACATCAGAAACATGGATCGTATGATGAGAAAAATGATTTAGTTCTGTGTTCTTTTGAGCATAAGCTGAAGCTGTTTTACAACTATCAATACTGACAACTTCTGATGCGCCACCTTTCAAAGCAAAAAGGGAAAATCCGCCTGTATAGGAAAAACAATTTAGCACACGCTTGTCTTTTGCATAAGATTCTATCTTTTTTCGCATGCTTCGCTGATCAAGAAAAAGACCTGTCTTTTGCCCTTTCGTAATGGAGACAAGAAACTTTACCCCATTTTCACTCACTTCTATTTCTTCTGGGAGAGCACCGTAAAGTGTTCCCTCACTCTCACTCAAACCTTCTTGCTTACGCGAAGAGGAAAGGGACTTTTCATAAACAGCTTTGGGTTTAAAAAGCTCTACAAAAAGAGTAACAAGCAAAGGCTTGAGCCGATCCATTCCAATGGTACTGATTTGGATGACAAACACATTGTCATAATAGTCAATGATGAGACCAGATAGACCATCTCCTTCCGCATTGATATGACGAAAACAATTAGAATTTTGTAAAAGAGATTTCCGCATAGTAAAAGCAGCGAGCAATTTTTCTCTTAAAATTTCCTCTATATTTTGCTGCTTAAAACTTAAAATGCGCCCAGCTATGCTATTTTCTGTATGAAAGTAAGCAAGCGCAAGAAATTTCCCCTCATGATCATGAACAGGAAGGATATCCCCATTAGAAAATTTAGGCGCACGCGCAATTGCCCCTGAAAATATCCAAGGATGGCCTCGTAATACCGACTTTTCTCTACCAGGTTTTAATACAATCATCACAGAACGCGCCCTATCAAATCAAATTCAGAGGCATCTGTGATTTCTACTTCGTAAAATTCGCCAAAGGCTTTGACTTTGCGCCCATCGTTAATAATGATCTGTCCATCAATTTCAGGACATTGTCCATAGAATCTTGCGCGCATGAGAAGTTCTGTTTCAGGATGGTAACCCTCAACAATCACTCGAAGTTTTTTGCCGATATAAGCTTTATTTCTCTTTTTCAAAACCTTCATCTGAGCCTTTGCGAGCTTTTCATAACGGCGATCTTTAATCTCTTCGCTTAAATGTCCTTCAAATTTTGCAGAAGAAGATTTTTCCTCTTTTGAATATTTAAAAATACCTACGTTATCAAGCGGATGCTTTTGAACAAACTGGATAAGCTCTTCAAACTGCTCTTCTGTCTCGCCAGGAAATCCCACCATCAAACTTGTTCTAATCACAATAGAAGGGATCCTTTTTCTTAAGGTCTCAATTGTATGAATGATTTGCTCTTTGGATGTTTTTCTTCGCATGCTTTTGAGCATTTCATTATTGATATGTTGGATCGGCATATCGAGATACGCGCAGATACGGGAATCTTTTTCCATAATCTCGATAAGATCTTCTGTGATTTCATCAGGATAAAGATAGAGAAGGCGGAGCCAAAAGTCTTTTTTCACTTTAAGCATCTCTTTTAATAAGTTCTCAAGACCTTTTACTTCTCCCCTGTCTTTTCCAAAGTCTCCCAAATCCTGAGCAATCAAGATCACTTCCTTCACTCCACCTGAAAGAAGGAGCTCAAATTCTTTAAGAATCTGCTCTACAGGCTTACTCTTTAAGGGGCCTTTAATCGTTGGAATAATGCAAAAAGCACATCGCTTTGCACACCCTTCTGCAATCTTTAGATAAGCAAAATGCTTTGGAGTAGAGAGCTGACGAGGAACTTCTCCAAGCTGGATATAACTCTTTGCACTCGTGATTGCTTCTCCAGGACCTGGAGCTTGTATTGCCTCCAGAATTTTTTCCACATCACCAGAACCTAAGAAGTAGTGGACATCCTTAAATTTCTCCTTAATTTCTGAACTATGGTTCTGCACCATACATCCTGTGACAACCACTTTTGCGCCAGCTTTCTTCTCTTGCATCAGCCCATCAATTGTGTCACATGATTCTTTGCGCGAAGCAGACAAAAAACCGCAGGTGTTTACTACGAGATAATCTGCATCTTCGATCTTATCTGTAGCCTCATATCCCGACCTTAGTAAAATGCCGAGCATCACCTCAGAGTCCACGAGATTGCGTGCACACCCTAGGCTCGTAAAATGGATCTTGTTTCCTAAATTTGTTTTAAACATATATTGCAAATATGATACAAATTGCTTTCATTAATAAGAATTAAATAATTTTCTTGCACAGGTAGCTTCATGGTCATAGTCCCTTTTAAACGCAAAGACGCAAAGGCGCAAAGACGCAAAAATAAATTTTATGATATATTTTCTCTTTTTGCGTCTTTGCGTCTTTGCGTCTTTGCGTTAATCTTTCTCTCTTCCTGCGATACAAACCACTCCCCCCCTCCTACCTCTCAAGAGCTTAGGATGAGCATCCATACTGAGCCTCCTACATTTGATCCCCGCAGAGCCACCGATACGACCTCGATTAACCTGATCCGGATGTGTTTAGAAGGACTTTTACGAGATGATGGCCCTGGGATTGCCAGCCACTTCGAAACAAGTGAAGATAAAATGGAGTATACATTTTATTTGAGAGATGCCAAGTGGTCAGATGGCTCACCTGTTACAGCTCAAGATTTTGCAGATACCTGGACAACAATTCTTTCTCCAAATTTCCCCTCTGAATTTGCAAATGAACTTTTTGTGATAAAAAATGGAAAAGCTTTTAAAGCTGGAAAGGCAACAAAAGAAGAGCTTGGAATAAAAGTAATCGACGATAAAACGCTTCAGGTCAATCTGGAACATCCTACCACCTATTTTACAGAACTTGCAGCTACCTCCTATTTCTTCCCTTATAAAGGCGATCTTGCAAATGGCCCTTTTAAAATGGTTTCTTGGAAACACTATGATGAAGTAACCATGGTGAAAAATGAAACTTATTGGGACAAAGATCAAGTGAAGCTTCAAAAACTTTTCTTTCCTATTATTCAAGATGAAACAACAGAGCTTTCGATGTACGAAAGTGGAGAGCTTGACTGGGCAGGACAGCCTTTTTCTACTATCCCGTTGGATTCCTTACAATCGATCTTAAAAACACAAACTCTACAGACAACCCCCCTTGCCGGCACCTATTTCTATATCTTTAATACAGAAAAACCCCCTTTTAATAATGTCAATATACGTAAGGCATTTACTTTGGCTATCAACAGGCAAACAATCATTGAAAATATTTTACAAGGAAAACAAAAGCCTGCTCTCTCCTACGTCCCTCCAAATCTTTGGAAAGAACCATCAAAACCAGCTTATTTAGATCACGATGTTGCAAATGCAAAAAAATTATTTGCTCTTGGGCTAAAAGAATTAGGGGGAACTCTCCCAAAAATTACATTGAGCTATAACACTTCAGACGGGCATCATAAAATTGCGCAGGCCATCCAGCAACAATGGAAGGAAGCCTTTGGAGTGGATGTAAAACTCGAAAATAAAGAATGGAAGGTTTTTCTAAACGAGACGAATCAACATCAGTATCAGGTAGCAAGAATGGGAGGAGTTGCGGGTTATAATGATCCTGTGACTTTTTTAGATGAATCTAATACCGAGAGAACAGGATGGAATAACCTCAACTACGATAAATACATCCAAATGGCTAAACAGGCAACCGACCCAAAAACAAGAGAAGAGATCCTCCATCAAGCAGAAACGATACTTTTAGATGATATGCCGATTGCACCGATTTATTTTTATACAAGTAGCTATTTACAAAAGCCTTATGTTAAAGGGGTCGTTTTTACAAACACAGGACACATAGATTTAAAGCATGCTTATATACATCAGTAAAAAATTCTGGATTTTACTCCTTTCCCTATTTTTGGTTGCAACGCTAACTTTTTTTCTCATGCACGCTATCCCAGGCGATCCCTTTACGCAAGACAAAGCGATTCCTGAAGAGATTATGGCAGCCCTAAAAAAACACTATGGCCTAGATAGACCTCTTTTTATGCAATATCTCAGCTATCTCAAAGGGATTGTGACTTTTGACTTGGGGCCTTCCTTTAAATATGAAGGAAGAACCGTTACTGAAATTATCCTGCAAGGATTTCCTATCTCTTTAAAATTGGGAGCTGAAGCGATCTTTTTAGCAATTGGCTTAGGGATTTCTCTTGGGACTCTCGCAGCCTTTAACCACTTGCGCTGGCAAGATCAATTTGTGATGTTTTTTGCTGTTCTTGGAGTTTCTCTTCCAAGTTTTATTATTGCAACAGCACTCCAATATGTTTTTTCTATGAAACTCGAACTCCTTCCTGTTGCTAGGTGGGGTTCATTTGCCCATTCGATCCTTCCTGCCATCTCTTTATCCCTTCTTCCAGCTGCCTTTATCGCACGTCTTACAAGATCGAATATGGTAGAGATTTTGCAACAAGATTACATCTTAACTGCAAGATCAAAAGGATTGAATCCCTTTCGGATAGCTATCGTTCATGTGCTTAGGAATGCACTTCTTCCTGTGATCTCCTTTTTAGGACCTCTTGTAGCTGCCGTACTTACAGGAAGTTTTGTTGTGGAAAAAGTTTTTGGAATTCCAGGTTTAGGAGGATGGTTTGTCATGAGTGTGGTCAATAGGGACTACACCGTCATTATGGGAACCACCCTTTTTTACAGCGCCTGTTTAATGGTTTGCGTACTTGCTGTAGATCTTTTATACTGTTTCATTGACCCAAGGATAAGACTAAATGGTAAACGCGTGGCAGAGGCTTAAAGTAAATAAGACAGGGATGTTCGGGCTCTATTTTCTAGCCTTGCTTATGGTTATGGCCATCTTTGGTCCCCTTCTCTCTTCCCATACTTATTATGAAACGCAGCTTCCTTTGAAAAACCAATCTCCTTCCTTAGAATATTGGTTTGGAACAGATGAGCTTGGAAGAGATATTTTTACACGGATCTGGTGGGGAGCGCGGATCTCTTTACTTGTGGGGATCTCTGCATCTGTACTCGATCTTCTCATTGGAGTTGTCTATGGGGCAGTTTGTGGATTCTTTGGGGGCAAAATCGACGAATTCATGATGCGTGCTGCAGATATTTTAAGCACCATCCCCTATCTGCTTGTTGTCATCCTTTTAATGGTTGTTGTAGGACCAGGTCTTCTTTCTATTATCATAGCATTGAGCATCACAGGCTGGATTGGAATGGCTCGTATCGTGCGAGGACAAGTGCTCCAGCTGAAAGAATTCGACTATGTGTTAGCTGCACGTGCTCTTGGCGCAAATTCCTCATGGATTTTATCCAAGCACCTGATTCCTAACACAACCCCCTCTATCATTGTTACTCTCACTTTGAGTATCCCCACAGCCATTTTTGCAGAAGCTTTTTTAAGTTTTTTAGGGCTCGGCGTTCAAGCTCCCATTGCAAGTTGGGGAACAATGGCCAACGATGGCCTGCCAGCTCTCCGCTACTACCCCTGGCGCCTCTTTTTTCCCGCTGCATTTATCAGCGTAACCATGCTTTCTTTTAATTTGCTCGGTGATGCCTTAAGAGACGCCCTCGACCCCAGGCTCCGCATATGATTGCAAAAGAAATTAACGCAAAGACGCAAAAGCGCAAAGACGCAAAAATTTTTATAAAGATTTTAATTCTTTTTGCGTCTTCGCGTTTTTGCGTCTTTGCGTTGAATCTCTTCCCTGACATGGAGAGCATATGATCAAAATTAACAACCTAAATGTGCGGTTTAAGAATGTGCATGCGGTAAGAGGGGTTAATCTAGAAATTAAAGAGGGAGAAACTGTTGCCATTGTAGGAGAGTCGGGATCAGGTAAAAGCGCTCTTGCAAAATCTCTTGTAAAGTTATTTCCTAAAAAAACCGCTGAATTTTCTGGAGAAGTAATTTACAACGGAAAAAACATCTTAGAATTTTCAGAAAAAGAGCTTCGAAAAGTTAGAGGCAAAGAGATTGGAATGATTTTTCAAGATCCGATGACCTCTCTCAATCCTTTACTCACAGTTGGCTTTCAAATTAGGGAAAGTTATTTGCGCCATTTCCCTGAAAAATCAAGAAAAGATGCTGTGAAAAGAACAGAAGAACTTCTAGATTTAGTGGGCATTCCTAAAGACAGAATGGATCACTATCCACACACTCTAAGTGGAGGGATGAGGCAAAGAGCTCTCATCGCTTTGGCGCTTGCTGCAAGCCCAAAACTTCTTATTGCAGATGAGCCTACAACCGCTTTAGACGTAACGCTACAGGCTCAAATTTTGGATCTTCTAAAAGACATCCAACAAAAACTCGACATGAGCATTTTGCTGATCACACACGATTTAAGTGTCGTTGCAGGTTTTTGCGATCGAGTTCTTGTGATGTATGCAGGTAAAATCATCGAATCTGCGCCTGTGGACCAAATTTTCGAAACCCCGCAACATCCCTATACAAGGCGCCTTCTCCTTTCCAAACCAAGACTCGATATGCCTCAAAATGAACCATTACATCCCATTGAAGGCACTCCTCCCGATCTTGGGAAATCGATCACAGGATGCTCTTTTTGCCCCAGATGCACAGACTCCATACAAGCGTGTAAAAATGAATCTCCTCCTATCTTTACTATTACCCCCGGACACACAACCTCATGCTGGCTCTCTACAAAATAAAAAAACTCAAAAAGCATTTTGGCCCCGTTAAAGCATTAGATGAGGTTTCACTTGAGATTTTTCAAGGAGAAACTCTTGGGATTGTTGGAGAAAGTGGTTCAGGAAAATCCACGCTTGGGAAAACACTTCTGCGCCTGCACGAACCTAATTCTGGAGAAATACTTTATCGAGATCAAAACCTTTTAAACCTTGATTTGAGCGAGTGGCGCAAAAAAGCGCAGATCATTTTCCAAGATCCCTACTCTTCTTTAAATCCCCGTATGAGTGTAAAAGAAATCATCGAGGAACCCTTTAAAATCCACAAAGAAACGATCCCCTCATCGAAAATCAAGGAACTCCTCGAACTTGTGGGCCTCTGTCCCACGTTTATGCATCGATATCCACATGAATTTAGTGGAGGACAAAGGCAGAGGATCGGCATTGCAAGAGCCCTAGCACTTAATCCCGAATTCATCGTCTGCGATGAACCGATTTCTGCACTCGATGTTTCGATCCAAGCCCAGATCATCAATCTTCTAAAAAAGCTCCAAAAAGAGCTAGGACTTACCTATCTATTCATTTCCCATGATCTTAGCTTGGTAAAATACCTCTCCAATAGAGTAGCTGTCATGTATCTTGGCAACATCTTGGAGCTTGCTTCATCTGAAGACCTCTATAAAAACCCCAAGCACCCCTACACCCAAGCCCTCCTCTCTGCCATCCCTATCCCAGACCCAAAAAAAGAAAGAGCCCGTAAAAAGATCCTCCTAAAAGGGGATATCTCTCACATCCCTTCCCAAGGATGTGTCTTTGCAAACCGCTGCCCCTTTGCCATGGAAAAATGCCACAAGACCAAGCCAGAACTCCTTCAACTCACCCCAACCCAAACCGTGGCGTGTCACTTATATGCGACTCCAAGTTAAGATCAACGCAAAGGCGCAAAAGCGCGAAGACGCAAAAAGAATTTTATAATATTTTCAATTCTTTTTGCGTCTTCGCGCTTTTGCGCCTTTGCGTTAATCTTAAATTCTATAGAACTTTAGTCTAGCGCGTCTAAAGCTTGAGGTCCTGCAATTTCTGGTTCTTGTGCCTCTACTATTTCCTCTATTTGTGCTGCTTCTGGAAATCGGATTCTTGAGAAATTCTCTTCGTCAGCATAGTCCATCACCATCTTTGCCAAGTCTGAAGGATACAGTTCTTCGACTAGAAGTTGCACACCCTGCATCTCTACCTTTTCATGATTCTTGGCATAGATGGGCTGTAATTTAGAAAAGGCTTCACTGAGTAGAGAAATTGCTTCAACAAGCGGGACAGCTAATATAACTGTAACTGCTGTTGCTATATAGCCTGGGTAAAGAGCCTCACTCGCCATTGCTATACTAGCCAACATTGCCATCCTCTTTACCTCTTCAGAATAAAAATAATTATGCTGTCGAAGATATAGCTCATGGTTATAAGCAGCATAGGCCCCTAACAAAGCAAGTCTGAGTTGAAAGGGGGTACTTGAATGAAGTGCATATGTTAAGGATGAATTTAGAATAGCCCCAGCATCTATAGCAGCGTTCAATAGCCTTGATGTTGGGCTATTCATATATACTGGTGGGCCATTACCAAACGTCATTGGCTCATTACTAAACACATGCGAAAGACAACCACAACTAAGAGGCAAACAACAAATTGACAGCAATGGGGCAATTTTTGCTGCTTTGGATCCAATTGTAAGTGATAAAATCGATTCTCCAACCGTAACCAACGCAGAACTTGCTAACATCCCAGATAAAACCAAAGTAATTCTGTTAGAAAAATTATCTCCTGCCCATGTTAGTTCTTTTGCCTGATCTAAGATCTTAAATGCAATAAAGGTGACCACCCCTCCACTTATAGCTATCGCCATAAATCCAAGAGGTGTTAGGGGTTCATCATTCACTATAGTTTTATTTTCGATTATTAGTGGAGTTAAGTTGTTTAAGAAAAATTTGTTAATCATTAAAACTGCTGCAGCTACAGATACTTCTATTCCTGAGTTTATATTAATCAATGCTTTTATCTTACTAAGATCGGTCGCAATCACTGGAGCAGCGGGAGGCACTGTCATCAGAGCAGATTTTGCTGCGCGAGCGCATTTACCTTCTAATCCTTGAGCCGCTAAAGATTTATTAAATCGAGAAGAGATATTTGCAAGACATGTACTGAGACCATTTTTTAAGCTTGCTAGTATGGCATCATTGGCAGACCTGATTCCTCCACTCACCTTTCCGTAGGGAACTATCATCCCATTTTCGCCTGGAATGGCACCTACCATTTGGGAGGCAAGAGAATTAAGTTTATTTCCAATATATGATGTCATAAATAGCTCCGTTTTTTACTTTAGCTGTAAATACTATATTTCTATTAATAAAGTTTGCATTAAAATATAATTAAATATTATACACGCTTTGTTAATATCGGTCAACAAATTAACTATAAATTTTTTCTTCAGACCTGCAAGTCCGAAATGATACAGCCCAAACTGTCGCATACCACTTGTATGCGCCTTTGCGTTGATCTTTTTTTTGTGAAGTTTAAAATTTAATTAGACAATAAATCGGACGATCGTTTAGACAGGAATTTAACAATTAAATTTTTTTATATAGGAATATGTCAGGAGCTATTAAACCACCTTCTTCTTCGGACGGATTTTGGAACCAGCCTTCAGTCAAGATGGCAGGCTCTCCTCCATTTGGAAAAAAAGAAGGGACAAATGATACCTTATTTTCGATTGATGAAGCCCCCGATTTCCACAATCCTTACTCAGACTTAAGCTTGTTTCTATCACAAAAAATCAAGCAGGAAATGCATGCACATGGATCTATAAAAAAATGGTCTCATAAGATCCAAGAAGATCTGATTCAAAAGATCACCCCTGACTTTCAGCAGAAATTTCCCCACTACCGATTAGGCATTTCTGCTCTTAAAAAAATGTGGGATAAAATCTCGTATTATTTAGCCCATATCCAAGATCAAAAAGAGGCAATCACACAAGAAGGGAAATTAAATATCCCCTTCTTCATTAAAGAGAACTTGAAAAACTTTTCGACGCGCAAGATTTCTCAACCTCACCACTTTGCTCATCAGCTTGCAGTCAAAATGAGTGAGTGTATTGCAACAATTGATGGGATAAAGCCCAAACTTGACCACTTAACTCGGATGATTTGGGCCTTGCAGCGCCACTTACTTACAGGATCTCCAGATCAATTGAAATCTCCCTACGATGAATACGACAAAATGGATAGATTGATTGTAAAACTCATTTTAGAAATCACTGCAAAAGAACCTCAAATTGAGCAGAAACAACTAGAGCATAAAGTAAAAGAATCGCTCCAATCTTTGCATGAACTACCAAGTTTTGCATCGATTGACATGATGACATTTACCATTGCTGCCTTATTCGCTGAAAAAACGTATCCTCTTACAGAGCCAAAACATGCGGCAATCGCTTTTATCAAAAAGCAGATAGACCTTTGTAAAAAAGCCTATCCTACTTTGAAATACAGCGATCTCGTAAGACGAATTATAGCGCTCTATACCTTGGCAAGCGGGCTACCTAAAGATCTTTCCGATGAAGCAATCCTCTCCCAACAAGGACTTCCTCAGCCAGTCTATGCGTTTATTGCGGCGGAAAACACCCTTGGCAATCCAAATACGCTCGTGGAAATTTATCATGAAACAAAACTTCTTCCGATCCTTCAAGGGGATGTTTTAGAAATGATCATTTGGAAAGCATTAAGCGACTATGAAAACCTTTTAGAAAAACTTCCCTATAAAATTGGGCAAAAAATCGAAGAAGAAATTGCAAATACCCTTATTGACAACCCCAAACAAAGCTTTTCTCTGATTGTTCAAATAACCGTTCAATTTTTTCAAAGACTTAAAGAGCTCGGCATCCAAAAGCAGATGCAAGAAATGGAAAGAAAGATCCACCTCTGGACAATTCAGGGCGATCTACTGTGCAGATGGATTAAACTTGACCATGAAGCTCCCCTACTCAAGCTCATCGAACAAAAATTCCAAACGACCCCAGATGCAAACCACTACGAATTTGTCAGCCAAATTTGTATGGAATACCTGAAACAACACCCAGAGCTTGCTCCCTACCTTCCACAAGTAAATGTCAGGATCTGGATTCTCTACAAATACATTTGGTACATACAAACAACGGAATCCTCACTCTGCCGTTTTTTGAAATGGCATCAGCAACAAAACGGTCACAATCTCCAAGAACTCTGTAACCGGATCATCCCTCATCTCCCTGTAGATATCGCTAAGCTTCAAACTGGACTGTGACAAAAATCACGTTTTTTTGTCATAAGGCGTGTCACAAGTTTGTCACAACAAAACATATCACTTTTTTGAACATAAGTAGATGCCAAATAAAATAAAGGGGATGCTCAGTATTTGTCCCATTGTGAAGAGGCTTGCAGAGCCGGTTAAATAGACGCTTTGCTCCATCTTGAAATACTCTATAAAGAAGCGGAAGGTAAATACGGAGATGAGAAAGGTACCTGCCACTCTTCCCCGCTTTTTAAGATGGTCTCTTGTAAAATAAAGGACAAAAAAGAGAAGGAAATAAAAGAGAGCCTCGTACATCTGAGCTGGATGGCGTGGGACGATCTCTCCTCCATCCGCTGGATGTCCAAAAATGACTGCCCACGGAAGATCTGAGGGTTTGCCGAGTATTTCTTGGTTAAAAAAGTTCCCGATCCGAATGCAAGATGCGACGATACAAGTAGGAATAGCAATAAAGTCGAGGAGACGGATCCAAGAGATTTTAAGTTTGCGTGAGCAGAGGAATATACCAATAATTACTCCGACAACACCTCCGTGACTAGCAAGTCCCCCTTCCCAAACTCTAAAAACAGCTAATGGATCGTGAATGTAATCTGAAATATCTTGGTAAAAGAGGATATCCCCTAGTCTAGCTCCAATTATTGTACCCAAAATGATGTAAAGCATCATCTTATCAACGATATGCCTTGCTTCTTTTTTCCCAAATTCTCCTTTCAGCATATGGATAGCAATCCAGTAGGCAATGAAAAATCCGAATGCAAAGAAAAACCCATACCATAAAATGGGACGATCCAAAATGGGCAAGTTAAAGGGGAGCATTTCTCTAGCAGGATCCCAGTATAGGTAAGATAAAATCACGGTTTAGACCATTGGAAAAGAGAACGAATATAGAGCAGCGCTCCATTTATCAGAGCTGAGCCAATAACTACATCTACAAATCCTAAGACTTGCGGTGGAAGAGGGAAAAATTTTAGGCTAACTCCTAAAGCAACCATAGAAGAGAGCAAGATAAGATATTTTTTCTCGTACACATTAGTAAATGTAACCTCTGGCAAGGAAGCAATTCTTGAGACAACTCTTCTGACTGTTTTTGCAAGAACAAAACGTCCTTTGATAAAACCAAGAAGCAAGGCAACGGAAACAAGAGCAAGTGTTGTTTGCTCTCCTTTTCCAGCTGTAACTAGGAGTCTTAATCCTTTGGTTAATAACATGATGCCTATCCCCATCCAAAGAGTACCAGAAAGTGCTATAGCAATTTGTTTACGCATGACAAAAATGATCCTTAAGTTTAAAACTAAATATCGATTTACAAGGACTATTATGAACATTTCTCTAGCATTTACAAGAGTTTTCTTTTTCATCCTCAGCATCTTTTTCATGACTGTTTATATGGTATCAAGCCCCCTTTCCTCTATGCCTTTAAAAATAGGCATCGGAGTAGGGCTCGGAGTGCTTTTCGGACTTCTTTTAATCGCTTTTGACACCTTTTTTAAACGGTTCAACCTTCGCGCTTTTAATATAGCGGTCGTAGGGATGTTCCTAGGTTTTCTTATGGGAGAAGCTCTTCTTTTAATCTTTAAGGCAATACTAGACATTAGCTCGATCTCCATTGTGATGCAGCCTCAAACGTTAGAAATCATCAAAATTTCCCTCTTCTTATTTGGTGTATATCTCGGCACAATCATGACTCTTAGAGGCTCAGATGAGTTTTATATCAGCATCCCTTTTGTAAAACTTGCAGTTGCAGGACAAAAAAAGAAGGATTTGCTTGTTGATATTTCTCTTCTTGCTGATCCTCGAGTCATTGATATAGCTACGTCAGGCCTTTTAGATGGGCAACTGGTTCTTCCTAGATTCATTGTAAAAGAGCTTTATGCAGAGAGTGAACTTGGAAAACGTCCTTTAGAAACAATCAAAAAACTTGAAAGCTTAGAAACTCTGCACATCCGCTACAATGATACCGATTTTCCTGAAGTAAAAGATATTCATGAGAAAATTCTTCGCCTTGCAAGACTTCTTGATGCGAATATCATTACTGCTGAAACTACACGTGTTTCTGCAAGCGATGGGGTACGAATCGTGAACATTAACTCACTTTCGACCGCTTTAAAGCCTCTCACACAAACAGGGGAATCTATCCGAATCAAAATCCAGCGGTACGGAAAAGAACCTAGACAAGGAGTGGGATATCTCGATGATGGCACGATGGTCGTAGTAAATGGCGGCGGCAAACATCTGGGAGAAACAGTTGATGCTAAAGTCCTTTCTGTGAAACATACAACTTCAGGAAGAATGATCTTCTGTAACGCCCCTGATGTCGAAGGTGGAGAAGAAGAGTATGAATAATATTCTCGGTATCGGCACAGACATTGTAGAAATTGAAAGGATTCGAGACTCGATAAAAGAATTTCAAGATAAATTCTTTGAAAGAATCTGCACAGAAAAAGAACGAGCTTACTGTTTTCAGCATAAAGATCCAGCCTCTCCTCTTGCAGCACGTTTTGCTGCAAAAGAGGCTATCGCAAAAGCTCTAGGCACAGGGATCGGCAAAACTCTCTCCTGGCAAGACATGGAAATCCTAAACAACAGAGAAGGCAAGCCTGAAGCCACGCTCTCTCCTGAAGCTTCCCGAATCTTCCACCATCCTCGCATCCTCATCTCTATGTCTCATTGCAAGGAATACGCGACAGCAGTCGCTTTGGTAACGCTGAACGATGAATGATGAACGCTGAACTGAAGAGATAGGGAAGTGAAAGAGCTCTGAATTCTTAGGCCCGATAGGGCTGTTATGTTACAGCCCAGGTCGCAGGCCTATACGCATTAACCTAACGAGCTTTTACAGTGAATGCCAAATTCCATCAGCGCGGAGTGAAGACTGAGCCGCAGAGGGCGCAGAGGAAGAGAGAAAGAATTCCTTTTTTCGCAGAGACAAAAAAAGAATATCCTCACTCGCTGCGCTCGGGAAGTCGATTGCAACTGCATTTTCCGAGCGAAGCGAGTGGATGTGCTTTCTTTTTCGCCTCTGCGAAAAAAAAGCTCTTTCCCTCTTCCTCTGCGCCCTCTGCGGCTCAGTCTTCACTCTGCGCTGATGGAATTCAACGCTTGGTTAACAAGCCTGTTAGCTTAACGCGTATGGTCGCAGGAGCGTTCAAAAGAGTGAGAATGGGAGCTTATAAGAGAGCATAAAGAAGTTGGTGTTCGCGGGGAAAGATTGAGCGTAGACGCGGTGAGCATAAGAAAAGCTAAAATTCCCCCAGACTTGGGTTGCGTAAGTATAGGCAAGGCCCAAATCTACTGCTTGGTAATGGATATGAGCGTAGCTGTTAAAGTGCTCGATATCGACGGTTTGTTCAGACCCAAAGCCAAAGAGGCTATCTACAAAAAGCTCATACCTATTTGTCTTA
Source organism: Chlamydiota bacterium (assembly GCA_013285775.1). Taxonomy (GTDB): domain Bacteria; phylum Chlamydiota; class Chlamydiia; order Chlamydiales; family Rhabdochlamydiaceae; genus JABDHB01. The sequence goes on along the minus strand of JABDHB010000001.1, from coordinate 32,525 downwards.
TCCCAATTACTTTCGAATGCTGCATGGGCTTTTGCCCAAGTAGCACCTCCCGTGCCAGCCCCAATTGCGCCGAGAGCAAAAACTCTACAAGGACACCATTCTTTTCCAATAGCAAAATTCATTTCAAAATCATAAGCGGTAGCATAAGGACAGCTCACATCTGTTAAGGAAAGATGGTTCACATTTCTAAAGTTCGCACCGGTAGAAATAGAGACAGGATCATCATAATTTTCATCAAGCCAAAGCCTGCGTACTTGAAGAGCAAAACTTCTGTATCCCCACGATTGTCTAGGAGTGTTTACAAATTCGATCTCTATATCTGCATCCCAATCAGATGCAGGGGAAAATTCGAGGCCCAAAAGAACGAGTTGATCATTCGATGGATGCTTTAAAGGAGGAATCGCATGATCGACTTTGTTATACCTGCTATACGTGTAATCAGCCGTAAAATAAAATTCGAAAAGCTCTCCAAACCAAGGCTTCATTTCTAAGGCAGAAAGAGAGATAGGTAATAGTAATAAAAGGATTTTATTCATGGTAGGATAACCAACGTTCTGCGTCTAAAGCTGCCATGCAACCCGAACCTGCGGCGCTAATTGCTTGCCGGTAGGTATGGTCTTGCACATCACCTGCTGCAAAAACACCTTCTACATTTGTTCGGGTCGAAAAGGGTTCTACTTTGATGTAGCCATTAGGATGGGTTTCAATCTGCCCTCCTAAAAAAGCTGTGTTAGGGGTATGGCCGATAGCAAAAAATACTCCACCTGCTGGGTGCTTTACCTCATTTTTCGTATTGAGGTCTTGTAGCACAACAGATCTCACTACGGTGTCTCCTTCTACTTTTGCAAGAACAGTGTTCCAAATAGGCTTGATTTTAGGGTTTGCAAGAGCCCTTTCCGCCATGATTTTTGAAGCTCTAAGCTCATCCCGTCTGTGGACGAGATAAACCATGCTTGCATATTTTGTTAAAAAAACCGCCTCTTCAACGGCTGTATCGCCTCCACCAAAAACATATAAAGGCTGGTTACGAAATATAGGCATAGCCCCATCGCATACGGCACAAGCAGTCACCCCTTTTTGCCAAAACTCTCCATCCCTCGTTCCAGGCACATCAAGTCGTTTTGCTGTGGCGCCAGTGGCTATAATAATGCTCTCAGCTTCTACTACAGTGTTTTTTCCTCTTACTATAAAAGGTCTTTTTTGAAGTTCGACAGAAATCACATCCTCAGTAAGCATAGAAGTGCCAAACTTCAAAGCCTGGTTGCGAAACTTCTCCATAAGCTCTGGGCCGGTGATCCCGTCGGGAAAACCTGGATAATTTTCTACCTCAGTTGTCGTCATGAGCTGCCCTCCTGCCGTTCCAGAATAAAACCCCTCAAAAAGCAGTGGATTTAAGTTCGCTCTAGCTGCGTAAATTGCCGCCGTATGAGCTGCCGGCCCTGAGCCAATAATGACCAATTTTCGTCGTTCCATTTTTCCTCTCTAGTATGAAATTAAGAATGTAGCAAAAGGATTAAAATTGAGCATTACAAATAAATCAGAGGAATATAGAATTACAGGTCATATGAGAAGTATCAAGCTATCGAATCTCACCAAGTCAAAACACGGAAGCCTTATCATCGATAAGGTGAACCTAACAATCCCTGCGGGGAAGTTTTTCGCCCTATTGGGACCAAGTGGTTGCGGCAAAACAACACTCCTCCGGCTTATTGCAGGATTAGAAGATGCTGAAGGGGGGCAAATTTATCTAGGTGAAGAGGATATTACCCATATCCCTATCAACCAAAGGCCAATTAATATGGTCTTTCAAAGCTATGCTCTCTTTCCTCATCTTGATGTTTTTGATAATATCGCATATAGCCTAAAGCTTAAAAAACTTCCTAAACTCGTTATTGAGCAAAAAGTATTTAAAATTTTAGAATCTTTCCATCTAGTAGATCATATTCATAAGCTCCCCTCTCAGCTTTCAGGTGGACAGCAACAACGAGTAGCGCTTGCTAGGGCAATTGTTAGCGAACCAGATGTTCTCTTATTAGATGAACCTCTAGCAGCCCTTGATTTTAAGCTCAGAGAGCGGATGCTGATCGAATTAATCGAGCTCCAAGACAAATTAAAGACCACCTTTGTTTACGTCACTCATGATCAGTTTGAAGCCCTTACAGTGGCAGACCAAATGGCTATTATGAACCACGATGGTGCAATTGAGCAAATTGGAACTCCTAAAGAAATCTATGAATTCCCTATCTCTTCTTTCGTAGCTAAGTTCGTAGGAACAACAAATATTTTTTCAGGTCAGCTTAAAAACATCCACTCAGATCCTGAAATCACAATCCCCGATCTGGGAACCTTTAAAGTTTATCTCTCCCAAAAAAAGCCTTGGATGGTCGAAGGGCATGAAGTGAGTATGAGCATTCGACCAGAAAAAATCTTTATCACTAAAAAAGAAGCAAAGAACTTCTCCAATCATATGAAGGGGTCTGTCCAATCGATTGTCTATCATGGCAGATCTACTCAATACAATATTACCTTGAAAAACGGGATGCGGATCCAAGTATTCGAACAGAATGAAGAACATTTTCCCCAAGAGGTTGTTGACTATGACAACGAGGTGAACCTTTACTGGCAAAAAGAAAACGTGGTTATACTTGAGCGATGAAAAATAAAAATTTTACTTCTCATCTCCCCTTTTCATTTGGCATGCCTGCTGTAATCTGGCAGATCGTTTTCTTTTATTTGCCCCTTCTTTTCATTGTAGTATCAAGCATTCTAAAAGTCTCTGATCTAGGAGTGATTGAAGGAATAACATTCGAAAAACTTTGGATTTTTTTTAGCCCTATCTACCTCGGCGTAATCGGATCCTCATTTCTTTTAGCTCTAAGCAATGCAGTCCTATGCCTTTTTATCGCTTATCCTATTGCCTATTTTTTAGCCTTCACGTCTCATAAATTCAAAAATCTTTTCCTATTCCTTCTCATCGTCCCCTTTTGGACCAATTTTTTGCTTCACGTGTACGCCTGGTTCTTCGTTCTTGAAAAAGAAGGGTTCCTAAACAATTTGCTCCGTTTTCTGGGAATCATCGATGAGCCGATCCATTTTCTAAATTCGATGTTTGCAATCATGATCATGATGGTCTACTACTACCTTCCTTTTATGCTATTGCCCATTTACTCCTCCCTTGAACGGCTCGATCGACGCCTTATTGAAGCCTCGATGGACCTTGGAGCTGGATGGTCACACACTTTTAGACGGATATTGCTTCCTTTAACCCTTAGCGGAGTTCGCGGGGGATTTTTCCTCGTTTATATCCCCTCTTTTGCAGAATTTGCAATCCCTGAGCTTATGGGAGGAGATAAACAAATGTTTGTGGGAAGCGTTGTCTCTCATTATATTTTAGGTGAAGAAACTGGTTCTTTAGGAGCTGCTTTCACTGTTGTAAGCTGCGCAGCGCTTCTTGTAAGTGTAGTGATTCTTTATTGGCTTATGAATAAATTAATGAAGAAGGTCTATGGGTAAGTTTTATAAATTTTTCATGGTGACCTTCACTTACCTATTCCTATATGTCCCCATTGTAGTTTTGCTTGTTTTTTCTTTTAATACAGAAGGGTTTCCTTCTCCTTGGAAGAGCTTTACCCTAAAATGGTATGTTGAGCTTTTTCATTCTACCCATCTTTGGCAGGCTTTTTACAATTCCCTTGTTGTGGCTATTTGCGCAACTACCCTTAGCCTCGCTATCGGCGTTCTTTTAATTTTTTATGCTGCACAAGGAGGGAGGATGAAAAAATTTCTTTCCCTTTTTTACGGCAATCTTGTCATTCCTGAAACGGTCTTAGCTGTGAGTTTGCTAGGATTTTTTAGTTTAATCTCTATTCCCTTAGGATTGCCAACATTAGTAGTAGCTCATACAGTTCTAGGACTTGGATTTGTTGTTCCTATGGGGTATGCCCGTTTTCTAGAGCTCGATTTCAGACTCACTGAGGCCTCGTTAGTGCTAGGAGCCTCCCCTTTCCAAACCTTTTTTAAAGTGACTTTTCCCCTTCTTCGCCCTTCTCTCATTGCAACAGGTCTTTTAGTATTCATCATCTCGTTTGACGACTTTATCCTTTCCTATTTTTGCGCAGGAAGCTCGGCACAAACCCTTTCTCTCTACATTCTCTCCATGCTTCGCTCCGGTGTATCTCCTGTCGTGAATGCCCTTTCTGCGCTTCTACTTTTTTTAAGCAGTTTTCTTGTTTTCCTCTTTTTTTCCCTTAAATCACGTACGAGGATCTTCTAATGCTAAAAAGATGGATTACCCGTTCTTTTATTATCTTCCTCTGGCTTTTACTGATCTTCTTTAGTCTTTATTTGCCTAAAATTATTTATTTTAGAGACGATACCCTCAACGTCTTTGCTTGGGGAGATATTTTAGATCCTGCGATCATCGCCGATTTTGAAAAAAAGACAAACATCAAAGTCAACTTAAGTTACTACTCCTCCAATGAAGAGCTCCTTGTTAAACTCAAAGCTACAAAAGGAGAGGGGTATGATCTGATCATCCCTTCTGATTACGCAGTTACTTTTTTGCGCAATGAAGGGCTTTTAAAAGAGATCGACCATACAAAACTAAATTTTTATAACAGGCTGTCCCCCAGTCTTTTAGGACATGGATATGATCCTGAAAACAAGTATTCGATCCCTTTTGAATGGGAAATTTACGGTCTAGGAATAGACAAGGACTACTTTAAAATCCACCCACTTGTTAATAACTGGAAAATGCTTTTTGAAAATAGAGGGTATAAAGTCTCGATGACCAATGACCCTGCAGAAGCAACTCTTTTAACTACATTCTTTCTCTTTAATAAAATCGACCCACTTACTACAGATGAGTTGACCCAAGTAAAAGATCTTCTGATTAAACAAAAAAAATGGGTGGAAGCCTACGCAAATTTCCGCGGAGACTACTTTCTCGCTACGAAAAACTGTCCCGTTGTTTTTGCTTCAAGCTCCTACATCTGGAGAACAATGCGTTTGTTTGATTTTGTCGATTTTATCGTTCCAGAAGAAGGGAGTTTCATCACAATAGAAAATCTCTGCATCCCCAAAGCTAGCCGCAAAGAAGAATTAGTTTATAAACTCATGAACTACCTCTATCAACCTGAAATCCTCATTCATCACTTTGACCTTTTCGGCTTTTTCCCTCCTACTCAAGACAAGCTAGACGAATTTTCCCTCGACCCAAAAGCAGAGCGGTGGATCTTTGCCTCTCAAAAAGATTTCGATAAATTTCATTTCTACCGTCCTATCGTCTCTCAACAACAAATGAGAGATATGTGGGTAGAGCTTAAACGCTGAATAGAAGAGGGGAAAAGAAAAGAGAAGATCGGGCGCGGGCTCGCACACGGGCTCGGGCTCGAAAGAAAGAAGAACTTAAGAATTCTTTCTCTCTTCATCGCGAAGCGATTTTGGAGTGCGCAAATTTATTTGCGCTTTTCTTCAAGGCGATTTATCGCCGCCAATTTGTACATCGATAAATCGATGTAGAGAAAAGCGCAAATAAATTTGCGCACTCCAAAATCGCTTCGCGATGAAGAGAGAAAAAAATCGCTTCGCGATAAAGAAAGAATCGCTTCGCGATGAAGAAATACTTAAAACAATCGAGCCCATGAAGGGCTCGATTTAATTATTCACCTTTCTTTGTTTTGATGTAGCTGACGACGTCACCTACAGTTTTGAGTTTTTCTGCTTCTTCTTCAGAAATCTCAAAGCCAAAACGCTCTTCGAAAGTCATGATGAGCTCTGTAAGGTCTAGTGAATCTGCGTTTAATCCTTCTACAAACGACTTTTCTAGTGTAACATCTGTTGGGTCAACGCCGAGTTGTTCCACAACGATATCAATCACTTCTTTTTCAATTGACATAAGCATTTTTCCTTCCTCTTTGAGTTTCGTTTCATCACATTACCATTCCACCGTCTACAGTTAACACTTGACCTGTCACGTAATCAGACATGTCACACGCTAAATATAGTGCAGCGTTGGCTACATCTTGAGGATTCCCCAATCTTCCCATTGGAATTTTTTTAAGAATCCCCTCTTTTTGTAGTTCTGTCAGCGCATCTGTCATGCGCGTCATAATAAAGCCTGGCGCAATGCAATTCACACAGATACCGCGCGTTGCAACTTCTTGCGCTAAAGCCTTTGTTAATCCTATCATCCCCGATTTGGAGGCAGCATAATTCACTTGTCCCGCATTTCCTGTCAAGCCAACAACGGAGGAAATATTAATGATCTTCCCAGATCTTGCTTTTAGCATCGGACGGACAATCGATTGACACGTGTTATAAGCTGATTTTAAATTGGTATCAAGAACCGCATCCCAGTCCTCTTCACTCATCTTCATGAGAAGGCCATCGCGTGTAATCCCTGCGTTATTTACAAGGATATCTACTTTCCCCCATTCAGCGAGAAGTTCATTGATCGCAGTTTCTACAGATTTTTTATGGGATACATCGACAATTTTGAAAGTTGCTTGGCCATGAGCTAAAAGCTCTGTAACAGTTTCTTGCGCTCTTTGTTCATTTGTTCCCCAAATGCAAACAATGGCCCCTTGCTTAATAAAATGGAGGGCAATTTCTTTTCCAATACCAGCTGTGCCACCAGTAATTAATGCTGTCTTACCTTTTAATAATTGCATAAAACCCCTTCTAAATCTGCGACCTTTTCAATACTTGTAGTAGAGCCTAAAACCCCTATCCGTTTGTTCATCCCAGAAAGAGTTTTTCCACAGCCTATTTCAAAAAAAGTGTCCACGCCCATAGAGCGGATCCCTTTTTCCCAGCGCACACAACTTGTCACTTGCGCGATCATGCATTTGCGAATATCCGCAGGCATTTTTACAAAATCTCCTGGAACATTCATCACAATCTCTATAGGAGTGTCTAAAATCTGAGTTTGTTCAATAATAGGTGTAAGCCTGTCTTGAGCGTCCTGCATAAGAGGACTATGAAATGCCCCAGAAACATCAAGAGGAAGAACCCTTTTGGCTCCAGCTGCTTTTAAATCTGCCGCAGCTTTCTCTATTCCTAACAGAGTTCCTGCAATCACAACTTGTCCTGGGCAATTAAGATTTGCAACCCAAGCATTTCCCGTAATAATTTTTTCAATTTGGGTCTCTTCCATTCCTAAAACAACTTGCATAGTACCTGGATGGGAGATACAAGCCTCGTGCATATATTCTGCCCTAGCTTTCACCAGCAAAAGAGCCTCTTTAAAGGAAATTTTTCCAGCAGCTGTAAGAGCTGTGTATTCTCCTAAACTCAGACCAGCACAAATAGATGGTTTTAGGTCGGGAAACTGAGATAACAATGTGCGTAAAATTGCCATACTCACAATATAGATAGCTGGCTGAGAATTTTTTGTAAGGGTGAGATCTGATGCAGGTCCTTCAAAAATACATTTCTTAAGGCCCATACCTAAAATATCATCTGCCTCTTCAAAAGTCTCTCTTGCAATCGAAAATGCCTCATAGAAATCTTTACCCATACCTGGATATTGTGCCCCTTGTCCAGGGAAAATAAACGCTTTTTTACTCATGATCCCCACTCATCGTTAATAAAGAAGAGCCCCATGTAAGACCTGCACCGAAAGCGGTTAGAACAATATTTTCTCCATCAGTGATTTTATGTTCTTTCAAAAGCTCATCAAGAGCGATGCCTACAGAAGAAGCTGAAGTATTTCCATATTTATGAATCGTCAAGAAAACTCGATCATCAGGGATCTCAAAACGTTTGGCCAGAGCCTCAATAATACGGAGATTTGCCTGATGAGGAACAAGCCAGCTAATCTCGCTTTGCAAAACACCCGCTTTTTCTAAACATTCCTTCGTTGAAGCTTCCATCCGTCTTACTGCGTGCTTAAACACCTCTTTCCCTTCCATGTGGATACAATGAAGCTTATCCTCAACAGTTTTTTGAGAAGCAGGCATTTTCACTCCGCCTGCAGGCATACTTAAAAGTTGAGAGAGCTCTCCATCACAACCTAAGCTCACGTCACGAATAGCCAACCCCTTTCCCTTACCACTCACAATGCAAGCAGCGGCCCCATCACCGAATAATACACAGGTATTTCTATCACTGTAATTCACAATAGAAGATAATTTTTCAGAAGCCACTAGCAAAACTGTTTGATAAAGACCTGATTCGACATAAGCTTTTGCCATCGAAAGGCCATAAACATAGCCAGAACACGCGGCTTGCATGTCAAAAGCAGCCCCTTTAATTCCTAATTTAGATTGAATAAGGCACGCTGTGCTAGGAAACATATAGTCAGGAGTAAGTGTTGCTACGAGTACAAGATCGACTTGATCAGCGGTAATTCCAGCAGATTCCATAGCTTTTTGCGCAGCTTCAACCCCCATGTCAGAGGTAAACTCATCATCTCGCGCAACTCTTCTTTCCTTCATGCCAGTACGTGTGACAATCCACTCATCTGATGTCTCAACCATCTTTTCCAAATCAGCATTGGTAAGTACACGTTTTGGCAAATAAGAACCTGTTCCGACAATCTTAGCTTTCAAAGCACCACCTAAAAAATAAATTCGATATCAAGCTATTTTACCCGAACCCCCAAAAAAAGCCAAAGATTAAAAAAATTGCTTATTAAATTCGCAAAACTCGCCTAAAAATCAACAATCTGTAAGAATGGAGAAATGAGATACCCTGCAGACCTCCTTAAGCTGATTGCCCTTTTTAAAAAACTTCCTGGTGTTGGGAGTAAAACCGCTGAGCGGTTTGCTTTTGAACTGTTAGGTTGGGAAGAAACGCAAATTCACATGTTTGCCGAACAGGTAAGCACTGTAAAGAAAAAAATTCAATTTTGTCCTGAATGTGGCTGCATGGGAGAAATTGATCTAGCCTGCACTTTCTGCAATAAAAGGGATACCTCTTGCTTGTGCATCATTTCCTCAGCTAAGGATGCTTTTGCCATTGAAGATACCCACATATACAAAGGGCTCTACCATGTAATCGATGGCCTTCTCTCTCCCATCGATGGAAAAACCGCTGAAAAAATCGGGGTTGAAAAACTCAAAAAAAGAATAGCTGACCTTCAAATTAAAGAAATTGTTATCGCACTTGACTCTACTCTTGAAGGAGACACCACTTCTCTCTACCTCAAAGACCAGCTTACCGCTTCCCATATATCGATCTCCCGCCTGGCCCTTGGCCTACCTTTAGGCAGCTCGCTTGACTTTATTGACGGTGGAACTCTTTCAAGAGCCCTTATGGGACGACAATCCTTCTAAAATCTAAGAAAAAAAAGATCGGGCACGGGCACGCACGCGGGCTCGGGCTCGAATCCGGAAAGAGAAGAAGACTTAAGTTTGTTTTTCTTTCGAGCCCGAGCCCGCGTGCGTGCCCGTGCCCGATCTTTCTTCTCTTCCCCTCTCTTCTTAGCTAAAATAAATTTTGCTCTTTGCATTTTTCCCATTTTTTTTTATGATTGCGAGTTACAAACTAACCTTAATACGGCCAATGAGTAAAAAATTCCTCCTCCTCTGCTCCATCGCTTTATATACAGCGCCTATCGCCCCTGTTTTTGCCGACTATGCCCCAACTGAGGCTTATGAAAGCAAACCTGTTTCTACTATAGAAATTATCCCTGAAAATCTTCCTCCTGATGCTACCTTTGATGCAAAAAAGGTGATTTCAAGGCTGAAAACAAAAATGGGAGATCCTTTCTCACAATCTACTTTTGATACCGACTTAAAAGCCCTTGCGGAAGAATACGATCGGGTTGAGCCTGTAATCAAAGTCGATCAGGGGCAAGTGAAAATTTCGATTAAAGTGTGGCCCAAACCCCTTATCAGAACAATCAAGTGGGAAGGGAACAAACACATCAATACAAAAACCCTTCAAAAAGAGCTTGGAATCAAGCCAAATTCTACATTTAACAGGCAAGATTTCAACAAAGCCTTTAACAAGGTAAAAGAGTATTACGTAAAGAAGGGATATTTCGAATCTCAACTCCAATACACTCTTGTGATGGACAATAAAACAAATGAAGTAGATGTCCAAGTGACTGTTATAGAAGGAAGATCTGGGCTGATCGATGACATAAGCTTTAAAGGTTTCACCTCGAGCGAAGAGAGTGACATTATCTCCATGATCCACACAAAAAAATATAACCTTCTCCTCAGCTGGCTTACAGGCACAGGCAAATATCAAGAAGAAGCCCTCGATCAAGACAAAATGACGATCATCAACTTTCTACAAAATCAGGGTTACGTTGATGCAAAAGTAGAGATCGTTGTCAAAGAATCTGCTACCGAAGGGAAGATCGTTTTAGAAATCACAGCTGATAGAGGACCTGTTTTTCACTTAGGAAGAGTTGCTTTCTCAGGAAATACCCTCTTTACGGATAAAGAAGTGGAAGATCGGTTTACTGTTCATCCAGAAGAGATCTATTCCCCAGAAAAATTGCGTGCAACAGCAGATGCGATCAAAGAAATGTATGGCCGCAAAGGACATATCGATACAAACGTCCAATATGAAACATTCCTCGCTGAAAACGGGGAAATTTATAATGTCACCTTTACAATTGAAGAAGGGGAACAATATAAAATTGGGATTATCCGGATTGTAGGAAACGTCCAAACTGAGGCTCATGTTATTTTACGGGAATCTCTTTTAGTCCCAGGAGAGACTTTTGACTCTTTAAAACTCAAAGCTACAGAACAACGTCTTGAGAATATGGGGTATTTTAAAAATGTGAACGTCTACGCTGTTCGTACACAAGACGACCAATATCTCGGCGAAAATTACAGAGATGTTTACATTGAAGTAGAAGAAACAACTACAGGCAATGTAAGCCTTTTCTTTGGCTTCAGTACAGCAGATGATCTTTTTGGGGGTCTTGATCTCGTAGAAAATAACTTTAATTATAAAGGGATTGGAAGAGCATTTAAACACGGGATTAGCGCAGCGCGTGGTGGGGGAGAATACGCACGGATCAGAGCAAGCGTTGGGGAAAAACAAACTGCCTATACACTTTCTTGGATGACCCCGTATTTTAGAGATACTATGTGGAGAACAGGATTTGATTTAAGTAAAACCTATAGCACCCTCCAATCAAGCGATTACAGAATCGATACCTATGGAGGATCAATCTTCGCAGCGTATCCGCTCAACAATCTTTGGACGTTTGGAACAAAATACCGTTTACGTCAATCGATCAACAGTATCTCTCATCATGTAAGTAAACAAGAAAGGGAAGATCAAAAAGCGAGCGGTCTTATTTCTGCAGTAAGCGCGTCTATGACATTTGACTCTACAGACAACCCGATCAAGACACACCGAGGATTTAGATCTCTTTTAGAATCTGAATTTGTCGGATTAGGTGGAAAATTCACTTTCTTGCGTTTGGGTTATCTAAACTCCTACTACACCCCACTTTGGGCAAGAGGTACGTTTAAGTATCGTTGGGAGTTTAAATTCATTGAACCTATGTGGAAAAGCAATGATGTCAATGATATCCCTGTGAGTGAAAGATTCTTCCTTGGTGGAGAAAATTCAGTTCGTGGTTATCGCGCCTTCGATTTAGGCCCCCACTTTGAAAATGGAGATCCAAAAGGGGGAATTTCCTCAGGGCTTGCATCAATCGAGTATTTACATGAAATCTTCCGCTTCCTAGATGGATTTGTGTTTGCTGACATGGGCGCGATCTCTCAGAAACGGTTTATGCCAGGAACTTGGAGAATGAGTTACGGCTTTGGTGCACGTGTAGAATTGATCAACCGTGTTCCGGTGATTTTAGGGATGGGTTTCCCTGTAAATCCCGATGGGAAAAGTGAAGTGCGTAAATTCTTCTTCTCAATGGGCGGACAATTTTAATTATTAACAATGAGGCTACAAATGAATCGCAAATTTACATACACAATCCTAAGTTTAATTGCCCTGCTTGGCACAGCTACTGCAGGTGATGTTGGTGTCGTGAACTTCGGCACATGTATCGCAGACTCGAAAATGGGAAAACAGGAACAAGCTTCTTTTGAAGCTCTAAAAAAACAAATGACAGGCGTTCTTGAAGATACAGAGAAAAAGCTTCAAGAAATTTCTGTAAAACTAAATGACCCAGAGTATTTAGATGGTCTTTCTCCTGAAGGGGAAGATAAACTCAAAATGGAGTTTCGACAACTAAGTGAAGAGATGCAAAGACACCAAAATCAATACTACCAAGTGCTCAATCAAGCAAACATGAAAATAGTACAAGCTGTCGGCACACATATTAACAATGCTGCAGAAAAAGTAGCAAAAGAGAAAAAACTTACAGTAATTGTTAATAAAGACGCTTGCTTCTTCTATTCTCCTCAGCTCGAAGTGACCTCTCTTGTAGTTGCAGAGATGGATAAAAACTTTAAACAAGAAGAAGATGCGAAAAAATAATCTAGGGGAGCTTGCAAAGCTCACAGAAGCTAAACTTATAGGCGATCCAAATTATGTCATCACAGGAGTGGAAGACTTAAATTCTGCTACGCCTGAAGACGCCTCATTTTTAGCCAACCCTAAATATATTGACGCAGCAAAGAAATCTAAAGCGGGGGTCATCTGTATGGATTCCCGCTTTGCTCTAGAAGAAGGGAAAAATTACCTCCTTTCAGATAATCCTTCCCGCTGTTTTCAACTTATCGTTGAAACCCTTTTAATTACCGAGCCTTCCGCGTTTACAGGAATCCACCCCTCAGCAGTCATTGACCCCTCTGTTAAAATCGGCAAAAACGTGACTGTTGGTCCATGTGCTGTCATCGATAGAGGCGTTGAGATTGGGGACAACACAGAGATTAACGCTCACGTGTTTATTGGAGCTGGTGTGACAATCGGACAAAACTGCCACTTCCACACGCATGTCTCGATCCGAGAGCGGTGCATCATTGGAAATCATGTGATTCTCCAACCTGGTTGCGTGATTGGTTCTTGCGGTTTTGGTTATACAACAGATGCCAAAGGGAATCACACAAAACTTGATCAGCTTGGAATTGTTATTATAGAAGACAACGTTGAAATTGGAGCTAACACCACCATTGATCGCGCCCGCTTTAAAGCCACAAAAATTGGCAAAGGGACAAAAATTGATAACCTCGTCCAAATAGCTCATAACGTTCAACTCGGACGTGACAACATCATCGTTTCTCAAACAGGAATTGCAGGCTCTGCTAAAACTGGGAAAAATGTGGTCCTTGGAGGGCAAGCAGGTGTGGTTGGCCACGTTGAAATTTGCGACTATGCAATGATTGCAACCCGCGGTGGCGTCAGTAAATCTGTTACCGAGCCTGGTAAATACAATGGCGCTCCCATTATGCCACTTGACGAATACAACAGACAACAAGTACAGCTTCGTAAAATCGGCAACTACATCAAACAGATCGGCTCTCTCGAAAAACGGATCAAAGACCTCGAAGAGAAAACCACCCAAGACTAATTTCAAAAACTGATTTGAAAAAATCTTTTTTCTCTGCGTTCTCTGCGGCTCAGTCTTCACTCTGCGCTGATGGAGTTTGGTATTCAACCAACAAGGCAGGGTCTTGTTGTCTGGATGCTGAATTTCATCGGCGCAGAGTGAAGACTGAGCCGCAGAGAACGCAGAGAAAATTATTAACTCATCTTACGCAAAATAGTGTCGCCAGTTCCTGGCTTAGACTGCAAGACATACTCAAGTGAGTAGGCGCAGCAGCAGCAGATCGAAAGGCCGAGAAAAGGGCGATTTTAGCGGGCGAATGAAATTTCGAAAGAGGTCTAATGCATTTCAGTCTATTTTTCTGAGCTGTCCTTCCACGAGAATCGTGAGTTTTTTGGGGTTGTCTAAGAAAAAAACGTCCACAGCGCTGCAAAGATCCTCATAGGTTAAGTTTTGCAAAGCTTGTTCATTCATGGATGAATCTTCATCTACGCCAGCAAACTCAAGAATATCCTCAGATTGCCCTTTAAAACTTCGAAGAATCGTATTTTTTAAATCAGAAAACCGCTTTTCGCTGACCCTTTTAGAAAAAGTCGTGCTAAATCTCCGTACAAAATCATCAAATTTTTCCAATAACTCTTCTGCACTCCACGTACTTGATTGGGCAGAAAAATACTGATAAAGAACGTTATCAACAAGCAATGACTGTGTTTCAGTCGTATAGGCTATTTGTTGCTTTGTTCTTAAATCATCAAAAAAATCGTTCTTTAAAATTGTTCCTATGATTTCATGAGCGGCCCAACTTTCATAGTTATGGGTTCCTTGCTCTATAAGAAGTATACATGCGCTACCTATTCTCCCTGTTTCCATTCTAAAATGTGCAGGCAAAGAAGGTTTTTTTACATCCGCTGCAAAAATTCTCCCTTCTAATCGAGTAACAGCAAGGATTTCTTTTATATTAGTCCAAAGATTTCTCGCCTCTTCTTTTTCAAGTCTCCCATGAATATTTCCAGTAATATACGCTGTAGAGAGAAAATCTTTTAAAAACCCGGAAAACTGTTCATAAGTAACAGAACAAAGAACCTCAAGAAGCTGTTTATTGGTAAAGTGCTCTTTATAAAACACACTTTCAAGAATATCTTGCGCAGACCCAAGTGGATTGGATTCCTTCCCCCATTGTTTAGCTAGAAGCTCTTTATATTTTTCAAAATCCTCTTTTGAAATAAAGATTTCCTTAAAATTCTTAAGAATTCCAAGGAGATGATCTGAAGGAGCGATTAAAGAGAGGTTCAATGCTCTAGATTCTTGTTCCATAAAAAAATCAAACTCTAACCCTTGATTCATGAGCGCATCTAATTTTTCGTATACCCCTTCAATGAAAATCTCCGTGAGAACCTTACTATCTACACTTCCATCTAACTCTGGAATTTCTAAAAGAAGCTCGAGTTTGATCTCCTCATCTGCATATTCAAATTCTACATATCCTAAAGAATTATCTTCTAAAACCACACTCTCTAAAACCTCTTCCTTAGAAAGATCTTCTTCTTCAGGAAAAGGTCTTGGAAGTTCAATCTGGGGATGAGGCTCTGAGGCCTCCCAAGACAGAAGTTTTTCAGCAGAAATAGGCTTAATAGCAAAACGCCCTCCCATCCATTTTTCTAACATATTTGGTTTAACACCAGTAATTTTTGGATCTGCAAGAACAGTATAAGCACAAGATTGAGGAGTAAGAGATCTGATAAACTCTTTGATAAATAGGGGGTCATAAATTTGAGGGAAATGAGATCTTTTAGGAAACGTCTCAAACTCCTCAGCAATCATTTCCTGAGCAGTTTCAAGAGCAAGAGTGAAAAGATTACCGCTTAAAAAATCAGGCGCTCCATGCATTCTTTTAAGATCATCGAACATATACTCTGGAATATCGAGCTCTTTTAGCTTAGCAATTGCCTCAAAAATGCGTAAGATCACCAGATCTGTATTTTCAAGCCCCTTATCCGTTAAAGAAATCTCTAAATCCAATAAAAGATTCGTTTTGCTTAATTGCAATTTCTGCACACCAATATTTCTTGCAAGCCCCTCTTCCCTTAAAAGAGTTACAAGACCATATTCGTCTCCATTGCTTAGCGCTTGAATCACAAGATCTGCAGCCGAACGTTCATTGTCCATTGCAAATTTAGAAGGAAGCTCCCAAATCAGATCAAGCACCTTTTGATCTTTTATCGGTTCAACATAGATCATTTTCCCTAACTGCTCCTCAGACAAGAGACTAGAGAGTGGCATTTCTGTAGAGGGGCCAGAAAGAACAGGAGAAAATAGATCTTCTATCTGCCCTGCCATCTGTTCGATAGATCGCCCCGAAAAAACCGCTAGATGCATTTTGTTCGCAATATAGTGTTTATGGAACCACCGTTTTACAGCCTTAGGAGTCGTTTTCTTTAAACTCGTGATATTTCCAATAGAAAATAGAGCATTCGGATGGTCCTGCCTCCCCGTTTGCTTTAAGATTCTCCAAACTCTAATAAAATCATCTTCATAGTTGTCTCCAAATTCATGATCTACTGCATGCATTTCTCTTTGAATGGCAGATTCAGTAAACAAAGGATCGATAAAAAAATGGGAAAATCTATCTAGCGTTTCATCAAACCAATCATCATATATCGAAAACCCATAGACCGTTCTATCATGCATCGTAAAAGCATTAGCCGTTCCACCATGATCATTGATAAACTCTAAAAAATCCTTCTCCTCAGGGTAGGTCTCTGTGCCCATAAATAAAAGATGCTCTAAAAAATGAGCCATCCCTGGATGTTCATACGGATCATTAAAAGACCCCGCCTCAACTGCTAGACCAACCGCCCCTTTTTCTCTCCTTGGATCAGATACAAGATACACTTCGAGACCATTATCCAACCTCGCCTTGCAGGTTGTCATCCCCTCAGAAAGATCTTCCCTTCCTACAATTTCTAAAGAAAAAACACTGGAGCAAATGAATATGAAAAAAAGAATAAAACGGTGCATCTGACCCTGCTTTTGGTAAAACCGTAGCCTACAAGATCATCCGTTTTTGTACACGATCGATTTTATTTAATGTAGCTTCTTTAAACCCTTCTTCTCTCATAGCAGATTTTAAACCCGTAACTGAGAATACATCTAGAGCAGCTGTGATAGCCTCTGTGTATGATTGTTTCATTTTACTATAATCTGTAAATCTCGAAGGCATGTCGTGTACGACATAATAAGTAACACACTGAAGAATTGCTGAGCACACTTTCCTAGCATAATCCGTTACTGAAGGAACCGTCAAAGTTTTGCAGGAAGCGATGGATACGCAAGAATCCCGTTTAAAATATTTAACTGCGTACTCTACAATCAGAGTATCATAGTAACAACAACCTAACACGAGTTCATTTATTCTAGTAAGCGTACCTCCCGCTGCCTTAAAAGTTTCTACAGCGCGTTTAAGGTCCTTTTTTGCTCTAGTAACACCAAAGATTTTCTTGTTTTCTGAAACATCCAATAATGCTTCAAAATCTCTTGCAGCATTGCATACATTATTCCATAAATATTCTGCTTTAATTGACATAATAAATCCCTATTCAACCAATTATAAATGAGTTTTTGAGGCTATTTAGTCAATTTTATAGAGTCAATGTAATTTTCTCCAGAATTTTGATGAGCCGCTGCCGGACACCTTCGAATCCTATGGAACCTCTTTATTTTTAAAGCATTACCTTTATATAAATAATCTTCAAAAACAATTAACTTGTATTTTAAATTGATTTAAATTATAATTATAATAAATAAAAAAACATTATGACAATATTAATTAGTAAAACACTCCCTCAAGAACCAGTTTCCTATCATGTAGCAAGCTCGCGCATGAGGTCTGCGGCCATCATAGGCATTGCCTTTACAGCAATTGCCCTGATTCTTATGACCTTAACTTTTATTAGATTACCCCAATTTTCCACACAATTATTGGATACTGCATACGCTAGCGGAGGCCTTGCTTTTATAAACTTTATTGCCTCTGCTTATATTTGGAAAAACCGAGTAAATTTAGTTCCTTCTATTATCCCCGAAGTTTCTCCTAATCTCCCTCCCGAGTTGCCCACTAAACCACAAACACCTACGCCAAAAATTTTCGAAGAAAATGATCACGTAACCAGCATTTTGCAATTTCTAGATTGTAAAGAAATTTTAGCTATAAGAACGACTTCCAGACCATTTTATACAGCTTCTAGAACAGTCGCAATCCAACAAATCAAGACAAAAACCAGTCTTTCTTTAGAAAAAATTCACTTGTTTTCATTAATTATTTTTGGAAAAGGCTCTGATTGGAAAAGAATTTCCAACTATTTAACCAATCTCACAGAAATCGATTTTTCTAACTTCGACTTTAATTTCATTTCCTTGAAACATCTAAACTGTTTACAAACACTACCTACTGAAAGACTTTCCCAAATTACTTCTATAAATTTCACCGCTGCTCGAAATTTCACCTCAGAAAAAATTATCACAGTCCTTTCTAAAAGCTCGCGTTTAGGACAACCTCCTTTATTCCCTAACCTGAATTCTCTGAATTTTTTAAATGGTTTATCATCTAGTTATTCACTAAAGCTTTTGACAGCATGTTGTAATTTTGTTGTAAATGGATTTGGCACAATTATTAATCATTCAGGAACGACTTATATAGGAAAGTGGCTTGAAGGCGTACTTTCAGAAGGCACACAGACTTGGCTGAATGGAGACACCTATGTGGGACAATGGCAAAATGACAGAAAGCATGGAGAAGGAACACTCACTTTGGCCTCTGGGATCAAATATGTTGGACAATGGCAAGAGGACAGACAGCATGGAGAAGGAACACTCACTTTCTCTTCCGGAGACAAATATGTAGGGCAATGGAGAGATGGCACCTTAACACAGGGTAAGATTATTTACTCTAATGGAGACGAATACGAGGGAGAGCTTACTAATGCAGGTGCACATGGACGAGGCGTAAAAACTTCTCTTTCTCCAAAATCCACCTATATTGGAGATTTTCAGGAAGGTAGATTCCATGGACATGGAACGCTTATTTATCCAAATCGAGCAGTCTATATTGGGAAGTGGAAAAATGGCCAAGTAGAAGGATCTCTCAAATTAGTTTCTACGCAGTGAATTCACTATCAAATCATAACATAAACTGACGCCGCGACAGCGCGTGGGCAAAAATTTCCCATTCTTCATCGCGAAGCGATTTTGGAGTGCGCAAATTTATTTGCGCTTTTCTCTTCATCGATTCATCGATGAACAAGCTGTATCTAACAAGCATTCCGCCACCACGCACACATCGATAAATCGATGTGGAGAAAAGCGCAAATAAATTTGCGCACTCCAAAATCGCTTCGCGATGAAGAATGGAAAAATAAAAAAACCCACCGATTGGTGGGTTTTTTTGTTTGATCGGAAGAGGTAGGATTCGAACCCACGGTCGGTTGCCCGACTTCTGTTTTCAAGACAGACGCAATCGGCCACTCTGCCACTCTTCCATGCCGAATATGTGCGAGGATCATAACAACTTGTTAAAATTGTTGCAACAGTTTTAGGTCGTTTTGGGTAAAGGCGCGGATATCGGTAATGCCATAGAGGAGAAGAGCGAGGCGTTCTATGCCAAAGCCCCAAGCAAAGCCTGAATACACTTCAGGATCGATACCGCCGTTTTTTAGAACTTCAGGATGGATCATGCCAGCGCCAACAACTTCTAGCCAACCTGTATGTTTACAAAGGCGGCAGCCCGATCCTTGGCACGAAGTACATTTGATGTCTACTTCAAGACCTGGCTCAACAAATGGAAAATAACTAGGACGGAAGCGAGTTACAACATCAGTTTTAAAAAGTTTGCTCCAAAATTCATGCATGGTTGCAAAAAGATCTGCAAACGTTACGTGCTTATCAATGTACATCCCTTCTACCTGATGAAAAAAAACATGAGAACGAGCGCTAATATCTTCATTTCTATAAACGGTACCAGGCATAACCACACGTAGAGGAGGTTTGTGTGCTTCCATGATCCGAAGTTGTGTGTTGGATGTGTGGGAGCGAAGGAGCATGTCGGGAGTGAGGTAAAAAGTGTCTTGCATGTCTCTTGCAGGATGATTTTTCGGGAAATTGAGTCCTTCGTAATTGTAATAATCAGAATCTATGTCGGGTCCATAATGAACAGAAAATCCCATTCCTTTAAAAATAGAGAGAACTTCATCCATGAGAAGATAGACAGGATGTTTTTTTCCTAAAAAATGGGTCCGTCCTGGAAAAGTGACATCGATCTTCTCTTCTTGAAGTTTTTGCGCTTCTTCTGCTTGGCTTAATCCTTCAAGTCCTTTTTCGCAAAGATGGGTGATTTCTTCTTTAAGCTCATTGATGAGTTTACCCATGAGGGGGCGATCTTCTGCTGAAACGTTGCGCAAATCCTGCATCAGCTGCTGAATAGGACCTTTTTTGCCAAGATATTTAACTTTAATTTCTTCGACGTCTTTAGATTGTGCGATTTTGGTGAAATCAGCCTGAAACTGTTGTCTAAGAGAAGAGACTCTTTCGTGCATAAGACCCAACGTTTTAGTTGCAGCCCTACAGGCTGCGATTAGATTTTGGACCTAACCTGGGGCGATGCCCCAGGCTACAGAGTTCTAGCCCTTCGGGCTAAAAGCTCACAGCATCACCAACCTAGGTTAGCTCAATCCCTTAGCCCAACGGGCTAAAACTCTGTAGCCTAGGGCATCGCCCTAGGTATAGGGTGTGTGTGAACCAGCCCAGGTTTAAACCAGGGCCTTTTTTGCAGTTTCAGCAACTGCAGCAAAGCTAGCTGGATCTTTGATTGCCATGTCAGAGAGCATTTTACGGTTGATTGAGCAACCTGCTTTCTTTAGTCCAAAAATCAACTTGCTGTAGGAAACGCCGTTCATTTTAGCAGCGGCTCCAATACGAGTTGTCCAAAGAGCTCTGTAGTCTCTTTTCTTTTCTTTACGATGGCGATAATTAAAAGCCATTGCTGATAAAACAGCATCGTAAGTTAGACGAACGTGGTTCTTTCTATCTCCTACGAAACCTTTTGCACGCTTGAGCAGTCTTTTAATCTTACGATGACGTGCTACTGCGTTTGTTACTCTTGCCATAAAATTCTCCTAATATTTCTTACGCTACACCCATGAGGCGTGCATACATTTTTGTTTGTCCATGATCAACAAGAGCATCTTTACGTAAACGGCGTTTACGATTTGAAGATTTCTTTGTTAAAATGTGTCGGCTTCCAGGTTTTCCACGTAGTAGTTTCCCAGTTCCAGTCACTTTGAATCTCGCCTTAACAGCTTTGTTTGTTTTTTGTTTTACTTTTGCCATAGTAGACCTTATTTTTAAGCTTTTTTCTTAACTCCAGGAGCAATAACTACCGAGAGGCTTTTGCCGAGCATTTTTGGAGGAGCTTCAGCTGAACCTAGGTCTGCCATCCCCTCTAACATTTTACGCACTATTTTCTGGCCAAACTCAGGATGCATCATCTCTCTTCCACGAAAAACGCAAGTCAACCGTACTTTGTTTCCTTTCGAAAGAAATTCTCGACCATGCTTCACTTTTGTTTGTAAATCGTGCTCATCAGTATTCGGTTTCACTTTGATCTCTTTAACTTTTACCTGATGCTGCGACTTTTTCCCTTCTTTTTCTTTTTTTGTAATCTGATAACGGTATTTGCCATAATCGATAATTTTACAAACAGGAGGGTCTGAAGCTGCAGAAATTTCTACAAGATCCAATCCCTCAAGGTCCGCTTTTCCCAAAGCTTCGCTTAAGAGTAATACTCCTAATTGACTTCCGTCTGAACCGATCACGCGCACTCTTGGCGCTCTAATCTCTCTGTTGATTCTCAAGTTTTAACCTATCCAATAGTTTATCAACTAGCATTGTCTGTTCTACTGCAGAATAAGCTCTTACAGTGACGCTGTTCGTTTGCAGTTCTTTTTTCCCTATCACAATAATATAAGGAACTCGCTCTAAAAGAGCTTCTCGCACCCTCATCTTTAATTGTGCATCACGGGCATCTACCGTAGCACGTATTCCAATAGAGCGCAAGTGGCAAATAAACTCTTCAGGCATATCGTCTATAACGATAACCCTTACTTGCTCAGGAGCCAAAAAGAAGGGCAACTTCCCCCCCGTTTTGTTCGAGCATCACAGCCACAAACCGTTCCATCGGACCAAACACTGAGCAAACTTCTTGCTCAACATAAGGGCCCGGCCACTCCCTGCCCAGATCGTCTTCGATCAAAAATTGATCAGCAACAGACCTGTACTTTTTTATTCCACAAAGTTTAAATAATTTTACGATGAATTGCAAGGGTTCTTTTAAATGAGTTGTTTGATCTAGAAAATACCCCCTGGAATCAAGCATCCCTTCTCCTGCAGCATTTTCATCATGCACGTATCTTAAAAAAGTTTTTGGTAAAAGTTCTAGCATCTGCTGGCGCAGAATATCCCCATTAGGAAGCCATCTCCAATAGCCTGAATCCTCTACAGGAGCGAAGAGTTTCATCTCTTCCCCTATTTTTCTATGATCACAAGGCTCGATTGAAATCTCTTCTTTTAAAGCCGCTTTAAGCTCCTCTTTAGAAGAAAAAGCTGTCCCCAAAATACGGGTAGCCCCGCCCACCTCACTAAATTTGAGTAATTTAAAAGATCCTACTATCCCAACATCTTCAGAAAAATCAAATTCTTGATAGTCGACATGTTCCCCAATCTGCATAAGCGAAATCAACGTATCAGGAGAGCTTTCTGCGGCTTCAGCTCTAAGCGGCTGTCCTTTGTGCCTTAAAAACCCAGCTGCGCTTACCGGGACCATCTCGATTTTTTTGATCTCTCTTTTTTCCTTTATAATCTTTCTCATCCTCTCTTCAATGAGAACAAGAAATTCCTCTCTAAAGGAAAATGTAAAGATAAAATCGTAATAGAAACCTTGCCTAAGGCCCCGTCCCTCTACCAGTATTGTACCAGGAAATACGTCAAGAACAGCGGCAGCCATGACTTGGGCTGCTGCATGCTTTATTTTTAGATTTGCGTTTTGCATTCTGCGTTCAAAGTGTGGGATATAGCTGACTCGAACAGCTGACCTCCTCGATGTCAACGAGGCGCTCTAACCAACTGAGCTAATACCCCTTGGTATTTAATAACGGGTATAGGATACTTTTTTTATGCATAGAAGACAACAATTTTCTGTTTTCGACTCCCACCTCGATCTCGCACACCAGTTTTGGGAAAAGCTCTTGCTTCCCACAGATACAGCAGTCGATGCTACTTGTGGCAATGGACATGATACGCTAGAACTAGTAAAGATTTTATCACAAGGAAAAGTACTCTCATTAGACATCCAAAAAGAGGCCTTAGAGGCCGCGCAAATGCTCCTTTCCGCTGAAGAAAAAGAGAGAGTTCTGTTCTATCACCAATCCCATGTAGAATTTCCTGAAGAAAACAGAGTAAAGTTAATTATTTACAACTTAGGCTACCTCCCTGGAAAAAACAAGTCTATCACCACAATGACAGAGACCACCCTTCTTAGTGTAAAAAAGGCCCTTGCCTTGGCCACAGGCGGTGTATCGATCACCTGTTATCCAGGCCATCCTGAGGGAGAAAAAGAAGAAAAAGCCCTCTTAAGCCTCTGTTCTACCCTAGACCCAAAGGTCTTTAGCGCCTCTTACACCCGCTGGGTTAATAGAGAAACCTCCCCTTCTCTGATTTTTATTCAAAAACATATAAAATAAATTTTAATTCAGGTTTCGCTTTACATCATTTAATCGCATGATTATGTGTTGGGAAAAGAGACCCCTATTCCGATTTTGAAGATCGTGAAGAATATTGTAAAGAGTAAAATTTAAAGTTGTCGGAATCTAGGTTAAATAAAGTTTACGGGTTGCCAAACTACAATAAATTAGTTATAATTATTAAAGAAGCTTAATTAAATCGTAACAATAGCTTCATAATAGTTATAATAACTTAATAAATGGAGTACAAAAATATGGATTCCAGACAACTTATTAAAGTGTCAGAATTGTTGGTAAGAAAGGTGGAAGCTGTCGAAGAAAGGCTCCACAATACCCCCATCATATCTCCAGAGCTGCACGAAGAACTTTTCCGAGAACTCGAAAGAGCTCAAATAGAGCTGAAAGAAATCCAAGCTCAAATTAGCTCAATAAATGTTTTTACGCAAATCCAAATCAATACTCTGATAGATGGTCTCGACGAGAGAATGATCACCCTTTACGGAAGAATAGACAATCAGTGGGTCACCTCGGAAATTTTAAAACTTGAGCAGGAAGCTCTAAAACTGGAAGAATTAGTAAAAAAATCTTTGCCAAAAGAGATCAAAATTCAAGAAAAAATTTTACAAGACCATGTGACAAATATCTGTAAAAACCACCGTCTTCTAAAAAAAGACCGTAAAGTGATTGCCTTTGCAAAGGATGCACTAAAAAAAGCCGCGGGAGGTTACATCCCTCCAAGACAGGTCCCAAGCTCGCCAAGCATAGAGGAGTGTGAAAAAGATGAAGTTGCCCTCGATTTGTTTGAGATAGCTGATCTGTTTTACCAACATAGAACGAAATGCGCTCAAATAAAGCTCAATCAACTTGCAGAGTTTCCCAAAAGACGAGTGCAAGCCCACTTGTCCTCTTCTCAAGGGAATATGATGCAGGCGATCCTTACAGCTGCTTTTGAGATCGCTGATTCTGCAGACATAAACGAGCTTGAAATAAATTCTTTATTTAAAGAAGCAGATCAGGTGAGACTAGAAGAGCTGATGCTAAGCGACCTCTCATTCAAGTCAAGAGTGTCTTTAGTAGGATAATTTCTAGCATCTTTCATAATAAAAAACGTGCCGCAGACAACTTTTTTGCCTGCGGTACCCATTCCGTCTTCAATGGTCCCTGTTGTATAGGAGCAATAATTCATTTGGTCTAAAACAGCTGCAAGCTCTTCTTTTGTAGCGGCCCTAGGGCTATTTGCCTCTACCAAATGGATGTGTTTACAATGCTTGACTAGTACTTCAAAACATTTTTCTATGTTTTTATCCTTGGACATCCCCACAATGGCCGTTATAGCCTCTCCTGGAAAATGAAGTTCGAGTGCTTTAAATAGAGCTTTAAACCCATCCGCATTATGAGCGACATCGTAAATCACATCCCCTTCTTGCTCAAACCGGCACATAGGCCTTACTTTTAGAGCCTCGGGGCAAACAACCCCATTCACTTCTAGGGCTAACCTAGCAATTTCACTATTTTGGGCATCAAAGTCCCCTTCTACCTCATCTGCAATATAGAGCTCATCGGCCTTATCCATGATAGCCCTATATTGGGCCTTTGGACCGATCACTAGAGGGATTCCCGGCTTGATGATTCCCGCTTTTTCTTGAGCTACTTCTTCCAAAGTCGTTCCCAAAAGGGGCATATGGTCCTCTGCTATAGAAGTGATAACCGTAAGAATAGGGGTAATCACATTCGTGGCATCTAACCGCCCTCCTAACCCCGTTTCAATGATCGCGATGTCAATTTGCTCCTTACTAAAATAGTCAAAAGCCAAAAAAGTAAGTATTTCAAAGTAGGTAGCATCAATGCCCAAAGAAAAGATCTTTTCCAGGCCTTCATTTACAGCCTGCTCTGAAATCATCTCTCCATTAATGACAATCCGTTCTCTAAATGTAAATAAATGGGGGGACGTATAGACTCCCACTCGATAACCGAGCAACTCATAAGCCTTTCCAATCTTTGTAGTGACAGATCCTTTTCCATTTGTTCCAGCCACATGGATCATCGGAAATTCAGGAAGGCCGAGAGCATCGGCAAGTTCCCAAGCCTTATCCAGACTCAGGTTCATCCCCCTCTTTTCACTAATTTCGAACAACTTTTCAATGAGTTCCTTTTTCATAGGCACTAATTTTGCAAAAACACCTAAAACTTGACAATTAAAAAAATTTTTACATTATCTGCTTATGGTAGCAAACATACGCCCCAAAACCCCTCCTGCTAGAAGATATCTCCCACCGCCACCCCGTTTTAAAAAGGTGGGAACCAAGATGCCCAAAAAGCTCTTAAAAACCAATGCAACCACACTATCAAAAGAGAAACAAAAAGAGCGGCAGCGTAATTTCAAGAAAAGAAAGCTCACCAAGAAAAAATCTACACGCCTCTTCGAAGTTGCACTCAAATTCTTCTCCAAACGAAAAAAGCGCTCCCTCCCCAAAGGAGAGAGGAAGTTTTTGATGCGGTACAAAGCGTAGGAGAGAAACGCTGAACGATGAATGATGAACGCTGAACTGAAGAGGGACTCTTTCTTTCTTCAGCTCATCGTTCAGCGTTCAACGTTCAACAAAAAGACCGTAGGTCTTTTGTTGATTTCGGGAAGAGGGTGTTTTTTCCAAGAAGCAACGGGAAGAGTGATCACTTCTTCTGTGGGAGCTGTAAGGTCGGTGGCTGTGCAGAGGAGGGCTTTATCGGGGAGGGTTTTGATGAGTTGCTCGAGAAATTTTTGGTTACGGTAAGGAGCTTCGATAAAGATATGGGTGTGGTTTTTTTGGAGGGAGAGAAGATCTTTGTTAGGATAACCGTGAAAAGTGAAAGCTTGGCTGGGAATTCCTGAGAGCATGATCGCTAGAGTGATTGAGCAAGGACCAGTGATCGCTTTAATGGGGATGGTTTTTTTGCGCGCAAGAGCAACGAGTTTAGCGCCTGGATCTGCAAGGCATGGAAGGCCTGCGTCGGAAATAAGACCCCAGGTTCCTGTATACTGATTAATGAAATCAGCGATGGCAGAATCGGTTGTGTGTTCGTTTAGTAAAAAAAGGGGAATATGGGTTGCAAATTGTTTTAAGAAAGAGCGCGCGCCCCTTTCACTTTCAGCAATCAGCCCTGTCAATGTTGGGACAATCTGTGCAACAATGGGAGGAAACGAGTGCTCCTTAAGAGCGCCTTGATCTAATAAGTTTGGCAGCAAATACATCATATAAAACTCGGGAATCCACATTAAGTGTTTTACATTGCACCTCTAAGCGAAAAAGCTCTTTAAGGGCGTTTATAAAAAAAGGTTTTTTTCCTTCTTTTTTTATTCCTTGTTCTAGCTGGTAGCGGATCTGCCCCATAAAAGCGAGAAGAGAAGAGATATCTTCTACAGGCGGATTTGGAGGCATTTTCCCTTCGAAAACAAGCATTTCGACAAGCTTCCAACTTGTAACTGCTGCAGGTTGCGGGCACAGTTTTTCAGCATCTGCCACGTCAATGACTTCTTTATCAAGAGCGTAGGTCAAAAGCTTCTGC
Source organism: Chlamydiota bacterium (assembly GCA_013285775.1). GTDB lineage: Bacteria > Chlamydiota > Chlamydiia > Chlamydiales > Rhabdochlamydiaceae > JABDHB01. The sequence goes on along the minus strand of JABDHB010000001.1, from coordinate 5,768 downwards.
AGCTCTTGCTCAAGGGCTGCAACATCTGGGCCCACGCGAGCAAATAAGTAAGCAATAAGATCGGGCGTTAACCTCTTTCTTTCTTTGGCTGCAACCCCCATCATCCACTCTTTTAGTCGATTCTGCTTTTCCCATGGTTTTTCAGAGGAAAGATCAAAAGCTAATACCCCTTTTGTGATTTTGAGAGTAGTTCCGCCTAGAATCAGATGTGCGTAGGGAGCTGGCTTTGCAATATAACTCTCTAATATCTGGAGCTCTGCTTTTTTAAGTTTTTCCACACTATCAAATACGATGATGGAAAACTTGCCCAAAAGAGGCCGAGTATTGAGCTCTGCCATCACAGAAGAAACAGGAGTTTCTTCAGCATTGTATGAGCGTGGTAAAACCGTTAAATCTTGTTTGCAAAGCGCGATCACAATTTGATCGATGATCTTTTTTCGCTCAGCTTCTGCCCCAGCGCAATAGTAACAAGGAACAACCTGAAATCTCACTTTTGTCCCCAATGGTAGATAAATTCACATGTGATGTCAGGGTGCAAGCTTAAATGGACAGGACAATGCTCTCCTGCTTGCTGCAGTTTTTCTGCTACATCAGAGGTAAAAAAGTGGGGAGAGGTTAAAACACACTTGAGATGCTGGATCCTCCGTGGAGGGATTTTTGCCATTTCCTTTGTTACCTGAATTTTTGTCCCGGTAATATCCACCCCGATCTTTTTCGCGTAAATCCCCATGATTGTCAGCACGCAAGAACCAAGCGACGCCGCAAAAAGATCTGTCGGAGAAAAGTTCTCCCCTTTTCCCTGATTATCTTTCGGTGCATCGGTGAATACAACCGATCCATTTTCCCCGTGAACGCACTTAGTCTCTAGATTTCCCAAATACTCAATTTCAATTTCCATTCTCTCTCCAAATTAGCCCAACGAGTAAAATTATCTAGCCCAGGAAAATTTTCTCCAAATAGCCCAACGGGCTAAAACTCTGTAGCCTAGGGCATCGCCCTAGGAAAAATGCACCATAAAAATCGCAGCCTGTAGGGCTGCAACAGAATATCAAAGTTATGGCCCTGTTGCAGCCCTACAGGCTGCGATTTTATTTTTTCCCGTTTACCTAGGGCGATGCCCTAGGCTACACAGTTTTAGCCCGTTGGGCTAGAAAAGCCACCTTACCCAATGGACCTTAAGAGAATTGAACTCTCTTTCTTTCTTCCGTTAGTCATCTATCTTTTGCAGTGCGCGAAGATTCTCTCAAGCATGATGCTACTAGAAACGTACATATGATATACCTAGCTTTTTATGATATAGAGCATTATACGCATGCCTAGCCTTAACGTTCTGGCTGTTTTTGTATTTACAGTTAGCAACATTCAAGGAAAAAGGAAGCGTTGTTAAAGCTACGCCACCTACAACTAACGGAATCCAAGCATATTGCTTAGAGAGAACGTCTGGAAGAGCTCCTACATTAAATCTGCAGCAAACTCCTAAAGCTATCACCCCAAGACCGATAATTGCCACAATACCAATTACTTTTATGTATTTCTCGAACGTGTTGAAAGCAGAAGAGAAAGCTTCAGAGGCAGCAATATGCTTTTCGTTTGCCATGTTCAAGGCATTTTCTTCTTCCAATTGCAAGAGAGTCTTAACAGTTGTCTCTGCAAAAGAACCTGCTGCTGATGACCCCGCTCCTGCTGCTCCTATAGTACTCATATTGCCTCCTGTATAAGTTTATTATTGCTAGCTTAAATTATCCTATATTACGCAATTACAGTCACGGGCAAATTGCAATTTAAATATTTTATTGACAAATAAAATAAAATTATTAATACTAATCTTAAGGGAGAGCCTGTGTATGATTAAGCGGATGATGAAGAAATTTGCCAAAAAACCTGTTAAGAAAGCTCCTGTTGTCAAAAAACCGATAAAAAAGGCCAAAGGCAAGGAAATTATGGAACACAAACCTAAAGAAAAAACTTCAACTCCCGTTAAAGGATCCCACCGAAAAATTCTGACTGCTGAAGGGTGGAGACGCCTCATGATGGGAAAAAAGAAATAATTCCTCTAAACGAGGAAATATGTTACAAAGGTTACCTTAACTGAAGGGGTAACTATCATGGCTAATCTTAAAGGAAAAAAAGCTTTTATTGCAGGTGTGGGAGACGATCAAGGGTATGGCTGGGCGATTGCTAAGGGGCTCGCTGAAGCTGGCGCAACCATTTTGATTGGAACTTGGACCCCTATGGTCAACATCTTTACTCAATCGTGGAAATTAGGAAAATTTGATGAATCCAGAACCCTTTCCGACGGTTCTTTGATGGAATACGCAAAGCTTTATGCTCTTGATGCTGCGTTTGACACTCCAGAAGATGTTCCTCAAGAAATTAAAGAGAATAAACGGTACCAAGAAGCTTCCCATTATACGATTTCTGAAGTAGCAGCGAAAGTCGCAGAAGACTTTGGGACAATCGATATTGTCGTCCATTGCCTTGCAAACGGTCCTGAAGTGAAAAAACCTCTCTTAGAAACTTCGAGAAAGGGGTATTTAGCAGCAGTTAGCGCGTCCGCCTATTCTTTTGTCAGCATGCTTAAGTATTTTGGTCCTATCATGACTCATGGAGGCGCTACAGTTTCCCTTACTTATCTCGCCTCAGAAAAAGCAGTTCCAGGCTACGGTGGCGGTATGAGCTCTGCCAAAGCAGCTCTTGAAAGCGACACCCGCACTCTTGCTTGGGAAGCTGGAAGGAAGTGGGGTATCCGTGTGAATACCATTTCTGCCGGTCCTCTTCGCAGTAGAGCTGCCAGAGCCATTGGGACAATCGACAGCATGATTGAATACTCAAAAGCAAATGCCCCTCTTGTAAAAGAGATGACCGCCGAAGAGGTCAGCCAAGCAGCTGCATTCCTCCTTTCTCCTGCTGCGTCTGCTATCACGGGAGTGACCCTCTACGTTGATAACGGAATGCACGCTATGGGAATGGCTGTGGACTCTCCGTCACTCAAACTAGTTTAGAGAAGAAACTCTTCTTTATCGCGAAGCGATTCTCTCTTCATCGCGAAGCGATTTTGGAGTGCGCAAATTTATTTGCGCTTTTCTTTAAGGCGATTCATCGCCGCTAGCTTATACATCGATAAATCGATGTAGAGAAAAGCGCAAATAAATTTGCGCACTCCAAAATCGCTTCGCGATGAAGAGAGAAAAAGAATCGCTTCGCGATGAAAAAATCTTGTTTTTAGCTTGTGATTTTTATGATTGCTCGGACGATAGAGTTCACGGGTCTTCTGATGGAACGAAGAGCAATTTGCCAATCGTAGGCATCAAAGATGGTGACATTTTTGGAATGGGGACGATTCCCGTGCGAGATGTGGCCTAAAAAATTCCCCTCATCTGCATAAAAGCTTAGTTCTATTTTTAACTCTTTGGAAGAAATCTCAACTACCTCTGCCACTTTAAAAGTGCTGGCTTTCATGGTAATTTTATTCTCCTCATGCATATTCAAAAAGCACTTAATTTCTAAAGCTTCTTCTTCTAAATGCTCTTCAGGCAAATAGATTAAAAACTCTTCTTCAGAAATTTTTTCAAGCTTCCCTTTTGTAAAAAGAGCAAATGTGTGGGTAACACTCTGATCACCCCACCAAATTTTAAACGTATTTTCGCTGAGTCTTCTTACAAATGGATCATTGTTCTCAATGTTTAGAACCTCAGACGGCTCTATGAGAGAAGCTCTTAAATGGACCGGATGATCAGTAAGAGCCCTTTTAGAAAAAGAATTGTAAAGCTGTCCCATCCTTAAATCGTCTAACGTGAGTTCTGGCTCCCCTTTTTCCTGCTGCTTATCTTCAATAAATGCGTGAAACCTGGGATGCCAGTTCTCGGGCAGAGCTGTTTTTATGCTCTCAGGCTTTTTAACTCTGCAATTGGGGTATTCATGCAGATAAACAGGATATAGCCCATCAATCTCAAAAGCTTTGAGCTTTTCTAAAAGAGCTCTTCCTTCCAAAACATTTTCCGCAAGACGGCTTCTTAAAAGGGCTTCAGCGTAGCAAAAATTTTCGATCACGGGGATTGTATCACTGTTTTTTGGATCTTCGTAGCAGTGATGGATAAATCCTGTTTGCTTAGATTTTCTTTTTTTTGCTGCTGCTAAATTCAATTCGATCACTTTCATCATTGCCTTACCGCCACTTTTATGCGATATTATTACTTATCTAAGAAATAAGGACTAGCTATGAAAAAAATTCTTTACATCCTTTTACTGGTGTTCTTTACCTATACTTACGCTGAAGATGTTCCTACACCTACACCATCTCCTGCCACAGCTCAAACTCAAGAGGTTGCTCCTGTGCAGCCTGAAATGCTCCCAGAAACCCCTTCCTATGAGCATGCCTTTTTCAAGATGATCCTTTCCTTGGTCGGATTGTTGGTTTTAGTGTTCCTCACCTTCTGGGCCCTTAAAAGGCTGTCGCAAGGGCGGATGAGGTTTATGAATCAAAATGTAACGGTAAAAATTTTAGAAAAGCGCTCTCTTAGCTCTAAAACACTTCTTTACGTTGTAGAAATTGGGGGAAAAAAGATGCTAGTCTCTGAGTCTCAGCTCGAAGTGAGGGTGCTAACCCCTATTGAGGAGCCACTGGAGCAAGATTAAGCCTCTCTTTGAGAAGTTTTTTCGTTGTATCGTCAGTACGGTCCCAAACAACAGAAATATTTGACTTACGGACATTCCCTCGAGATTGCATGCACCAAGGAAGATAGAACACTTTGGCCGCTTTCGCAGCTGTCCAAAAAACTTTGAAATCACTCATATCTTTAAACTTATCGGTAAGTTCCTGTTTTTTGGCTACGTCTTCAGGTGTAAGATCCTTAGAACTCTCTAGCTTCCGCAGTTGTGATTGCTCCCTCTTAATAAGAGTATTTCTATAGTCTCCTTCATAATTTACGCCATGATGCCAAGAAAGATCGAGCATAGCCATAAGCTCTCTTCCTTCATGAGAAAACAAAATGCCATAGAGCGCAGCTAACATGAGAAGAGGGGTATAAATGAGGTCTCTAATGATGTTCCAAATATCTATTGCTACAGCTACGAGCGCATTGCAGATCTCCCCCTCTTTAAGATGAACATAAAGATCCGGGAAAATTCTTAAAGTATGAAACACAATGGAAGCTGCACCGTAAAGCGCATATCCGGGAATCATCAGGGCTGAAATCAAACTAATATCTGCACTTTCCGTTTTGAGAAAAACATTTCCACTTGTGGTACTTACCGTATAAATTTTTGGTTCAAAGCTAGAGCCATCAGCATATATTTTTTTGCCGCAGATATCACGCCACTTATCATCGTAAGATTCCAAACAAGGAATTACAGGAAAAACGCTACAACATGTCATAGCCTAGGATTATACCGTTTTGCAATTAAGATTCAATTAAGATCTTCATCTTTTTTGAGCTTTACACGTCTCTTAAGGGCTAAATTGCAAGTATATACAGCTAAAATAGAAAGGATTCCCACAAAAATAAAGACTGGCATAAGAGCCGTTGTTTCTCCAAGAAATAGGGCTATGCTAAATATGATCAGCAATCCTCCTCCTATCCCTAAGACCCAGCCAGGAAGAAAAAACTCTAGGTAGATAAATAGCAGTCCCAAAATCGCTAGACAAATCGAAAATACCATAATTTTCTGCTCTCCTCGAAATTTTTGATCATGAATAATCATCAAATTTTAAGAAAGAAGAAATTATTTATTGTATATCTCTGTACACGACAAAAATACATGATCCATGA